>NZ_SSXE01000500.1 GCF_021699195.1 Nonomuraea sp. MG754425 | reverse complement strand
TAAGTCCGGTCGGCTCGCGGGGTGAACTTTGCTGAACCAACAGCCGTCTTCGTGGTCGCCGAGACCATGACCTGTACAGGTATCCGTGCAGTGGGTCAGCGTGGCAGATGAGGTGAAGGGCGGGCGGCGATGGCCGGACCGATCGTGGTGGGGGTGGACGGCTCTGCGCCGTCCCACGCGGCGGTGGAGTGGGCGGCCCTCGATGCGGGGCGAAGACGGTTGCCGCTGAAGATCGTGCATGTGTGCGAGCAGTGGCAGGACAACGTCAACGGCAGGAAGTATTGCGCGGGGGTGCTGGAGGCGGCCGTCGGCAGGGTGCACGCGCTGGACGCGGGGATCGAGGTGGACGCCGAGATGCCCGGGGGAAACGTCGTGGAGAGGCTGATCGCCCAGGCCGTGCGGGCCGACAGCATCGTGCTCGGCAGCCGTGGGGTGGGCGGGTTCTCCGGGCTGCTCCTCGGGTCGGTGACCCTGGGTGTC
>NZ_SSXE01000499.1 GCF_021699195.1 Nonomuraea sp. MG754425 | reverse complement strand
TGGCGTTCTGTTCGCGGCCGAGGATTTGGAGGGTTTGGGTGCGGCGGGCCCAGGCGGGGTCGGGGTTGAGTTTGAGGGTGATGGAGGTGAGGTCGGCGTTGGCGCCGAGTTGGGCGGTGAGGGTGGCGGGGTAGGTGGTGCCTTCCCAGTAGGTGGCGGGGTTGTCGTCGTTGGCGTTGGCGGCGACGTAGGTGTGGGTGTGGCCGGATTCGGTCATGGTCTTGCCGAGGGCGAGGTTGGTGCCGTCGCCGGGGTTGCCGGGGTCGGTGGTGGTGGTGCCCCAGGCTTCGAGTTCGGCGAGTTGGCCGGCGGGCCAGCCGGAGTTGGCGGTGGCGGGGTCGAAGGTGTGGGTGGCCTGGGCGGCGAGGGTGGTGAAGGTGGTGGCGTTCTGTTCGCGGCCGAGGATTTGGAGGGTTTGGGTGCGGCGGGCCCAGGCGGGGTCGGGGTTGAGTTTGAGGGTGATGGAGGTGAGGTCGGCGT
>NZ_SSXE01000498.1 GCF_021699195.1 Nonomuraea sp. MG754425 | reverse complement strand
GTGCCAGGCCGCCCAGGAACGGATCGTGGCCTGGCGGGGCGAACACCCCGATGTCGAGATCTACGGCCGGCAGGTGAGTGAACATCCGATCCCGGCGCTTGTCGAGGCGTGCGCTGCGGCGGATCTGGTGGTGGTCGGATCCAGAGGGCTGGGCGGGTTCGCGTCCGTGATGCTGGGGTCGGTCGGTCACGGGCTGCTGCACCATGCCGGGTGCCCGGTCGCGGTGGTCCGGCCACGGTAGGCGCGGGCCGGGGTCACCGGCGTTCCGACCGTCTTGCACACTGGAGAGAAGTGCAGGTGGACGCCTTGGATCAGGATTGTGGGGGATCATGATGAAGGCTTCGACAGGCGATCGTCTGGTCGTGGTGAGCGGCCGTGGTCACGGCATCCGGCGTGAGGGGCTCATCGTCGAGGTGAGCCACGCCGACGGCTCACCGCCCTATCTGGTGCGCTGGCTCGACGACGGGCACGAAAGCCTCGTCTTC
>NZ_SSXE01000497.1 GCF_021699195.1 Nonomuraea sp. MG754425 | reverse complement strand
TCCGAAGCCGAGGCGTTCCAGTGCGGCCTTCAAGGAGAAGGTTCCGGTCCGCGGGAATCCCGCGCCGATGATCTCAAGCATGAGGTGTTTCCGTTTCTTTGGGCACATGGGAGAGCTTGTCAGGATTGCTGACCACGTAGATGTCCCGCACGTGCTCTCCGTCCGTGGACAGGTCCACCACCATCACGGCGTACGGCGAGTTCTCGGCGAAGACCACCGCGGACGGCTCTCCGTTGACGTCGCGGTACTGAATGCTCAGACCGCCCTCGACAGGCTCGGCGGCACTGGCGACGAGCACCCTGGCAACGTTGTCGCGACCTTGGACGGGGCGTGGGCCGGCGGCTCTGGACTTGCCGCCGCCGTCGGACCACAGCGTCACCTCGGGCGCGAGCATCTCCAGCAGCGCGTCGAGGTCGCCACCGAACGCGGCGGCCACGAAGCGTTCGGTCACCCGCCGCTGGAGCGACGGATCCACCCGCCGCCGC
>NZ_SSXE01000496.1 GCF_021699195.1 Nonomuraea sp. MG754425 | reverse complement strand
GAGGTCGGCCCCGGCCAGCACGATCGCCGGGTCCTTGCCGCCCAGTTCCAGGAACGCCGGCACGAACGCGCGGGCCGCCGCCTGCGCCACCCGCCGCCCTGCCCGGGATCGTCGTGGGTGGCGACGCGGTGCCGTACGAGCTGGCCGGGATGATCACCCCGTGGAACCTGCCGCTCCTGCTCGCCCTCATCGACGCGGTCCCCGCGCTGGCCGCCGGCTGCACGGTGCTGGTCAAGCCGAGCGAGGTCACCCCCCGCTTCATCGAGCCGCTGATGCGGCTGGTCCCCGACGGCCTGCCGCTGCGGGTCGTCGAGGGCGACGGCGGCACGGGGGCCGCGCTCGTGGACCTGGTGGACGCCGTCGTGTTCACCGGCAGCGTCGCGACCGGGCGGCGGGTGGCGCAGGCGGCGGCCCGCGCGTTCGTGCCGGCGTTCCTGGAACTGGGCGGCAAGGACCCGGCGATCGTGCTGGCCGGGGCCGACCTC
>NZ_SSXE01000495.1 GCF_021699195.1 Nonomuraea sp. MG754425 | reverse complement strand
GCAGGCTCATCCCCCGATCAGGGCCGACCGGGATACGCGCCGGCGGGAACCACAGATCGCACTGCGCGAGTTCGCCCGGCTGGTAGCTGGTCCGCGAAGCCGGATCGAGCGGCCGATACTCCGGCCGGATCTGCCGGATGCGATCCTTGAGCACGGTCATCGATCGCTGCCAGCCGATCCGCTCGGCGATCACCGTCGCCGGCATGTCCGGCCACTGCCGCAGCAGCTGGCGGATCTGCGGCTCCATCGCATCCACGATCGACTTCTTGCCCGGCCGCTGATACTTCGGCGGCTCCTCGGCCGCCAGCGCCCGCCGCACCGTGTTCCTGGCAACGCCCAGATGCCGCGCGATCGCCTTGATCGGCATGCCCTCGGCCCGGTGCAACCGGCGGATCTCCGCCCAGTCCTCCACCTTGATCACCCTCCAGAGTGAACTGCAAGAGGGGTCAGATTTCGGCCGTCGCCTGGGGGTCAGTATTCACGCG
>NZ_SSXE01000494.1 GCF_021699195.1 Nonomuraea sp. MG754425 | reverse complement strand
GACACCCAGGGTCACCGACCCGAGGAGCAGCCCGGAGAACCCGCCCACCCCACGGCTGCCGAGCACGATGCTGTCGGCCCGCACGGCCTGGGCGATCAGGCTCTCCACGACGTTTCCCCCGGGCATCTCGGCGTCCACCTCGATCCCCGCGTCCAGCGCCTGCGCCCTGCCGACGGCCGCCTCCAGCACCCCCGCGCAATACTTCCTGCCGTTGACATTGTCCTGCCACTGCTCGCACACATGCACGATCTTCAGCGGCAACCGTCTTCGCCGCGCATCGAGGGCCGCCCACTCCACCGCCGCGTGGGACGGCGCGGAGCCGTCCACCCCCACCACGATCGGTCCGGCCATCGCCGCCCGCCCTTCACCTCATCTGTCACGCTGACCCACTGACCCACTGCACGGATACCTGTACAGGTCATGGTCTCGGCGACCACGAAGACGGCTGTTGGTTCAGCAAAGTTCACCCCGCGAGCCGACCGGACTTA
>NZ_SSXE01000493.1 GCF_021699195.1 Nonomuraea sp. MG754425 | reverse complement strand
GCTAAGGTGTTGAAATTCTGATAGCTAAATGCTGAAAATGTCTAGATGCTGAATTACCGAAATGCCAGAATGTCGTAGTCCGCAATGCTGACGACTGAATGCTGAAATACTGAAGCGCTGAAAAGCTGGCCTGCGGAATGCCTGCGGAAATGCTGAAATACTGAGCTGCCAAAATACCGAACTGTCAAAAATGCCGAAATGTTGAACTGCTAAAAGCTAAGGTAGTTTGTTCTGTTTTCGCTGTATATGTGAGTGTATCGATTAATCGGTGGCTGTGGCGATAAGTTGCTGGGAAGGAAGTTGCCGACATTTCAGTCGAGGTGCTGCAGCTACCCTGGGCATACTCCGGACTGATGATGAAAGGCAAATGTCCGAAATGAAGGGCAAAAAAGCCTTTGATTCCAGCCGAAACGGGCAAATGGCCTGAATGAAAGGCAAAAATGCCTTTGAATTGACGGGAAACGGGCGGAGCGGCGGAATCAAAGGCAAAAAT
>NZ_SSXE01000492.1 GCF_021699195.1 Nonomuraea sp. MG754425 | reverse complement strand
CTCCTCGGCGTGCCACTGATCGGCACGGCCGCCGCCGCCGGCCTCATCCTCTACTTCGTCTGCGCCCTGTTCACCCATCTGCGCGTCTACGACTTCGTCCCCCAGTTCTACCTGGCGATCGTGTTCCTGGGCCTGGCCGCCGCCACCCTGGCCCTCGACCCCGCGGTCACGCTGACCATCCAGTGATCCCTACCATCCATGGAGGAAAGATCATGATTCTCGTCACCGGAGCCACCGGCCTCGTCGGCCGTCACCTGGTCGACCTGCTCCTGGCCGAAGGCGTACCGATCCGGGCGATCACCCGCGATCCAGACGCCACCCTCCCGCAAGGAGTGGAGAAGGCGGTGGGCGATCCCGCCCGGCCGGACACCGTCGCCGATGCGCTGAAAGGCGTGCGGGCCGTGTTCGTCCACCCGCGCGCCATGGGGCAGAACCCCGACCCGAGCCTCGTCCGTCAGTCCACCGGCGAACTGCTCCGCCTCGCCCGGGACGCCGG
>NZ_SSXE01000491.1 GCF_021699195.1 Nonomuraea sp. MG754425 | reverse complement strand
GGCGAGCAGTTCGCGGGCCAGCCTGCGGGCGTCGTCGGCCAGGTCGTCGCCGGGGTGCAGGCTGATGCGGGGCAGGTGCAGGGCGGGGTGGTCGCGGGTGATGGAGCTGACGGCCTCCCGGATGGCGGCCTCCGCGGTCAGGTGCGGCCGGGACGGAGCGGCGGGGCGGGTGACGACGTACAGCGACCGTCTGATGGTGGCGGGGAGCGTGTCGAGGGCGCGCGCGATCGCCCGCAGCACGCCCGCCCGCGACGCGTGAAGCGGGTCACCGTGAGACCGCCCGAGCGGACCCCCGTCGCCGCCGGCACCGTCGCCGTCGGCGGCCGGCGGAAGCGGGCCATCACCAGGGCGCGGCTCGTCACCAGGGCGCGGCTCGTCACCAAGGTGCAGCTCGTCACCAAGGCGCGGTCCCGCACCAGGGCGCGGCTCGGCACCAGGACGCGGTCCGGCACCAGGGCGTGCGGCGCCGGTGACCGGCGGGTGCGGCTCCGCATCAGGG
>NZ_SSXE01000050.1 GCF_021699195.1 Nonomuraea sp. MG754425 | reverse complement strand
CCTCCGCCCCACCCGCCCCACCCCCGAGAAGCTCACCACGTACGAGTGCGGGGTGGACCCCGTCGGGGAGGGCTGGGCGCAGTCACAGGTGCGCTACTACGTCTTCACGTACCTGTACGTCGTGTTCGCCGTGGACGCCGTCTTCCTGTTCCCCTGGGCCACCGTCTTCGACGCGCCCGGCTACGGTCTGACCACGCTGGTGGAGATGTTCGTCTTCCTCGGCTTCATCGCCCTCGGCATCCTGTACGCCTGGCGCAAACGCGTCCTCACCTGGACCTGACCGTTTCGATCGCCGGTGTCATTCGGTGGCCACCCGGACTCCGAGCGCGATCAGAGTCGCCCCGAGGAGCGCCTCCTGCACCCGCCGGACGCGCCGGGAACCGAGCAGATGACGGACGCGATGCACACTCAGGGCGGTCAGGCCGAGCCCCGTCATGCTGAAGGCCACGGCGATCACCGCCAGCCCCAGAGCCACCGGCACCGCTCGGCCCGACGAGCCGACGGGGACAAACTGCGGGAGGGCGGCCAGAAAGAACAGCGTGGCCTTGGGGTTCGTCAGGTTGGTCAGGAGCCCCTGCAGGAAAGGCGTGCCGCGCCGCTCGGGCTCGGAGCGGGCCGGTTCGACGGCACCGTGCGCCGGACCGATGCGCCAGGCCGCCCACAGCGAGCGGAGGCCGAGGCCGACCAGCAGCACCGCACCGGTGAACTTGACGAGCGCGAACAGCGCCTCGCTACGCAACAACAGCTCCGCCAGGCCGAGCGCGACCAGCGTGGCATGGACGAAAAGCCCCGCCGCGCAGCCGAGCGCGGTGCGCATGCCCGCGGACCGGCCGAATTTCATCGTGCTGCGGATGACCACGGCGGTGTCGAGACCGGGCGTGATCGTGATCAGCAGGCACAGGCCGACAAAGGGCATCAGATCTTGGGCCACCTTGCGATTGTGCCGCAACCTGATGCCCGCGCCCCGCGCCCCGCGCCCCGCGCCCGGATCCGGGATCCGGGGCGCCAGGGTTCCATGTTCTACCAGGAGCCCGCTCTCATCCATGGGCCGACGCCCGACACGACCGCCTCCAAGCGGTCTCCTGGCCCGAGCCTCGACGCCGGATCCCCTTGTCGGCAGGCTGCTACCAGCCGGGAGGGCGCTGATTCCTTGGTTCGATCCCTCCTTTGCCTGACCTGCGATCCGCGCAAGAATGGCCATATGGCAGCAACGGATCTCCCGATGCCCACCGTGGGCCCGATCTCACGGTTGGCGCCCAAACCCATGCGGTTCGTCCTCAACTGGGGCCGCCGTTACTCGCTGTGGGTGTTCAACTTCGGGCTGGCCTGCTGCGCCATCGAGTTCATCGCAGCCTCGACGAGCCGCCACGACTTCATCCGGTTCGGCGTGATCCCGTTCGCGAACGGCCCGAGGCAGGCCGACCTCATGATCGTCTCGGGCACCGTCACCGACAAGATGGCCCCGGCCGTGAAGCGCCTGTACGAGCAGATGCCCGACCCCAAGTACGTGATCTCCTTCGGCGCCTGCTCCAACAGCGGCGGGCCGTACTGGGACTCGTACTGCGTCACCAACGGCGTCGACCAGATCATCCCGGTCGACGTCTACGTCCCCGGCTGCCCGCCCCGGCCGGAAGCCCTCCTGTACGGCATCACCAAGCTCCAGGACAAGATCGCCGCCGAGAAGCTGAGCGACCGCTACATCTGGTCCCGCCCGCACGCCCAGCTCCCGCCGCAGGACCAGCCGCCGGGCGAGACCTCGTCCGACCGGCCCTCGAACGAGGAGCCGGGAAGGTGAGCACCGGCGACCCCACCCCCACGGGAGCCGGCCCGGAGAACCCGCTCGCCACCGGCCCCACGAGCATCGCAGCGCACTTCGGCGACCGCGTCCAGATCACGGAGTCCTACGGCGACACCACGATCGACGTCGCCCCCGCCGACTGGACCGACCTGCTCACCTACGTCCGCGACACCCTCGACTGCGCCTTCTTCGACTGGCTGGCCGGCGTGGACGCCCCACCTGACTCGTTCGCCGTCGTGGCCCACGTCTACAGCCCATCGGCGGGCCGTGGCCTGCTCCTGCGCACCCATGTGCCGCGCGAGAACCCCCACCTCCCGACCGCCGTCCTCGTCTACCGGGGCGCGAACTGGCACGAGCGCGAGACGTACGAGATGTTCGGCGTGATCTTCGACGGTCATCCCAACCTCACACCGCTGCTCCTCCCCGACGGTTTCGAGGGGCATCCGCTCCGCAAGGACTTCATCCTGGCCGCCCGCGTGGCCAAGCCCTGGCCGGGCGCCAAGGAGCCGGGCGAGTCCGGCCACGGCTCACCGAGCCGCCGCAAGACCCTTCCACCAGGAGTTCCAGCCGACTGGGGGCCGCCTGATGCTTGAAGTGGCGCTGAGCTTCGTCGTCATCCTTGTCGTGTTCCTGGTGCTGCCGCTGATAATCGGCCAGACCGAGCACAAGGTCATGGCACACATGCAGTCGAGGCTCGGCCCCATGTACGCGGGCCGCTTCCACGGCTGGGCGCAGCTCATCGCCGACGGTGTGAAGTTCGCGCAGAAGGAGGACATCGTCCCGGCCGCGGCCGACCGCCGGGTCTTCATGATCGCCCCCGCGGTGGCGCTGATCCCGTACCTGGTCGTCCTGATCGTCATCCCCATCGACCGCGACCGGGTGGCCGTGGACCTCGATCTCGGGCTCTTCTTCGTCCTCGCCGTGATGGGCATCGGCGTCCTCGGCTCGATCATGGCCGGCTGGGCCTCGGGCAACAAATACTCGGTGCTCGGCGGCATGCGCTCGGCCGCCCAGCTCATGTCGTACGAACTGCCGCTGGTGCTGGCCGCCTCGTCGGTGGCGATGGCCGCGGGCACTCTGTCGCTGCCGGGCATCGTCGAAGCCTGGCAGTGGTGGTGGCTGCCGTGGCAGGCGATCGGCGCCGTCGTCTTCTTCCTGGCCGGCCTCGCCGAGCTCCGCCGCCCGCCGTTCGACATGCCGATCGCCGAGTCGGAGATCATCATGGGCCCGATGACCGAGTACACCGGCATGCGCTTCGCCCTCTTCATGCTCTCCGAGTACGCCGGGATCGTCGTCCTGTCCTTCCTGACCACTGTGCTGTTCCTGGGCGGCTGGCACGGGCCGTTCCTGCCGGGCTGGCTGTGGACGCTGCTGAAGGTGTTCCTGCTGGCCTTCGTCGTGATCTGGTTCCGAGTCACCTACCCGCGGCTTCGTGAGGACCAGCTCCAGAGGCTGGCCTGGGCCGTCCTGGTGCCGCTGTCGCTCGCTCAGCTCGCCCTCACCGGTGTCGTCAAAGTGCTCACCTGACACGCGCTCGCCTGGTTGATTGTCGAGCCGGCCGGCCCTCGGCTCAGCGGACGATCGCCAGCATCACGTCCGAGGCGGATGGCCGCTGCTCGGCCTGCTTGTTCAGGCAGGCCCCCACGACGCCGCGTAACGCGGGCGGCAGCGGCGACAGGTCGGGATGGAAGGTGAGCACCCGGTGGAACACCGCGGGAACCGTGTCCTCCCCGAACGCCGGCCGCCCCGTGGCCGCGTACATGATCGTCCCGGCCCAGCTGAACACGTCGGAGGCCGGCCCCACGGGCTCGCCCTTGAGCTGCTCCGGCGACATGTACGGCGGTGTGCCCACCATCTTTCCCGCCGTCATCGTCACCTGGTCGAGCGCGCGGGCGATGCCGAAGTCGATCACGCGCGGCCCGTCGTGCCCGATCAGCACGTTGCTCGGCTTGAAATCGCGATGCACGACCCCGGCCTTGTGGATCGCCGCCAGCGCCCCCGCCGTGGACAGCGCCAGCCGTGTCAGGCCGTCCTCGTCGCGTGGGCCGTGCCTCTTGACGAGTTGCTCCAGCGACGGCCCCTCGACGTATTCGCTGACGATGTACGGGTGCTGCCCCGTGATGTCCACATCGAGCACCCGGGCTGTGGAAAACGTCGCCACCCGGCGCGCCGCCTCCACCTCACGGGCGAACCTGGCGCGCGCCGTCTCGTCCACCAGGTCGTGCAGCACCTTCACGGCGACCCGTACGCCGTTGGGCGCCATGGCCAGGTAGACGGCCCCCTGCCCGCCGCGCCCGATCGGCTGCAGCACCCGGTAGCGGCCGACCCAGCCTGGCTCGTCCTGGCGCCGCTGGTGGCTGGGCGCGGTGGTGCGCTGCCGCAGGTCGGCCTGCGGGTAGGCGGGTCCGGTCAGCCGGGCCCGCGCCATGAACGGCACCAGGATGCCCGAGTGGATGACCCCGCCGATCCAGCTGAGGAGCAGCCCCAGCGTGACGATCGCCGACAGAGCCGGAGGAAAATCGTCATACGAGTCGTACGCCATGATCGCGAGCAGGAACGAGCCGATGCCCGCGAAGTAGACGGCCGCGGCGGCGCCGTTCCAGACGCTGCGCAGCCAGAAGGCCGCGATCCCGATGGTGAACGGGGTTGCCATCCCGCACGTGAGCAGGGGCAGGAAGGCCCAGACGACGGCGGCCGTCCACCTCAGACCACTGGGGCGGACGGGATGGCTGTGCTGCATGGCCGAGAGACTATCGCCATGCCGTGGTTCATATCGGGCATGCACACAGCTTGTGGATAACCTCCCCTCAGCCTGTGGATGGCTGTGGAAAAACTGGGGACAACTCTCCGGCTCATTCACGTCCGCGGCCAAGTACGTCATGATGTTGAACCATGGCGCGGATACCGGGAGTCGGACTGGCAAAGGGGCTGTCCATTACTCTTCGCCACATGCTGCGCAAATCGGTTACGCAGCAGTATCCCGAGGTCAAGCCCGATCTGCCGCCCCGCAGCCGAGGCGTCATCGCCCTGGTCGAGGAGAACTGCACCTCCTGCATGCTCTGTGCCCGGGAGTGCCCTGACTGGTGCATCTACATCGACTCCCACAAGGAGACGATCCCGGCCCCGGAGGGCGGGCGTCCCCGTCAGCGCAACGTCCTCGACCGCTTCGCCATCGACTTCGCCCTGTGCATGTACTGCGGCATCTGCATCGAGGTCTGCCCGTTCGACGCGCTCTTCTGGTCCCCGGAGTTCGAGTACGCGGAAGGCGACATCCGTAACCTCCTGTACGAGAAGGACAATCTGGCCTCCTGGGCGCAGACCGTCCCTCCGCCCCCGGCCCACGACCCGGGCGCCGAGCGCCCGAAGGAGCTGACGGCCGCTCCCAAACGGCCGGCCCGCACACCGGCGGCGCAGCGCCCCCGCGCCGGCACCCCGGCAGCCGAAGCTCCCAGTGCCGCGACCGGCGGGTCAGCCGAGGAGCCCGCCTCCGGCACGTCCGAGACCGGCCCCGCCGCCCCGCCGTCGAGCACCCCGGGCGGACGTCCCCGCCGGCCCATGTCGAATGTACGGGGGATCCGCCCGCCGGGCGCCCTCCCGGCCACGCCCCAGAGCGGCGACTCCGCCGAGCAGCCGGGGCCGGACGACACCGGCACCGAGACGCCGTCATCCACAGGACAACAGCGTCCCGACGAGTTGTCCACAGCCTCGGGCGAACCGCAACCGAAGCCCGAACCCGAGGAGCAGACTTCTGCCGCGAGCCACCGCCGGCGCAGGATGACCGATCCCCGGTCCATCCGGCCGCCGGGGCGGCTCGGTCCTGACGAGCCGAAGGAGTCCGAGGAGGATTCGTGACCGAGGCAGTGCCCTCCTATCTGTCACCCACCGGGCAAGAGATCGTCTTCCTGCTCCTGGGCGCGGTAGCGGTCGGGTCGGCGCTGCTTGTCGTCACGACGAGGCAACTCGTCCATGCCGCCCTGTGGCTGGTGGTCTGCTTCGGCGCGCTGGCCGGCGGCTACCTGGTGCTGACCGCCGAGTTCGTGGCCTGGGTGCAGGTGCTCATCTACGTGGGCGCGGTGGTCGTGCTGATGTTGTTCGGCATCATGCTCACACGCGCCCCCATCGGCCGCTCCGCCGACCTCGACAGCGGCAACAGAGTGGTCGCCGCCGTGGTGGCGGTGGCCACGGCGGCGATCCTCGTCACGGTGGTGATCGACGGGTTCCGCACGGCCTACGCCCCGCTCACCCCCGGTCCGGGATCCGCGAGGGAACTCGGCGCCAGCGTGTTCGCCACGTGGGTGCTGCCGTTCGAGGCGCTGTCCGTGCTGCTGCTGGCTGCGCTGATCGGCGCCATCGTCCTGTCCCGTACGGACATCCCCGGCGGCGAACCGGCCGATCCGCCCGATGACCTGTCGAGAAGCACCCCACCACCCGACCAGACCGGGGGGCACTAGTGCACATCGTCTACCCGGCGGTCGTCGCCGCGCTGCTGTTCTCCATCGGCGTCTACGGCGTGCTGGCCCGGCGCAACACGATCCTCGTGCTGATGTCGGTCGAGCTGATGCTCAACGCCGTCAACCTCAACCTGGTGGCGTTCGACGTGTGGCTGGGCGACCGCCTGCACAGCGGTCAGGTGCTCACCCTCTTCGTCATCGTCATCGCCGCCGCCGAGGTGGGCCTGGGCCTGGCGATCGTGCTGGCGCTGTACCGAAATCGCCGCACCGTCGATATCGACCACCTCCGCGACCTCGCCGAGCCACCCGGCGACCGTCCGCGCCCGCCCGGCGCTCATCCCGACGGGCGGCGGGAGCGCCACGACGACGAGCAACCGGTCCAGCGAGGAGGCGGCCCGCGATGACGACGTTCCCCCTGCTGGTCGTGCTCCTGCCGTTCGCCGCCGCCTTCACGGGCCTCCTGCTCTCCCGATGGCCCCACCGGCGGGCGGCGCTCACGAACGCGCACGGGCAGGAGGAGCCCGCCGGGCACGCGACCGGGCGGGCCGCGGGCGGCACCACCCGGGCCGCCTGGATCGCGATCCTCCCCACCGCCGCCGCCGCGATCCTGGCCGTCTCACTGGCCTGGGTTCCAGGCCTGGCCTACTTCACCGGCGCCACCGCCCCGCCTCCCACCGGCCAGACGTACGGCACGATCGGCACCGGCGGCATCCCGATCTCGCTCGTCCTCCAGGCCGACGCCCTGTCGAGCGTCATCGGCGTCCTGGTGACCCTGGTGGCGCTGGCCGTACAGGTCTACTCCGTCGGCTACCTCGAAGACGACCCGCGCTACCCCTCTTACAGCGCCTTCATCAGCCTGTTCACCAGCGCGATGTTGCTGGTCGTGTACGCGGGCGACCTCCTGGTCCTCTACGTCGGCTGGGAGATCATGGGCCTGTGCTCCTACCTCCTCATCGGGCACTGGTGGGAAGACCGGGGCAACTCCCGCGCCGCGGTGAAGGCGTTCCTCGTCACCCGTCTCGGCGACGTCGGCTTCCTCTTCGGCATCTTCACGCTCGGCACGGCCGCGGGCAGCTTCCGCATCACCGACGTGCTGGCGAAGGCCCCCGACATGGCCCCGGCCACCCTGGTGACGGCCACGATGCTGCTGCTGGCGGGGGTGGCGGGCAAGAGCGCCCAGGTGCCGCTGCACACCTGGCTCCCCGACGCCATGGCGGGCCCCACACCGATCAGCGCCCTCATCCACGCCGCCACCATGGTCGCCGCCGGCATCTTCATCGTGGCCAGGCTGTTCCCGGCCTTCCTCGCCGCCGGCCCGACGCTCGACGTGCTGGCCGTGCTCGCCGCGCTGGGCATGCTGGGCGCCGCACTGGCCGCGCTCGCCCAAGACGACCTGAAACGCGTCCTCGCCTACTCCACGGTCAGCCAGCTCGCCTACATGGCGGGCGGCCTCGCCGCGGGCTCCGACGTCGCGGCCGTCTTCCACCTGGTGACCCACGGCGCGTTCAAGGCGCTGCTGTTCCTCTGCGCGGGCGTGGTGATCCACCACGTCGGCTCGAACCTGATGACCCGGATGGGCGGCCTGCGCCGCGAGCTGCCGATCACGTTCGTCACGATGACGATCGGGTTCGCGGCGCTGATGGGCATCCCGCCGACCGGCGGCTTCTTCAGCAAAGACGGCGTCCTGCTCGCCATGGACGACGCACTGTCCACCGGCGTCCTCACCGACGCGGCCGCCCTCCTCCTGTACGGCTGCGCGCTCGCGACCGTGGCCGTCACCGGCGCGTACGCCACCAGGGCCTGGCTGCGCACCTTCTTCGGCCCGCCGAGCGCCGTGGCGCTCCCGGAGCCGGAGCCCGGCACCGCCCACGTCGTGGACGTCAGGGAGGCCCCGCGCTCGATGCTCGTGCCCGTCATCCTGCTGGCCGTCCCCGCCCTGCTGCTGGGCTTCGCCGGCGAGCCGCATCTCGACCTCGGCATGGCGGTCGTCAGCGTCGTGCTCGCGGCGCTGGGCGCGGGCCTGGTCTACGCGTTCTGGCGCATCGACCCCGTCGCCGACCCGGCCCGCCTGCTCGGCCCGCTGCGGGTGCCGTGCGAGCGCGCGTTCTACGTGGACACCCTCTACGCCGCCCTGCTCGTCCGCCCGGTGCCGGCCCTGGCCAGGCTCGTCGTCAGAACGGACGACGTGCTCGTGGACGGCGCGGTCCGCGGCTCGGGCAGGTCGGCCCGCGTTCTGTCCGGCGTGCTGCGCCTGGCCCAGAACGGCAACGTGCAGCTCTACGTCAGCGGCCTGCTGGCCGGCGTCCTGCTGATCGTGGTGGGGGCGGTGATGTTCACATGACAGACGAGAGCACCGAGCAGAGCGCGGATCAGCTCGCCGGGCACCGGACCAGGTGGGCCCGGACGGCGGTGATCGCATGATGGGCTGGATCCCGGTCGCGCTCCTCGCCGTACCGCTGCTCGGCGCCCTTGTGCTGCTCCTGTCGCCGCACGCGCCGCGCCGCGCGCTCCCCGCGTACGGGCTGATCTTCTCGGGCCTCACGCTGGCCGTGAGCCTCGTCCTCCTGGCGACGTTCGATCACGGCGCGCCCGCCCGGATCCAGGCCGAGCTCGACCAGCCGTGGGTCCCGGGGCTCGGGCTGCGCCTCCACCTCGGCGTCGACGGCATCTCGCTGCCGCTGATCGTGCTGACGGCGCTGCTGACGTTCCTGTGCTTCGGCTACCTGTCCTGGGGCGGCGCACGGGCAGGCGGAGGGTTCATGAGCGCCAGGCCGCGGGCGCTCGTGTTCACGCTGCTCGTGCTCGAGGTCGGCATGATCGGCACGTTCCTCGCCCTCGACCTGCTGCTCTTCTTCGTGTTCTTCGAGATCGTGCTCATCCCGATGTACTTCCTGATCGGCGTCTGGGGCGGCGCGGGGCGCAGGGCGGCGTCGATCAAGTTCATCCTCTACACGCTGCTCGGCTCGGTCGTCATGCTGCTCGGCCTGCTCCTCGTGTGGGCCCAGACCGGCACCCTCGACATCGAGGCGCTGAGCGCGTCCCACGGCGCGGGCCTGCCGAGGTCCCTCCAGATCCTCGCCTTCGTGGCGATCGGCATCGGCCTGGCGGTCAAGACGCCCATGTGGCCGCTGCACACCTGGCTGCCCGACGCCCACACCGAGGCGCCCACCGTCGGCTCGGTGCTGCTGGCGGGCGTCCTGCTGAAGATGGGCACGTACGGCTTCGCCAGGATCGCCATCCCCGTCCTGCCCGAGGGCGCGGTGGCGGTGGCCCCGTGGCTGGGGGCCTTCGCCGTGGTCGGCATCGTGTACGGCGCCCTCGCCTGCCTGGCCCAGCGCGACCTGAAACGCCTGATCGCCTACTCCTCCGTGGGCCACATGGGCTTCGTCCTGCTCGGCTTCGCCACGCTGACCCCGGTCGGCGTCAACGGAGCGCTGTTCGCCAACGTCGCCCACGGCCTGATCACCGGCCTGCTGTTCTTCCTGGCCGGAGCGGTCAAGGAGCGCTACCACACCTCGGAGATACCGGAGCTGGGCGGCGGGATGCTGACCACGATGCCGCGGCTGGGTTCGGTGCTCACGTTCGCCGCGATCGCGTCGCTGGGGCTGCCCGGGCTGGCCGGGTTCTGGGGGGAGATGCTGGCGCTGTTCGGGGCGTTCCAGCCGGCCGACGGGCTGCCGCGCGGGCTCTTCCTCGCGTACATGGTGATCGGCGGGCTGGGCGCGGTCCTGACGGCCGCGTACTTCCTGGTCATGTTGTCACGCGTGACCCACGGTCGGCCCCGCGCCCAGACCCGCCGGCCGATCCACGAACATCCGGTCGAGCCACTCGCCTCACCGGCCCGGGCCGCCACCACGGCGACCCTCGGCCCGGCGGCCCAGATCGTCCCTGACGACATCAGAAGGTACGAACTGCTGGCGTGGACGCCCCTGGTCGTCCTGATCCTCCTCTTCGGCCTCTGGCCCGGCCTGCTGCTGTCGCTGTCCACCCCGCCCGTGCAGACCCTGCTGGGAGCCATCTCATGATCCAGCAGATCGACTTCTTCGCCATCTCGCCGCCGCTGGTGCTCGCCCTGGCGGCGGGCCTGGTGCTGCTGCTCGACGCGTTCCTCCCGGCCCGCCCCCGGACCCGGTCCGGGCTGGGGCTCGTCACGCTGGCGGGTGTCCTGACCTCCCTCGGCTTCGTGGTGGCGCAGGCGCTCAGGGGCGGCGCGCCGCAGTCGACGTTCTGCGTCCCGCCCGCTCTCGCCGGAGGGCAGGCGCAGTCCGCGGCGATGTGTTCGTTCGTCGTGGACGGGTTCACGCTGGTGTTCGCGGGCATGGTGCTGGCGGCCGGCGTGGTGGTCGTCCTGATGTCGATGACGGAGCTGGCCGGCGGCGCCATCCCCGTGGGCGAGTGGTACTTCCTGCTCCTGTGCACCCTCGTCGGCGCGGTCACCCTGCCCGCGTCCCGGGATCTGATCATGCTGGTGGTGGCCCTGGAGCTGGTCTCGCTGCCGGTCTTCGCCCTCACCGCGCTGAAACGGTACGACGGCCGCGCCTCCGAGGCCGCCGTGAAGCTCTTCGTCGTGTCGGTGGTCTCCACGGCGATCATGCTGTTCGGCGTGTCCCTCCTGTACGGCATCGCGGGCTCGGTCCACCTGTCGCGCCTGGGCGAGGTGTTCAGCGGCCGACAGGCGCCCACGGTGGCCGGGGCGGAACTGCCCGCGGTCGTCACGGTCGGCGTGGTGCTCGTGGCGGCGGGCTTCGCCTTCAAGATCGCCGCTGTGCCGTTCCACTCGTGGGCCGCCGACGTCTACCAGGGCGCGCCGGTCCCCGTGGCCGCCCTGCTGTCGGTCGTCTCGAAGGCGGCCGGGTTCGCCGGGCTGATCCTCGTACTCGTCACCGGTCTGGCCGGGCAGGCCGCCACCTGGGCCCCGATCGTGGGCATCCTGGCGGCGCTGACCATGACCGCGGGCAACCTGCTGGCCCTGCGCCAGCGCTCCGCCGTACGCCTGCTGGCCTGGTCCTCGGTCGCGCAGTCGGGCTATGTCCTGGCGCCGCTGGCGGTGGCGGCCATTGCGCGTGGGGCGGTCGGCGCGTCCATGGCGTACCTGGTCATCTACGCCGCCATGAACCTCGGCGCGTTCGCCGTCGTCATGCTCGTGTCCAGAACCGCGGCCCGCAACGAGCTCGACGACTACCGCGGCCTGGCGCTGCGCCGCCCGGCGGCGGGCGTGACGCTCGCGTTCTGCCTGGTCTGCCTGGCCGGTCTCCCGCCGGGGCTGGCCGGGCTGTTCGCCAAGGTCTTCGTGTTCCGCGAACTCGTCGGGGGCGGGGCCGGGTGGCTGGCGGTGGTCATGGCCGTCAACACGGTGATCGGCCTGTACTACTACGCCGTCTGGACGGGTCGCCTGTTCGCGCCGGTCGGCGGTGAGGCGTCACCGGCCACGTACCGGCCGCCGGTGACGGCCTGGCTGGCGGTGGGCGTGGCCCTGGCGGCGGCCGTGCTGTTCTCGATCGCCCCGCAACTCGTCCTGGACATGACCGCCTTATCGGCCTTCGGCTGAGCGCGTGCCGAGGAACTCGGCGAACTCCCCGACCCGCGATCAGGACGAATGGGACAGGGGAGAAAGAGTGGAAAGCGGGTGACGCGGCGGGCTGGATGAAATCTCCGGGAAGCCGTGTTCATCGGGGCAGGGGGTCGCGCTCCGCCCTCGGCTGAGCACGGCGGGGAACGAAGAGCCGGGTCTTGGTCGTTGGACGTGCAGAACCCAGACCACGAAGGGGGGAACCTTGCACCACAACGGTCTGCGCACCGCCGTTCTGCTCGGCGGGCTGTCGGCGCTGATCATCGCGGGGGGCGCGTGGTTGGGCGGCGGTACCGGTGCGCGGATCGCGTTCGTGTTCGCCCTGATGAGCAACGGCATCGCCTATTTCTTCTCCGACCGCATCGCGCTGTCCGCGATGCGCGCCAGACCGGTCAGCGAGGTCGAGCAGCCGATCCTCTACCGCATCGTCCGCGAGCTCTCCACCGAGGCCCGGCAGCCGATGCCGCGCCTGTACATCTCACCGACGGTGCAGCCGAACGCCTTCGCGACGGGCAGAAGCCCTCGGCAGGCCGCCGTGTGCGTGACGCACGGCCTGACCAAGCTGCTCAACGAGGCCGAACTGCGCGGCGTGATCGGGCATGAGCTGTCCCACGTGTACAACAGGGACATCCTCATCTCCTCGGTGGCGGGCGCGCTGGCCACCATGATCACCTGGCTCAGCTATGTGGCCGTGTTCTTCGGCGGCTCCGACGACGACGAGGGCCCCGGCTTCCTGGGCGCGCTGCTGATGATGGTGCTCGGCCCCGTGGCGGCCATGATGGTGCAGATGGCGATCTCCCGCACACGCGAGTTCCAGGCGGACGAATCGGGCGCCAGGCTCACGGGCGACCCGCTGGCACTCGCCTCGGCCCTGCGCAAGATCGAGATGGGCGCCCGCCGGCTCCCGCTCCCGGAGAACAGCCGCCTCACCTCGGCGTCCCACATGATGATCGCCAACCCGTTCAGCGGCTCCGGCTTCGGCCGCCTGTTCTCCACCCACCCGCCCACCTCGGAGCGGGTCGCCCGTCTGGAGCGCATGGCCGGCTACCGCCGCTGACGGCCTGGGACGAACGCGGAAACCGGCGAATGGTCTAACCGGCCAAGCGGCCGGGAGTCACCGTCCTCAACCGTCCGCCTCGGCGATCTTCCGCAGAATGCTCGCGAGCCCCTCGGGATGAACGACCTCAGCGGTGCTTTCGAGTTCCGCCACGCTCCACCACCGGTAGGCGGTCGTGGTGTCCTTCTCGCTCTGCTCCATGTGCTCGAACGACACGGCGGCCGCGTCACCCACCCGGATCGCGAAGAACGACTGATCCTGGGTGAACGCGTACGCGCCCCACTCGAACTCGATCAGCGCCTCGGCATGCGGCCCGGTGAGTTCCTCCGCCCCGGCCCGAATCCCGACCTCCTCGAACAACTCCCGAGCCCCCGCCTCCTGGAGTGTCTCGCCCTCCTCCACGGCCCCGCCGATCGTGAACCAGAACCGCAGCTCCGGCCGAGCCGGATCGAAACCATGCAGCAGGAGAACCCGACCATGTTCATCAAGAGGTAGCACTCGTGCCGTGAACCGGCGCAGGGGGATCTTCGTCACGTCAACCGAGCATAAGGTCGAAGTGCGCTCACATGAGCCGAAACCACAACGCGGAGCGGCCCGGGACACCGCACGACCGTGTGCCCCGGATCCGTCCTCCGCGATCGTTGTCTGCCAGCTCGGAGCCGTTCAGCATGCCTCGGGCTAGCGATAGTTGACGAACTGCAGGGCGATGTCCAGATCCTTGCCCTTCAGCAGGGCGATGACGTCTTGGAGGTCGTCCTTCTTCTTGGAGCTGACCCGCAGTTCCTCGCCCTGAATCTGAGCCTTGATCCCCTTCGGCCCCTCGTCCCGGATCAACTTGGAGATCTTCTTGGCGCTCTCCTGGTCGATGCCCTCCTTCAGGCTGACCAGCATCCGGTACTCCTTGCCCGACAGCCTGGGCTCGCCCGCGTCGAGAATCTTCAGCGAGAGCCCCCGCTTGACCACCTTGTCCTTGAACACGTCGAGCACGGCACTCGCCCGCTCCTCGCTGTTCGCCTTGACCTCGATGTTGTCCTGCCCGGACCAGCCGATGCTCGCCCCGGTCCCCTTGAAATCGAAGCGGTGCCCGATCTCCTTGATCGTCTGATTGAGCGCGTTGTCGACCTCCTGGCGGTCGATCTTGCTGACGACGTCGAAAGATGAATCAGCCAAAGCACCCATCCTCTCAGCTGCGGTGAAATAGGCCCGGCCCCACACAACGCCCGGACCCAGCGCACGAGCCTAGCCAGCATCGGCCCGCCGTGCAGGACCCCGTCCCCTTGCTCGCCCAGTACGCGAAGGATCCCCTGTCCCGCCTCTCCCCGCCTTCACCCCATTCGCCCCGATTCCCTCACCCGTCACAGCGCCCACAGCCCAGCCCAGAGGCAGGGGACAGGACGCGGGGCCGGCGCGGTGGGCGTGGACCGGCTTCGGCGAGGACGACCCGAACCGGCCCCGGGACAAAACCCGTGTCACGTACACCTCCGAAGTCCGCTATCCTTCTTTCTGTCGCCGCGAGAGCGGATGGCACGGCAGGTTGCCCGAGTGGCCAAAGGGAGCGGTCTGTAAAACCGTCGGCTCAGCCTACGCAAGTTCGAACCTTGCACCTGCCACCAGCAGTAGCTGCAGGTCAGAGGCCCTTCGGGGCCTCTTCTGCGTTTCAGGGGTGTGCAGCCAGATGCAGCCCTGAGCGGCCGTTTGTCGCTGGTCACGGGATATACGCGGGATGGATCTGGGAGCGTTTCCCCAGGTGGGCGCCCATGATCCGGGATGTGTACGGGATGCTGCCGCCCCTCAACGCCGAAAGGCCCCGGGGGAAGCCGGAGCCCTTCGAGTGGTGCCGTTTGTGATCTCATGCGGTCAGTACGTCCGCTATCCGCTGGTTGACGATGTCCTCCTGGCCGTCGATGCACTTGGCGTAGACACGCAGTAGGACATCCACCCCGTGGCCGGCACGGGCCGCCACTTCTGGAGCCGGTACGCCGCCGTTGAGCCAGAGCGAGACGGCCGCGTGCCGGAGGTCGTACGGTCGGCGGGCGAGCGGTGAGGCGACCTGTGCGGGACTGAGGGCCAGGGTGCGGGCTTCCTGCCAGACCTCGGTGTAGGCCGTCGAGGCGACCACACCGCCGCGCTCACTCCGAAACAGCCGTCCGTCAGGGGCGATGCCGAACTCTGCGATGTGTTGCCGAAGGATCTTGACCAGTTCCGGCGGGATCGGGATGCGGCGGACGTCATCCTGGCCTCGATGCTTGAGACCGCGCAGCTCGTGAGCGTCACCGGTGTCGGTCCATCGGCGGTTCACCTCGGGGCGCGAGCCGTCGAGAGTGAGCCGTCCCCAGCCTTGCGGTGGGAGGTGGCAGTCCTGCTCGCGGAGGCTGACGGCCTCGCCGGGCCGGAGGGCGGCGAAGTACATGCAGGCGAACATGGCCATCAACCGCTGCCCTCGGCCCTTCCCGCCACGCTGGCGCTTGCCGACGTAGGTGAGCGCCACGAGCAGTTCGCGGGCCTGGCCCGGATTGACCACAACCCGCGGATCCACTGTTTCGGTGGTCTTCGGGAGCTTCCACTTGATGCGATGCAGCGGGTTGGACGGCAGCTCCTCCAGCTCCACCGCGTACTCGAAGACGTGGTGCAGGATGGCACGCTTCCGCTTGATCGTGTTGGCGCCGGCCTTCTTGCCGTCGAGGCGTAGCGTGAGGGCGTCGAGGGCCGGGCGGACGGCCTTGGTGTCGTTGAGAGCTTCCATGGTTAGAGAGGCCGCCTCCAGCCAGCGCACGGCCCGCGCGATGTCGGTGGGCATCGTGGGCCGCTTGCCTTCGGGCAGGAGAACGTACTGACGTAGGGCAGTACGGAGGAGGGCAGCGTCCGGCCGCCCTGCCTTGTCTGTGGTCAGTGCCGGGAGAGCCGTCGCCAGGGCGTCGGACATGCTGTCACGGCTCTTGGCAGCCGCGTGTGGCCAACGGGCCTCGACATATGCCTTCACGAAGTCGAGGACGGTCCGCGCGTCCTTGGCTTTGATCATCGACTCGGGAAGACCGGTCTCCATGTCGAATGCGTCACCGCGTCTTGCAGCCTGCCGCAGGTCGGTCAGGAAGTTCTCGCCGAGGGCCTTGGTCTTGTAGGTCTTGGACTTCTCCCGGCCACCGACCTTCCAGCGGACCTCGTACGAGGGTGACTTGCTGGACTTGTTCCGGCGGATCTCCCAGAACTTCACGTCGTACGAGGTCGTCATGCTGCACTCCGGAGGGATTCGAGCCAGGCATCGAGATCGCTGCGGTAGATGCGGAGTTCGCCGTTGGGCAGGCGGATGCCTTTGGGGGCCTTGCCGATTTCACGCCAGCGGTAGAAGGTGCGGCGGGAGACTCCGCCGAGTTCGTCGAGGACCTGGGCGACGGTGAGCAGTTCGTCTCGCTTCACGCCGCCACCTCCTCAGTTGCCGAAAGATCTTGGCCGTCTGCTTGCGCTTGGAGTTGGGCCATGTGGGCTCGCCAGCGTTGCCGTTCGTGGACCGAGCGGAGGAGGCGAACGGCCAGTGGCGGCACGTTGGCGTCTCCGGCCGGGACGGGTTTCCAGACGTAGCGGTGTGGGTCGGGCGGCTCGTCGGTCTGGCCGAGGGCTTCCAGGACCCAGGTACGGCGGTCCTGCTTGTGTTCGGCGAGGGTCTTGTTGGACCACTTGCGGGAGACCAGGACGCGGCGTCCGGCGTAGCCGAGGTGGTCGGGCTTGTGGGCCTTGCTGCGGCACTGGCCGGGAGCCATGCCCGGCTTGGCGCCCTTGGGTTGGATGCCGTAGCGCAGCCAGTTCGGGCAGGTCGGGGAGCAGGGCTCGAAGCGGAGCGCCTCAGCCAGCCGTGCGGTGTGGTCGCGCTGGGCCTGGTCGTCGGGGTCGAGGCTGTCACCGAGTGACTTGGTGAGGTATTTGGACAGGTAGCGGATGCACTGGTCGGCGTCCGGGGTGCCCGCGAGCACACCTTGCACGTCCACCTGGACGCCGAAGCGGATCACATGCAGGGGCTCGTCCATGCGGTCGAGCGCCTGGTCCCAGGTGGGCAACACCTCGCCCGTGCTGGGGTCGAGGTAGCCCGTGCCGTCCTCCCAGACGGGCAGGTGGTCACCTTCGAAGACGACTCGGTCGGCCGCCGGCCACCAGACTTGGTGGTAGGTGGCGGCGGCGATCTGCTTGATCTCCGCGCGTGGCAGGGTGCCCCGGATGGCCATGTGCAGGTGCGGCGCGAGCCGCTTCTGAGGCTCCACAGCGGCGAAGTACTGCACGTCGTAGCCCGCCACGCGGCGCAGGTTCTGCACGAAGCGGTCGACGACCTTGGAGAAGTGCAACGCGTCACGAGCGGCGCGCGCGTAGTCGTAGGTGTCGGGATTGATGGGAACGCCGTTGTTGACCTTGCCGTAGGACGGGAGGGTGAGCGTGACGAACAGCGATGGCCGGTAGGTCTTCCCGTCCGCAGACTCGAAGGTGCGCCCGAGCGTGGAGTTGATCATCTTGCGCTTGGGCAGTTCGGGGGCGTCCTGCCGACGCCTGGTCGAGCGGTTGCGCTTGGGGATTGTCCGTCCGAGTACGTTGCCGCGCATGCCCGCCGCGTTGATCTCCTCATCCAGCCCGGAGATCAGCTCGTCCAGGTCGGCGGTGTCCTGGCCCGCCTGGTCGGCCTGGTCGCGCTGGGTCTGGACGTCGGCACGGAACTCGACCAGCCAGCGTTGTTCGTCGTCCGGCTCGTCCGGCGTGATCGTGGGTTCCTCGTCGAGGTGCCAGCCTTCCCGGCATTGGGCCATGCGCAGGTGCCGGTTGCGCTTGGCGCACGGTGGGCACTTGGCCTCCAGGGTGGCCCCGCACGGGACGTCGATGATCTCCCAGAGGCCGGTGTGGGTGTCGAGCCGCTTGAGCGGAACGGGCCGGATGCACACCCCGTACTGCTTGGCGACCTCTTCGGCCACGTCGCGGGCCAGCGGCATGGCCAGCCGTTCGGCGCGGGGCAGTGCGCGGTCGTAGGTCACATGTCCTCCCCATCGTGGTCGATGAGGGCGCCTTGGCCGCACTCGCGGCACTCGACCAGGCCCGCCGCCAGGTCCAGCCAGAGCGTGTTGTCGCTCAGGCAGGCCGAGCAGCGCAGCCCGTCCAGCAGGTAGGAGAGCTCACGCATGGTCGCCGCCCTCCATCTCGGCCAGCTCGGCACACAGCCGGTAGAGGCCCTGGTAGGGGTGACGGCTTATGCGGGTGTGGAAGACCTCGAACGCCCGCACGCGCGGCAGGTCGCGGACGGTGAGCATGACGAGGAGCGAACGTCCTGCCACCAGCTCGATCTCTTCGGCGGTGCCGTGGAAGCAGACCTTCATCAGGCGTCCTCTCCGGCGGCGAAGGCGTCGGCCATGGCGCGGATGTCGGTGTCGGAGACGTAGGCCGCGCGGACGCGGATCGGGTCGGGCGAGGTTTCCAGCCGGACGTAGCCGACGCCGGCACCCAGTCCGGGAATGGGTGAGATGTGGTCGGCCAGCGCTCCCCGGTCCCGTGCGCCGTCGCCGAGGACCATGTCCACCTGTTCGGACTCGTCCAGGCGCAGCGCGATCTTGTCGGGGAACAGGTTGCGGATGTTCATGACTTCCTTGCGCGGGTCCTGGAGCGCAGCCAGAACACCCACGCCCACCGCACGGCCCTGCGTGGTGAGCGTGGCCAGCGCGGCTGAGATCCGCCGTCTCAGCTCTCTGTCGGACTGGTACGCGGTCAGGAACGCCACCTCGTCGACCACCACCAGCACGAAGGGGTCATCCACGGTCGGGGTGTGGGAGCGCTGAACACCGGCGAAGCGGGTCGCGCGCTTCTGCATGACGCTCACGGCCTGGTCGAGGAGATCGGCGCAGTCTTCAGGGGTGGCCGCGTATCGGTCACCGAACAGGGCGCGCCCGTAAGACAGTTCCATCAGCTTGGGGTCCAGGGCCCAGATCTCGACCAGGCCCGCGTGGACGGCCGGGAGGAGCCCGCGGATGGTGGACCAGATGATCGAGCCCTTGCCCGCGCCGGTGGCGCCCGCGACCAGGACGTGTGTGCCGTGCACCTTGAGCAGCCACGGCTGCCCGTCCTCCTGCTTGCCGATCTCGACCGGTCCCACGGTTGGTGAGTCAGGCGCAGGGAGCGCCGGGATGCGTTCGGCCAGCGGGTCATACCGGGGAAAGGTGAGCGTGAGGCGACCGCCCCGAGACAGCGCCACCCGGCACGACGCGGAGCCGAAGCCTTGGGCGAGGTGGTCGAGGCGATCGGC
Source organism: Nonomuraea sp. MG754425 (assembly GCF_021699195.1). Classification (GTDB taxonomy): domain Bacteria; phylum Actinomycetota; class Actinomycetes; order Streptosporangiales; family Streptosporangiaceae; genus Nonomuraea. The sequence continues at coordinate 58,159 of NZ_SSXE01000050.1, read as the reverse complement.
CCAGTCCTTGACCGACTGTCCTTTGAGCATCCGGACGGCGACGAGGTCAGCCCACGCAGTGCAGGTGACCTTGTCGAGCCGAGGCAGGTAGTCACGGCCCCACAGGTGCCTGCCAAGGCCGGAGACGATCATGACGGGTTGCCAGTGCCGCCGGTAGACCCAGATGAGCCGCCACCAGGCCAGCAGCCGCCAGCCGATCAGCCGGACGAAGCTGGTCCAGTGGGTCAGGGCCCAGGCCGCCAGACCTGCCGGGATGGGTGCCGTGAGCAGCAGCGCCGTCTGCCAGCCGTACAGCAGCGTGAGAACGCCGGGGGTGAGCGTGGCGAGCATGGCGACGGGATGGCGCCACAGGAGCCGGACGAGGCCGGCGAGGAGACGCCAGGCGAAGATGATCAGAGTGAGGATGGCGGGAGTGCGGATGACGGCCGGGCGGAAGACGACGGCCGTGTCGGGCGTGGTGGTGACGAGGTTGCGTGTCTCGTCTCCAGGCAGCCGCTTGAACATATGCTTGGAACCTCTCGTGAGTGAGATCAGAGAGAACTGAGGGGCCGCCGGAAGTTGCCGCTTCCAGCGGCCCCGCCTTGTCTGTCAGGTCGCCCTCTGGTCGGCGTGCAGGCGCTCGCAGTCGGCCAGGTACTGGGCGGCGGCGTTGAAGATCTCGCGGGCGGTGGCCAGGTCGGCATCGGTGACCGGCCCGCCTCCGGTGGTGGAGACGGCGACCTTGGCGTCGCGGCTGGTGATCGACAGGTACGGGCGATGCTCGTTGATCACGCTGGAGCGGGCCTGCAGGTGGCTGCTGTAGAGGGTGACGTTCAGTTGCGTGGGCTCGTCCGGCTGCATCGAGAGCGTGATGTAGGTGTAGGGGACGGGGTTCACGCCGCCGCCTCCTTGCCGGCGGGCGCCTGCTTGGTGCGCGGCGGGCGCATCCCCGTCGCGCGGATGGAGTAGGCCAGCCGCCCGGTTTGACCGACGTACGGCGTGACGGTCATCCCGACGAACTCCACGGGCGTGATCGGGAGGCCGGGCATGGCGGGCGGCGCGGTGGGTTCGGTCTCGGACAGGATCTTGACCGCGACCGTCTTCTGGGACGCCTTGACGGTCGGGTCGCCGTCCATGACCGGGACCTGCCAGACCGGCTGTCCGGTCGTCTTGTCCTTGGCGTAGACGGTCCTGCCGTTGGTCGAGGCGTCGAAGTCCTTGACCTGCTCGGCCTGCCCCACAAGGAAGCAGCCGTGCGGGAAGACCTGGTCGAAGCTGATCGGGATGGGTCCCTGGATTGCCATGTGGTTCCTCTCGTCAGCGGGAGAGAGCGGTCGTTCGCTCGTCCACTTGTCCGCATGAGTTGAGAGTAAGTCCGCCAACTCGTCCGCACAAGTGGTTATGGCGGAGGGGTGGGGTAAGACTTAGCTAACTTTGAAGACATCCTCTAGCTCGTGCAGGCTGCCGGGAAGCGCCAGGCTCATGGCCAGCAGCACGGCTCCCGCCGGGTCATGCACGGTGGCTAGCACGCCGAGCACCGGGTTGGACGACCCCAGTAGCTCGGCTTCCTCCTTGGTCGGCCTTCGCGCGGAGACGCGCTCAGTGATGTGGTCGAACCGGAGATGCTTGACCGCCTGGAGATGCCGGCGGATGCCGTTGCGAAGCGGTTCTGGTTTGTCCAGGTCAGTGCCGACGGCGATCTCCAGCGGAATCCACACCGTTTCCACCGCTGACGGCACACCACTCTGACGGGCCACCCGCTTTCGCACGATCACGGGCGTGCGCTCGGCGACACCCAGGAGCCGGGACACGTGTCGAGGTGCCGGAACGCGGGTCACCTCCACGAGGCTGTCAGCGTTCTCACCCTGCTCCGCCGTGCTCAGACTCGGCCGGACACGATCGGCCCCGCTCTCGGGACGCCCCTTCACGAACGAGCCGCGCCCATGCTCACGCTCGATCCACCCCTGCATGGCCAGAGTTTGAAGAGCCCGCACGACGGTGGTGCGGCCCACGCCGAGTTCCCGCACCAACTGCGTCTCGGATGGCAGCATGTCACCAGGGGCGTACTCGCCCGACTCGATCCGCTCCTGAATCGCCCGCATGACCTGGGCGTATTTCGGCGGGGCGAAGTCCATGCTCATCTTGGCCGTCCGTTCACTCTTGCGCTCGTCCGCACAAGTACAGTACCGGCTAAGGTGCGGCCTGTCAGGGTCCTTTCAGGCAGTCTTCTGTGCCCTCTTGGACGCGTGTTCCCACCGTCGAACGCATTCCTGGCAGGAGGTCGAATAGGTCGGGCCGAACGGTAGATGCCAATCGAAGATCATCACTGGGCGGACCGATGCCCCGCACCAGGCCGTCGTGCCATTCGTCCGCACGGCATGCTGCACCGCTACGGAGTTTCGTCGGACGGCCTCCACGCCGCATCCCCAGAAGGCCGCGTTGTCGCTCATGACTCGACCCCGCGGATGAATTCGGCCAGTGGCCCCGTCGCCGGATGGGCAGCTCGAAGGTCTGCATAGAGCATGGCCACGCGGTGAGCGGCCCGCACCGGGTCAATCGCGGGATGCCAGGCATAGACGACGCGACGGCGTGCGGCATTCCAGCCCGTTCGCCACCAGAACTGCTGACCATCGCACCACACCACCAGACCGACCCAGACCGACACGAGCGCGAGCCCGTATCCATCGTGAACATCGGCGGTGACCCCTTTTTCCGCCAGCGCTTGCTGGAGAAGTTCGGCCGAATGACCCGGACTAATCGTGATCAATTTCGCCGCGTTCATTTGCCCACCCGCTCGAAACGCACCATGCCTGCCGGGTCGAGGGAAGCGCGGAAGATCTCGCGGCGGGAATGATCGTCGGGAGCCGCGCCGAAATCGTGGACGCTGTGCACGATGCGCCCTCGCGCGGCAGCGTCCTGAGGCATGCCCCGCATCGCCTTGCGCAGCTCGTCCATGGCGGTGGCCTGGAACGGGCTCGCCCCACACGGCCCCAGTTCCTCGCCCTGGCCGGCGGTGAGGCGGACTTCCCACTCGAACAGCTCACCGAGCGCGCCGCCCTGATCGAGACCGCCACAGAACAGACAGTCTTCCTTGGCGGACGCGGCCATACCCAACCTTGATGCCGCAGCATGACCGCGCCGAGTGACGATCTTCCATCCTCGGCCGTCGCATTCGGTGCACCTGACTGGAGTTGTCATGCCCGACAGCATGAGGAGCCAGACCGTTTATACATATCCCACGGGGATACACAGCGATGGCATATAGAGTCTGCGGCACCTCAATGCACCACCTGGGAGTCGCTTCGGAGGACCGCATGCGCAAAGCCGCTTTCGACCCGATCGACATACCAGAATGGGTATGGGATCGCGATGAAACCCGCGAAATCCTCCAAAAACGCGATATCACGGGGCTATTCCGCCTTGTCGCCAAATACGCCGGACTCAGCCAGGTACGCATCGCCACAGCAACCGAGATCGCCCAACCCCGAGTCAACAAGATCTTCAACGGGAGTGCAGGCCCCATCGAGGAACTCGCGGTATTCGAGCGCATCGCCGCCGGACTCGGCCTGCCCGACCACGCCAGAATGCTCCTCGGCCTGGCCCCGCTCGACCTCGCCTCACCGACCGGGGATCATGACGACGAGCACCAGGAGCAGACCAGCGAACTCGCCGCCCGCCTGGACGCCGCCTCAGCCATCGACCCCATGATGGTCATGATCCTCACGACGGACACCAACAACCTCCGCCTCCAGGACCGCCGACTCGGCAGCGTCGCCATCGCCGACAAGATGCGCGCCCAGATGGCCCAGATCGAACGCGCCCACCGCCACGCCGTACGCCCCCAGATTCGCGCCCAACTCGCCCACCTCCTCGCCGAGACCGCATCACTGGCCGGATGGCAGGCCATCAACACCGTGGCTCTCAACGACGCCTGGAACCACTACGAGCACGCCAAGGCCGCCGCACGGGAAGCCGACGACCCCGCCGTCCTCGCCTACGTCTCCGGTGAGCAGGCGTACGTTCTCATGGACCTTGGAAGACCGGCCGAAGCCGCACAACTGCTCCAGTACATCCACGCCACCCACCGCGACCACGTCCCCGCCCGCCTCAGAACCTGGCTGGCAGCAGCCGAAGCAGAGGCCGCCGCCGTCCTCGGGGACGAGGACGCCTGCCGTCGCGCTCTCGACCAGGCCGCCGCAGTGCTGCCGGAAGGGGACGGCGACCCGGAGACGCCTTACCTGTCTATCAACGTTCACCATTTCGCCCGCTGGAGAGGCAGTTGCCTGCTCCGCTTCGGCGACCCCGGCACCGTCGAGGACCTCCGGTCAGCACTGGCCGGAATGGACGGCACCTACAACCGCGCTGAGTCCGGCGTCCGCTGCGACTTGGGACACGCCCTCCTCGCGGCCGGCGACCCGGAAGCCGCCCAACCGCACATCCAGCGTGCGCAGCAGCTCGCGACCATGACAGGTTCCCGCCGTCAGCGCCGTCGCATCGAGGAACTGTCGCGGGCGGTCAACCGCGCTCTCGGCCGTTGAGCCGCTGCTGAGCCTGGAGTAGCCCGATCAACGTCCCGGACGTCCAGATGTCACCGCGGGCGATCATGTCGGGGATCTCCGACATCGGAACCCATTCGAGCCGGTCGGCCTCCACCTCACCCTCAGGCTTGCCCACCAACTCGGCCCCACGCGCCAGGAACAGGATGTGCTCGGAGTCCACCATGCCGGCCATCGGCTGATAGCTCACCAGATGCTCAACCTGCTTGGGCCGATACCCGGTCTCCTCCTCCACCTCCCGCGCAGCGGTCGTCATCGGGTCCTCACCCGCCTCGACCAGGCCGCCGGGAAGCTCCCACCCCCACCGATCGAACACGAACCGATGCCGCCACATCAGCAGGACCCGGTCCTGCTCGTCGACGACAACCGCGATAGCGGCCCGATCCAGATGCACAACGTGATGCTCGAACCGCTCCCCACCGGGGATCTCCACATCGGCCATGCCGAGCCGGATCCACCGGTTGTCGTAGATCAGTCGTTCCCCATGAACGACCCAGCGCGTCAGCTCAGCGTCATCAGCCACAACGCGAAGCTACCGGCCCACACCCCCGACGTACACGCACTTCCAAGCGACAGCCTCGGAACGTTGCCGAATAGCGCTCATAGGGATCAAGCGGCGGCGCGGCGCGCCGCCGTACCCCCGGCCCTCCGCCCGCCCGCCGTCCGGGCGTGCGGCCTGGGGGCCGGTCCCGGACGGCGGCGGGACACCGGGCCGGCCACCGCACGCCGGCTCCGCCGTACTGACCGAACGCACCGGCCGGGGTTGCCGCACCGCCGCACAGATGCAGCCCTTACGATCGCCACTGCCTGGCCAATCGCCATACGTGCTTGGGGGCGATCGACGATCCAGGGTTCGTTCCTCACCCTGGCTCACCGGAGCCCGTGGCTGATCGCCGTTCGCCCGGCCGGTGCGCATGTGATGATGACCACATGGGTGGAACGATCGCGGTTGAGGGATCTGCGTTACGCAGAGTGGCGTACATGGGCATGGCACTGTTAGCCGGCGTTCTCGTGCTGGTCGCGGCCGTGACCATGGCCCCCACCGAGGACGAGCGATTCACCAACTCGGTTGGGGGCATGGAGGCGGCCGCTCGCTCGCTGGGGGAGGGCGATGAGCTTGAGAGGCAGACCATCGGGAACCTCACGTTCGAGAAGGTTTTCCGGGCGAACGGTCTGGTCTATTTCCAGCAAGGCCAGGGGTGGTTGGGAGACCGCGCCTACGGCTACGTCTGGAGTCCCCATGTACAGCCGCGCGATGTTGAGCACGTGGAGGGCCCGTGGTACATGTACACGGATCTTGAGGACTGACCTTTCGGATGGCCAGAGTTGCAGTTCGAGTTGCAATACGAAGCCGTCCAAGGGCGTTCAGGGCGGATCGCGCATGCCCGCTGGCCTGCATTGAACTTCCTGGAACCATGATCGGCCGAGCTTTTAATTCGCAGGTTCCAGGGACGTTCGTCGCTGGCTCGGCCTCGCGGGATATACGCGGGATGATCTTCCCTGGCATAGGGAGGGCGGGAGCCGTACACCAAGGTCAGAGGCCAGATGTGGTCAGTAACGTCAGCCCGCTGTAAAACCGTCGGCTCAGCCTACGCAAGTTCGAACCTTGCACCTGCCACACCAGCAAGAAGAGGCCCGTCACCAGCGGAAACGCGGTGACGGGCCTCTTCGCTTTGTGTCCGGCCGTCTACGGCGATCACGCGTGCCCTACGGCCGCTCACGGCCAATACGCGGCCAAGTTTTCGAGGCGTGAGATGTTGTCTCCAAGGACGTTCCGACTGATCCACGTACTCGGATGTTGTTGAGAGCGGTGACATGCGGACGAGTCGCGGACACATGGGGGCGGCGCTTCCGTGGCCACAGCTGGCACCCTGCGCTGAGCACGCTAGGTGGATGAGTTCGCTGTAACCATGCGTAGTCAAGGCTAGATCGTCTGCCGGCATCCGATCCGGACGGTGCACGACATCCAGAGCTGGACGTCGCAGCGGTCGAACCCCGCGCCTGTCAACGGCCGAGTGCGTGTGGGTCTGGCCCACTTTTCGTGATCAGTAGCGGTGCAGGACGCGGATGCGAAGCAGGTCGGCGTTGGCTCGCCCGTACATGATCCGTTTGATCATCTTGATGCGGTTCACGTTGCCTTCCACCGCGCCGGAGCTGTAGGGCAGGGTGAGCCCGGCCTTGACCGCCGCCCAGTCTCGACGCAGCCCGGCGGCAAAGTCGCGCAGTTCCCGCGCGGGACTGGCTTCCGCTCGCGCCGCCCAGTCGTCCAGGTCCTGTTCACCGCGGCGGTGGACGAGCATCTCGGCGAACTGACGCGTCAGCTCGGTGACCGAAGCGAGTTCCGGGCAGCGGGCGGCGATCTGGTCGAGCGTGGCCAGGTCTTCGGCGGCGACCTTGCCGGGTGACTGGACAATCCAGCCGGTGACCTCCCGGATCTTGGGCGCGGGAGGCCGCGCGGGTGTGACGGTTGCCGTGCGGAGCTTGGCGGTGAGGCGCCGGAGCGTCCGGGCGCTGCCGAGGAAACCTCGGTCGCGCAACTCGGCCAGGAGCTGGTCGGTGCTGCGGCAGCCCTGTTCCCAGCGTTCGAGCAGGTAGGGAAGATAAGCATCGAGGATCGTCTGACGTGGTGCACGCTCGTCGATAATCAGTTCGTCGGCGCTGGCGGCGGTAGCGTAGCGGCGCACCGTCTTGCGAGAAAGCCGCAGCTCACGGCTGATCGCAGTGATGGTCATCCCCTGCGATCGGAGCTGGTGGATCTCAGCGTGCCGCGCCCTGGTCCGGGCCGCCGCTGCCCCTTCCTCGTGGTCCGATTCCAACCCCTCGGCAGGAGGTTCGGTGGTCTCGGGCTTGGCTGGTTCGCGCAGATGCGCGCGGTTTCGAGACACCGCCCGCTGGACCGCGCCCGACAGGTTGTGGAGCAAATGCCAGCGATCGGCGACCTGCACCGCCAGCGGAGCGCCGCGCTGCGCGCCTTCGGCATAGCAGCCGGCCCGGTCCCGGCAGATCACCTCGACCCCGGGATGCGCCTGCAGCCAGGCCGCGAAGGAGTCCGCCGAGCGATCCGGCAACACCTCGACCACATGACCGCCCTCCACATCGACCAGCACCGTTCCGTAGGTATGGCCCTTGCGCCAGGCGAACTCATCGACCCCCAGCACCCGCGGGGTCGCCACCTTCGGATCCGGCACGTTCCGGAGCAGCCGCAGCAGCGTCGAACGGCCCACCGCACAGGCCAGCCGGGCGGTGTGACGGGCACCGGGACGGCCGCCCAGAGCCAGCGCCACCGTCCGCAACATCGACAGCAGCCCCGCCGCGCGCCGGCCGTGCCTGCTGGTCAGGCCGGGCACCTGCTCGGCGAAGGTCTTCCGGCCACAGCCGGGGTTGTCGCAGAAGAAGCGACGCACCCGCACCTGGAGTAGCACTTCCTGCCCGGCCACCGGAAGATCTGCCAGGCACCGCTCATAGCGGCTGTGAACCCGCACCGACTCGCATCCACAGCCCGGGCATAAGCTTTTCGGCTCCGTCGTCGCAGCCTTCACCCGCACGATCGCGCCCACCTGGTACACCCGCTCGATGCGGACGGCGGCAAGGTGCGGGAACACAACCGCCAACAGCTCCATGATCGACACAGAGCAGCGTCTCGGCACCAGCACCGGTTCGCACCCGGCTCTACAACATCGTGATCTTGGATCTCTGGCCGATCACGAAAAGTGAGCCAGACCCTTCGCGAGCATGGGTTTTCAATTCGGGGGCGGACATGCACGTTCCGCGCTCGTCCAGTATTACCACCGAGAAGTCGTTCCCATGCTCGACGGGAAATTCGAGGAATCGGTAGGGCGGGCGCTGTACGCGGCGGCGGCCGAGATCACGGAGTTGGTCGCATGGACGGCGTACGACCTCGGCCGGCACGGGCTCGCGCAACGCTATTTCCTGCAAGGACTGCGTCTCGCCCAGGTGTCCGGAGATCGCATGCTGGGTGGCCTGATCCTGGCCGACATGAGCCACCAAGCCAATTATCTGGGCCGATACGACCAGGCCATCCAACTCGCGCGTGCGGCGCAGGAGGGCTGCCGTAACGCGTCCACCGCGACGCCCATGGCCTTGTTCTTCGCCATGGAGGCCCGCGCGCACGCCGGCAACGGCGATGAGGCCGCCTGTGCGCGAGCCCTGCTTGAGGCGGAGAAATGGTTCGCCAAGCGCAACGTGGACGATGACCCTTCGTGGGTCGGGTACTTCGACGCCGCCGAGCTGGCCAGCGAGGGCGCGCATTGTTACCGCGACCTTCGCAAGCCGTCCCGGGCGATGGAGTTCGTCGGCCAGGCGGTCGGGCTCTGCGATCCGATGTACGTGCGGACCCTGGCCTTCGACCGGCTGGTCCAGGCGGCGAGCTACGTGCACATGGGCGACCCGTCACAGGCCGCGGCCGTCGCGCTGGAGGCCATCGACCTCGCCGGGCCGCTCAAGTCGGAGCGCTACCTCCGGTACATCCGAGACCTGCAAGCAGACCTGAACGCGTACGCGGACGATGGTTTGGTGGCGGAGTTCAACGCCGTCGTCGCCCGGAAGTATTCGTCGGAGAGCGATTAGTGCGGTGACCGCTAACGTTCACCGGGTTCAGTGACCTGCGGCCGGTCAGTCGTCGTTGACCAGCCACTGCCGTCCGTCGATCAGCTCCCGGACCGCGTCGAGCTGTCCGGCGTGCGTCGCAGTGTCGACGATCACGTGCATCAGCACTTCGCGCAAAGACCCCAGCCGCCATGACCCCGAACCGAACATCTTCGTCGGCCACCAGGCCGGCACGGCATCGATCGCCGTCGCCCCGATGACCATGTTCGACTGCTCGATCGTCCGTCGATACCGCGCGAGCACGTCCGCACCGGAGAACTCCTCGGGGACCTTCCAACCGAACTCGCCGACCACGAGCGTGTCGATGACCTGGCGATCGGCGGTCATCGCGCCGCGAAACCAAAGCGCCTCGGACCAGGTCAAATGGTGCACCAGGTCGCGGGGCGACCAACCGGACGGCAGCACCACCTGGCGTAGTTGCTCCTCGCCAAGGCCGTCCAGGATGCCCAGGACGTGCTTGCGCTGCGAGTCCAGGTAACCGACCAGTGTTTCGCGCTCCACGGCCTTGCCCTCCCCACGATATTTGCCGACGTCAGACCATACAACAACGAGATCGGCAACCGCGTGGATCAACGTGAGCGCGGTCAAGCCGGTGCGTTGTCCACCCGGTGAACGTTCATGGTCACCGCATTAGCTGTCGTACCCGTGGCGAGGTGGCCGGCCGTATCTCCACAGGAGGTAACCGAGCGGCAGCACGAGCACCAGCAGCCGAACAGGGGCATCGCCGAGGCCGTCGAACTGGAGTTGGTACAGCAGGCCGGCGCGCAGGGATTCGTCCCGGGTGAGGAGAGGGGCGAGGCCCAACAGCCCGTACACCACCAGGGCGTCCATGACGGTCGTCAACGCGCGCCGCCCAGAGATCGGCAGCGCGGGGGAGTTCGATGCGAGCAGCACCAGCAGGGCAGCCGCCAGCAGGCACAACTCCCAGAGTCCCCAGCCGCCGGACAGAGCCTCGAACCAGTCCGGGGTGAACATGGGCAGTGAGCCCGAGCAGATGTTGTCCCCCTGGTAGTCGGCCGAGAGCGGCCGGGCGAGCGCGAGCAACGCCAGCACCCAGGCTGCACGTGGTCCGGCCGTCGCCGAATGCCGTCGCATCAGGGCGACCAGGACGGCCAGCAGGGGCACGGCCCAGGTCGTCGCGAGGTCGGTGAGGGTGGCGAGGTCGTCGCGCAGCGGTAGGAACGGCGAGTGGTCGATCGCGTCGTACGGACGTACGCAGCTCACTACGCCCTCGGTGAAGCCTCCGAAGTGCTCCTTGCCGTAGTAATCCTCCGACATGCTGATGGCCGTGAACAGCGAGGACCAGTCGAACCTGGTCTTCCAGGTGTCCCAGGTGGGGTAGGCCGCAGCGGCGAGGGCCGCCATCCAGGCTAACGGGGCGGAAGGTGACACGTCAGAGGCTCCTTTTGCTTCTGGCGCACCCTATCGGTGATCTTGAGCGACGAGAGCTGTGGCTGTTGGAGAGGGGCATTCCGTCCCTGCGACTGACAGACGTCACAACATGTCGGATACGGCACGTGAGCCGCAGACACCGACCTTAATTTTCGAGCAGGTGGCACCCGTACTGTGCTCCTGCAGGGCGGTCATCTCCCGGCCCAGGACATCGACCTTAGAAAGCACGCCAGCGGCGAGGTGCGTCGGGATTCCGCAGCGAGTTCATGCGATTGCGGAACTCCCGGGCTATGGCCGCGTCTTCGTCGACGTTCTGCATGAGCCACGTCGTCATTTTCAGCTCATTGATGTCTCTAAGCACCGGGTAGCCTTCCCAGGCCAGAACATCGAATCCGTACCGCTCCGCGAACCGGTCATATTCGGTGCGCGTTCCCCAGCCGACGGCGTGCTCGATGGCGGTGACCGCGAGGTCCGTCTCCGGCGGGCCGAATGCGAAGCGCTCGAAGTCGATGAGCAGGACCCTTCCATCGACGGTCCTGATGAGATTCTCGTTGTGTGCGTCCCCATGAACTGCGCACGGCGTGAGAGGGAAGGCCAGCTCGTCGTACGCGCTCTGCAACTCGTGTCGCCGTGTCAGCAGGAAGTCTCGATCCTCATCGGTGAGGACGGACGCCGCGTTGATGCGTTCGGAGACGCGGCTGAGGATGTCCATCGCCGGCAGCTCCAGGTCGGTGGGGACGGCCAGGCCGTGGAACTCGCGCAGGACGCCGGCCAGGTCGTCGAGGGTCGCGGGCGAGCCGCTGTCGGGGATGAGGTGCCAGAGCGTCACCGGGTGACCTCTGACGATGAGCGGTTGGTTGTGCGCTGTCGTTCTCGCCGCCGGTATCCCGGAGTCGTTCAGCCAGGCCGAGACGGCTACTTCCTTGTGTACGTCGTCCAGCACCTCGACGCTGCGCGCGATCCTCACGACCACCTGCTCGGCGGGGAGTGCGAACAGAGCGTTCTCGCCGAGGCGGATCAGGCGGGCGTCCTGGCTGGCCAGCCCGGTGCTCTCGCAGGTCTCGTGCAGGGTCGCCAGTGCTTCGGTGGTGGTGAAGGGGATCGAGGGCGTCTGGGATACGGTCACGTGTCACCTTCGGCTCGTGATTTGACGACGCGGCCCATGCCGGGCCTTTTCTCGATGACTCCTTCCGCTTCCAGCAGCGCGAAGGCGCGCCTGATGGTGATGCGGCCGACGCCGCGTTCTTGGGCGAGTGCATTCTCTCCGGGCAGGACGGACCCCACAGCGAGCTTGCCTGTGGAGATGTCCTGTCGGAACTCGGCGGCGACCGCGTCGGCTCGGGTTTGCGCGTGCTCGGGGCCGCCGACGAACCAGCCCTTGCCGTGGACGGCTGTGATGAGCCGTTCGCCGGCCAGGAGTTGCAGCGCCTGGCGGGCCGTGCCCTTCGACACCCCGAATTCCTCCGCTGTTGCGGCCTCTCCGGGCAATTGCTGGCCAGGCACCAGCTCGCCGTTCTCGATGCGCCCTCGGAGCGTCTCGGCGATCGACTCGTACTGTGTTGTTGCTGCCCGCGGGGCTGTGGGGTCCTCGCTCTTCACGCGCCAGCCACGGCCGGCCTCGCTGGCCACCAGCCCCGAGCGTTCCAGCTCGGCGACCGCCTGCCGTACGGTCCCTCTCGCCACGCCGTACGTGCCGGCAAGGGTTGATTCGGAGGGCAGCATGGCACCGGCCGGCAGATCACCCTGAAGGATGCGAGTGCGGATGTCCTCTGCAATTCGGACGTAGATACGGGCGTCCTTCGCCTTGCTCATCGCGCTCCCTCGCCGAGGCACAGTGTCTCTAGGGTAGGGCGGGGGACACGGCCACTGGCGAAGCTTCGCGGACCATGTCACCCCTTGGTCTTTCCCTACGCGCAGCGAGGGGACGCCGTGCAGAACCAGCTTGTTCACGCTGGTGGGCAGGCGTCGATCTTGTCGGGCGTGCCGCGCAATCCGCAGAATCCTCCATCTCAGCGTCCAAGCCCATGACCCCTCGCTGGCCATCGCGGCCACGGCGGTTCGCACTTTGCCGCGGAACACCGCAGATTGGATCAGCTCTCTTGTTCCCAGGGAGTTGCTCTGATGGCGGTTCACGTGGCCTTCCCCGGAAGTGCCCGGCCGCGCGGCTTGGGACGAGCAGCCATCCGAGCCCGAACCTTCCGCTTGTGCTCGTCCTCGTGAGGGATGAGTAGCGCCTCCCAGACGGACCGTGCATGCCGGTACAGTCCTCTGGCCGTCTCCTCGTACTGGCCTGTAGAGGTGCGCCGGAGGATCAGGAACTGCCCGCCCTGGCAGGCCCACTCAAGGGCACCGCAACATGAGGTCTCCGTGATCCGGATGCGGTCCCTCGGAGGACGCAGGTACGGCTCCCACTCAGATACGCGCTCGTCAGGAGGCTGGGTCATGCTCCGGTTCCCCTGCGCCGTACTGCCTCACGTACCGGTAGACCTTGCGACGGCTCCGCTGCCAGGTGCACCTGTAGGCGAGCTGCAGGCGCGAGTCGGCGACCAGCTCCCGCTGGACGCCGTAAGCGACTTCGCCGGCCGTCAGCTTGGGCAGCGGCCTCGCATGCCATAGACCCGCGTTGTCGCACCAGATGTAGAAGCGCCTGAACGCACCGCGCAGATCAAGCTCACACGCCTGCTCAAGCGTCGAGGTCATGCCGGCCGTCCTTGCAGTTGGCGAGCCGGACGGATGTGTGGAGGTTCTCCGGGATTCTCGATGTTGCCGATCAGAGTCGACTGCCAGGCCAAGGCGGCCGCAAGCGCAATCGCGTCCTCGCACCTGACGATGCGCATGACCCCCTCCGCCACCAGCTCGACGGTCAGAGACAGGTTCGGCACGGCGGTCCACCACAGCCTTTCCGCGGAGTCGAGCTCCAGAGTGATGTCCCACGCCGGATAGGTGCCGCGCAGAACGGAGAGCTGACGATCCCGCAAGCCCTGTATGAGCGCCGCCAGTGCGGAGGCTTGGCGAACGCTCTGAGCCGTGGCCCTCAGCAGCTCGTCCAGCCCGGCTTTGGTGTCGGCGTCTAGGTGATTCGTGTCCCAGTACACGAATCCATCACAACGCTGAGTAACGACGCGTAGACAGATGTGATTGGGGGACACTGGGGGCGGCGACCGTGTCCCCCAACTCGGTGGTGAGGTGCGACGGCATGCTGGAACAGCCCAGAACTCCCCGGTGGGCCGAACGCCTTCGTGACGAGCGACGTCAGCGCGGCTGGTCACAGAAACAACTGGCCAGACACCTGTTCCAGGCGGCGGGCGTGGAGATCGCCTTGCCCGAGTTCGACTCGGTCGTCCGCAGAATCAAAGATCACGAGGCGGGCAACAGCCGTCCGAAGGACCCCTACCCCTTGCTGTACTGCCGCGTGTTCGGCATGGACGAGGCCGTTCTCTTCGACCACGACGGCGAGCTAGTGGGGACGCTGCCCACGAGCGGCGACTTGATCGAGCACACAGCCTGGATCGAGCAGACCAACGTCGGCAACAGCACCATCGCCATGATTGACGAGACCCGTTACCACCTGACGCAGCGCCACACCCAGACCGCCCCCGCGCCACTGCTCGCCGATGTGCTCCGCCTGCACCGGCGAGTGCTGGCGCTCCTGCGGGGTGGCAAGCAGCGACTTCACCAGACGCGTGAGCTGTACCGGATCGACGCCGAACTCCTCGCCCACGCCTGCATCCTGCTGGGCGACCTGTACGACGACGAATCAGCCATCGTCCACGGTAGAGCCGCCCTCCTGTCCGCCCAAGAGGCTGGCGCGAGCGAGGCGGCGGCATTGAGCGCCCAGGCCAAGACCGAGCGGTGGCGATGCCGGTACGCCGTCTCTGCCGACGCAGCCAGACGCGGCTACGAATGCAGCCCGCCCACACCTCTGCGAGTACTCCTGGCCAGCCAGGAAGCGAATGCCGCAAGCCTGCTCGGCGACTTCGGCCGAGCCCGAGAAGCCCTCCACCGAGCGGACGAGGCGGCCGGTTCCGTGGGCGGCGACTCCGGCGTGACGCCCTGGTCGTGCCCAGCACCAAGGCGGGCACTGTACGCCCTGTCGGTGGCACTTCAGGCCAGCGACCATGCCGCGGCACTACAGGCGGCAGCGGCGGCCGACGACGCATGGGCCAATGGCGCTCCCTGGGTGGCTGGCACGTGGGCACAAGTGCGCTTCGGCGCCGGAATCGCGTACGTGATGATGGAGGACCTGGACGCCGCCGCCGAACAGGTGACGCCGGCCCTATCCCTGCCGCCCGAACACCGACTGTCCACGATCACCAACTACCTGGTGCGGATGGATGCTCGATTGGCCGCACCTCGGTTCCGCGGCTCGGATATGGTGACCACGCTGCGCGAGCAGATCAAGACGTTCAACTCCGCTCGGGCTCTGCCCGCCCCTGTCGAGGAGGATGCGTGAGCCCGTTGCCAACGCGGATGGTGAACCGCTGGGAGAAGCGACGAGCGCTCATGCTGCCGCCAGGCCAGGGCCAGCTCTACTGGCATGTCCTCCTGGGAGAGGACCCCGAAGCGCAGGCCATCGTCCAAGAGGCTCACGACCGCCTGGCCGGCCTGCCCGGCCTCGACCTGGTGCCGCAGAAGTTCATCCACCTCACCACGTTGGTCGCCGGCTACTCACACGAGATCACCGACCACCAGGTGCGCGTGATGGCGGAGGAGGCTACGGCCCAACTCGCCCGAGTGGCACCCATCACCGTCACGCTAGGGCGCGTGCTCTACCACCCTGAGGCGGTGGTCCTGGAGGCGCGCCCGGCGGACCGTCTCCGCCCACTGCTCGAAGCGGCGAAGTTCGCCACGCGGGCGGCCACCGGCCGTGATGGTGCTCTCGCTCATACAGCGTGGGTACCGCACGTCACTGTGGCGTACAGCAGTGCTGACGGCCCGGCGGCTCCCATAATTACGGCCCTCGGCAAGCAACTCCCCGAGCGTGATGTCACTATTCGTAGTATCCACATCGTCAACCAGGATGGCCCGGAGACGGTTTGGGACTGGCGTCCGTTGGCGCAAGTGCGGATCGGGACCTCGTGAGGCGTCGGCGTCACTACGTGACCCTTGACGCCCTGCTCTTCACCACATGACCTGCCGATCAGCTCATTAAGGCCGCGGAAGCATCGCCAGGTTCTGCGTGGGAATCGCCTGGGCTGGTCGTGGAGGATGAGCTGCCCGGCGAGTGATATGGCTGGCGGGCGGCGGTTCTGCGGAATACTGCGGCAATCTGCTGACTCGCCAGGGTCATTGTGCGGTTGCCGCGTCCGAGCCGCTTGACCTGCGACAACGCCTTGACGTATCAATTTTGCGGATTACGCGGGACGCGTCTCCCACACATCGGTTGAACCGTCAAGGATCAACTGGGTTTTTCATGCCCATCATGCACGCACAGAGCCTAGTCAGAGGCGTGATCACCTATGGTGATCGTCAACTGGATGAGGACCCGCTCCACGGTTTCAAGGGCAGCCCGCCTGCGGCGGCCTGCCGCGCGTCGGGCGGTCGCTGGCCGCGCTGCGGCTCTTCGGCCGGTCGTGGCCAGCGCCGCCCGCACGAAAAGGGGCCGAGCCTGGGACCTTGCTGTAACGACGCTTCCCGGAGACAGGAAGCGTCTACACTCGATAGCCCCTACCTCCATCAGACGAACGGCTCAGGCGGATGAGTGATCGCTTCTGGCTGTACGACTGGATCGACGAAAAGGGCATCCAGTCAGAGAAAGATGTACGGAGAATCATAAAAGACGGTCTACTTATGGAGAGCTTGAGCGCATCGCACAAGCTATTCCTTATGAGGTAGAGACCGTGAGCTATGACGGCCTCTATGTCCTCGCTGGCAGAGGTATGGATCTTTCTGGTGAACTGGACTGCAATGCGTGGGAGTGCCAGAAGAAACAGGTGGATGTTCTCTTCTCTCGCACTTGGCATTACTTCAACAAGATTGTGGTAACTGGACTAACTCCCGAGAAATTCCAGGAAAATCTACGTGATCAATATTTTCGGAAGGTTGCACTCGAATCGCAGCTGCGACTGCTGCTATATCTCAGAAAAATCGGTGCCGAAAAGCATCTAATGTTCCGGCAGAAAGCTCCCGCCTGTCAGCTACATTTCGAAGACCATCTACAAGAGGCGGGGCTGGATCATCTGAAAGATGCCGCTACACAAATAGTCGGAGAATTGGCTCGAACTGGAAAATGTAGAATTAGCAAAGCGTGTGAGGGGCATATTCACTACTCATATGACCACTCGATTCTCGAACATACACAGTGGGGGGTAGTGAGAGTGGAGCCTGGAGCGGATCCGGCTCGCTGTATTGCAGAAGACGTTTTTAAGCTGTTCTCTGCGCACATGGTGGCGGATGTCCGCACCTCAAAAATAATCGGGGCCCCGCTTTCATTAGTCGTGGGATTACATCGTGAAACATTTCACCGGTTGACGGATGCCGATGAACATTCCGTCGCCTTGGAGCTTGCGCTACCCTTCCTGGAAGGAGTCCCAGTCGGAGACATCCTCAAAATCAGAGATGATGAGTACCTATCCTTCGAGAAGTTCCGCTCGGCGCTCAGGAGTGCCATAAAAGAAAAAGTCGCCGCAGTCGGTGATCGCTCATCTGTCGATATAGCTGACGAAATAGCAGACGACATGATACTCCCGGCTCTCAATGAGATAGCGTTGAAGCTGAATAAAGCGCAACAACTGCTAACACGGAAGTCCGCGCTCAGCGTAGGCGTAGGCGTGGCGACCACTCTGATCGGAGCGCTCGGAGGAATGCCGCTACTCCTACCTGCCGGCATCGCATCGATTTTGTTGCCCTCCGGCGCCCATGCCATTAAATACCTTGAAGAGAAAAGAGATGTTGAGCTGTCCGATATGTACTTTCTATGGAAGTTGCAGGGTCGAGCAGACGTCCGGTAATGCAATTATGCTTGACATGTCAATATTATCTAGTCGATTGTATAGTTGGTGATATGCGCTTCGGTATATCAATCCTCGCTCTGCTCTTTTACCGATGAAAAGCCGGCGCAGGGCCATGATCACAGCATGCGCCCCAGGTCACTTCCTGGCACTTCCAGTTCACCAACTACTGCTGTTGCTGTACGGCAGTGTGTACAGCAATCCCACCTCATGCCGTCCCACCTCACCGGTTCGCATCTCCCGCTACAGCAGGGCGAGGAGCCGTCGGCGAGATGACTGCCCTTCCCTTCGGATCAGAAGGTGGCGCGGCTGCTGAGGCCGTGACGATCGTGGACTTCGGTACCCGTCGTACGGGCTGGGGCGATCGCCGGCAAGGCCCTCCTTCGTCGGCCCTTGCCACCGGGGGACCACGGTTGAGTGACAGCAGCGCTGACAGCAACGTCCCCACACGCCGACGCATCCGCGCCACCATCCACATGCGCCTTATCGCGGCCTCCATCACCCGAGCAGGGTGATTGCTCCGCCTGAAAAGCGGACGATCGTACTGCCGCCAGACCGGGCTACGACATTCGAGGCCGACATCAGGGCCGCTCGGCAGACGGAAGACGCGCCAACAGGGGCGCCCTCAAGGCGCGAGACATAGGCGCATCTCTGCCTCCCTCGGGGACCAATGAACCTTGATCGTTCCCAATGCGTTCCCTGTGGAGGGCAGCTCGGGATAAAAGCACAGGTCAGAGCCGTGTTGGGACGGGTCTGTAAAACCGTCGGCTCAGCCTACGCAAGTTCGAACCTTGCACCTGCCACACCAGCAAGAAGAGGCCCGTCACCAGCGGAAACGCGGTGGCGGGCCTCTCGCTTTGCGTCCGGCTGTCTATGGCCGTCAACGGCGCTCTACGGTCGCTCGCGTCGGATGCGCGTCGGCGATCAGTCGGTCTCTCGCGGCGGCTTCAGCGCGTCGCCGATCAGCTTGCGGGCGAAGCCGTCCTGACCCACGATGCACGTCGCGTAGCCCCGTAGAAGCACGTTCACGCTGTGTCCTGCCCACTCGGCGACTTGGGGAGCCGGGACCCCGGCGTTGAGCCATGTCGAAACGCAGGCGTGCCGCAGGTCGTAGGGCCGGGCCGCGAGCGGTGAGGCGGCTTCCACCTTGCCCTCCGGCGGGGTGATCGGCGTGTGGTGCTTGGGGCGTGGCTGGTTCAGGTGGGAGGGGTGTGCGTCCGTACGGGGATGTGGCCGCGTAGGTTGTTGCAGCAGATGGAGAAGCCGCTATGGCGAGGGCACTCGACCTCGTCAGACGTTGGGCAGAAGTAGATGTCCGGGCAGCCGCAGTCGTAGAAGTGCGGCAGTGGGTGAGGGAGTTGCGAGGCGGTCACATGCTCCAGAATGCATGATCAGGAGGGTGCCGGCAGTACCTGCTCTTACTGATCGTCGAAGTTCAGCGGAGCGGTTACCTCGAGAGCCCCTGATCATCGACAATCACGTTGTGCGTCTTCTCTTGAGGTCCGCCTTGGCAGGGTCTGTGGTGGCGTTCTTACTGTTGTTTCTTCTCCACTGGCCGACCCATGATTCGAATTCCGAGCCCAAGCTGGCGATTGCGTTCGTGCTGGCGCCGTTTCCGCTCAGTATGGTGGCCGCGTGGCTGGCCCGCGGTCCTGCATGGCCGATCGTCGGGTTGGTGGCGGCTTTCGTCATGCTGGCGCTCGCGTTCATCCAGCCGGATTATGACCTCTGGGTGTCTGGTGGGAATCTCTCGTTCTTCCTCTTCATAGCGGTCCCGGCGGTGACCGGCTTCACGTTTACGTGCTCAGCTCTGCTCCTCGGGAAGATCGCAGGATTGCTGGCAGCAGCCGTAGGAAGGTGACACCATCGCCTGATGGAGCCGGTGACCAAATTGGGTGGCCAACCGGTTTCGGCTTCCCGGGGAGGAGACGGCCCCACGATGAGTGCGGATCTTGCTGTTGAGCTGGTGCCGGCCAGTCCGGCTGTGCTTGGGGAGGGTGTGCTCGCCAGCGCCTTTGTCGGTCTCGTAGGCCCCAGCGCGGGATGAACTCCTGAAGGTCCGTTCGGGGGCTCGGTGTTCGGGTGGGTGGCCTGGGCCGGTTCTGGGCGCTGGCGGGGCACTTTACGCCGGCCCGCCGACACGAGGGCGATGGTCATCCAGTTGATCGCTCGTGGCGGGTGTCAGAACTTGCCGGTGTGTACGTCGATGCGGTGCCTCAGTTGCTCGCTCAGTTCCGCGTGGAAGCTGACGCCGAGAGGTGGCCATCCCCAGAAGTCGAATGCGAGTGCCCCCAGGGCGAAACCGGACCCGTAGAGCCACTCGGTGACCGGGACGGAGGCTTCACACGAGGAGCAGGTGACGCTTCCTTCACCGGTCTCCTTCCAGGTGTCGATGCCGTCGCTGAACGGTTGCCAGACCTGCTGATTCGCCTCCCACTCGTTCGGGTAGTCGATGATCACGGTTGTCGTGTCACAGCGCGGGCAGGTCGCGGAGTCCGCCTCGCTCATCCCTTGCCCTCCGACGTGGGAATCCCGCCCGACGATGACGGCCACCGGGCCCGGTATCCACGACGGGTCCGAGGAATCGGCCACCGCCCGCGCCCAGTTGGGGCCGGGCTCGTAGCCGACGTCTACCTGCAGGCTGTACATGCCGTCGCTGGACGTCTCGCGCGTGATCAGTCCCTCGGAGACCAGCCAGTCGACCATACGGTCGGCGAGCAGCCCAGCCTCTTCGCCGGTCACTTCGACATCGACGACCCGCTCGAAGTAGTCACCCATAGTTCTTCAACTCCTCCTTGGTCACTGGTGCCCACTGTGCCACCACTTCTGAGCGCCGGAGAAACCAGGGCGGCGGCTGGTCGTGGTGCTGTTTGTGCGTCATCAGGAGGGGCAACCACGACCGGCCTCAGCCGCTCACGCGGAGACACAGCATGCCGGCCAGAGATCCCTGAGGTCCCTTCATTCGGACGTGCGGGCATTCTTGTGCTCTTTACCGGGAGTCAGGTGAGAAGCGTCGAGGTCCGGTGAAGATGCGGTCTTCTGGATCAGGGGGGTTTGGCGAGGTGGACGCGTGAGTGGTTGCATGACAGCCGCACGGGGCTGAAGAGGAGCGCGGGTGGTCGTGGGTGGATCTCCGGGGTCGGGTGGGTCTTGAACCCGTGCGGGAAGGATCTTAGCCTCGATCGGGAAGGCAGAGCCGCTGCGTCCGCCAGGGCACGGCCCGCACCTGGAGGTACGGTGACCCTCGACCCGAGCCCCTCCTTCGACCGCATCTCGGCCGGATACGACCCCGACCCGGCGCTGTCGATGTCCCTGCACGCCGACGCCTACACCGACCCGTCGTGGTTCGGCGTCGATCAGCGGGCGATCTTCGCCCGTACGTGGCAGTGGTTGTGTCACGTGGAGAGGTTGCGGGAGCCGGGCGCGTACGTGACGGGCACGGTGGCCGGTATGCCGGTCGTCGCGGTCCGGGACGAGGCCGGCACGCTGCGCGCGTTCTACAACGTGTGCAAGCACCGGGCGCACGAGTTGCTGTCCGGTTCGGGGGTCCGGCGCAGCATCGTGTGCCCGTACCACGCCTGGAACTTCGACCTGACCGGACGGTTGCGGCGGGCGCGCAACACCGGCGGCATGCCGGGTTTCGACGTCTCGGCGGTGTGCCTGGACCAGGTCCAGGTCGCCGAGTTCGGCGGCATGGTGTACGTCAACCTCGACCCCGGGGCGGCCCCGCTCGCGGCGCAGACCGGGGAGCTGGGGGCGGAGATCGCGGCGCGGGCGCCGGACGTGGCCGGGCTCACCCTGGCCCGCCGGCTCACCTACGACATCGCCTCCAACTGGAAGAACGTCGTGGACAACTTCCTGGAGTGCTACCACTGCCACGTGGCGCACAAGGACTTCGTGTCGCTGGTCGACATGAGCACCTACCAGGTCACGACGTACGGCATCTACTCCAGCCACATGGCCCAGGCCGGCCGGACGGACAACTCCGCCTACGACGTGTCGGGCGCGACGGTGACCGAGCACGCGGTCTGGTGGTTGTGGCCCAACACCTGCCTGCTGCGCTACCCGGGACGGGGCAACTTCATGGTGTTGCAGATCGTCCCCGACGGCCCGGAGCGCACGCGCGAGACCTGGGACTTCTACCTGGAGAGCGCGGAGCCCGACGCGGCCGAGCTGGACAGCATCCGCTACATCGACGAGGTGCTCCAGGTGGAGGACATCGCTCTGGTGGAGAGCGTCCAGCGCGGCATGCGCACCCCGGCGTTCACCCAGGGGAAGATCGTCCATGATCCGGGCGGGTCCGGGCTGTCGGAGCACGCGGTCCACCACTTCCACGGCCTCGTCCTGGACGCCTACCGGCGCGAGCTACGCGGATGACCAATCGTCACTGACATACCAGGATTAAACCGGGCAGCCGTAGCGTGATCCGCACTTTGTGGTGTGGAGGCGAATGGATGTTCCTGGTGCTAGGCCCCCTTCGGGTGGTGGTGGACTCCGAGACGGAGATCCCTGTTCAGGCTGCCAAGCAGCGAGCCATCCTGGCCACCCTCCTGCTGCGAGCGAATCGGACGGTCTCGTTCGACTTCCTCACGTCGGAGTTGTGGCCGGACGGTCCGCCGCCCACGGCCAAGACGAGCCTGCAGACGTACGTCTACCGGTTGAGGCGGGCCATCGGTCCCCTCGCCCCGCGAGGCGTCGAGCTGCGCACCGAGGGCGCCGGGTATCACCTGGTCGTCCCGGACGCCGCCGTCGACCTCGAAGTCTTCGAGCGGCTGATCACCGCCGGCCACGAAGCCCTGAACACCGGAGAGCCCGGCGTGGCCGCCGAGTGCCTGCGGGAAGCGCTCGGGATGTGGCGCGGCCCGCTGCTGGCCGACGCGGACGTCGAGGGCGTCCGCCAGGAACGTGTCCGGCTGGAGGAGGTCCGCCTGAACGCCCATGAGATGTGCCTGGAGGCGGAGCTGCGGCTCGGCCACAACATCCGCATCGTGTCCGAGCTGGAGCAGTTCATCGCCGCCCAGCCGTTCAGGGAGACCTTGTGGGCCAAGCTGATGCGGGCGCTGAACGCCGGTGGCCGCCGCATGGAGGCCCTCGCCGCGTACCGCAGGCTCTACCGGGTTCTCGACGAGGAGCTCGGCATCCAGCCGGACGCCGAGGTGCAGCGGCTCTACCAGGACATCCTGCACGGCCGTCTGGGCGGGCCGGTCCTGTCGGGAGGGCGGCAGCAGAGCTGAGCGCCGGGTCCGGCCGCCCGGCAGGCGACAGCGGGCGGCCGGCGGCGGCCCTAGCAGCAGCGGCGGCCGAGGATGACCAGGTTGCCGTGGCTGGACCCGGGGCCCCACATGCAGTTGTACTTGGTCTGCTCCAGGTTGCCGCGGCAGCCCGGGTTGTAGTAGCAACGCCCCCACCAGTAGTTCCCGATGGGCTTGTTGTAGCACTTGGTGGCGGCGGCGGCGGAGTCCTCGGGCAGGACCATCGACGCGATGCGGTCCGCCAGGTTGTTGATGAGCTTCACTTGCGTCCTTCATGTTGTGGGTTCGGTCTTCGGGAGGTACGGGTCGAGGTCGGGCACCCTCCTTCGTCGCCCGGCTTGCGACACCACGCGCCGCAGCGCCGGCACGCTCACCCGCCTGGTGAGCACCCGGTCCCCGTCGGCGAGGGTGAGGTTCATGCGGTGGCCGTCGATTCTGATCAGCGTGTACGTCGCGCGCAGCCGCGGCACCGCCGGCACCGCGCCCGCGACCACGCAGGTCATGGCGAGCGGCGCCCGCCTCATAGGACCACCGCCTCCTCCGGCTCGCGGTACCCGGCCGCCTGGAGGTTGAACAGGTGGGCGTAGGGGCCGCGGGCGGCGATGAGGGCGGCGTGCGTGCCGGACTCCCGGATGTTCCCGTGTTCGAGGACGACGATGAGGTCGGCGTCGCGCACGGTGTTGAGACGGTGGGAGATGAGCAGGCTGGTGGCCCCGTGACGCCGCCGCCGGGTACGGGCGTGCACCTCGGCCTCGGCCTCCGGGTCCAGTCCGGCGGAGGGCTCGTCGAGGATGAGCAGGTCACGGTGGCCGCGGAACATCGCGCGGGCCAGGGCCGTGCGCTGCCACTGGCCGCCGCTGAGCACGACGCCCGTGTCGGGGTTGTCCTTGTCCTCCTCGCTGAAGAACGTCCGCGTGAGCAGGGTGTCGTAGCCGCGCGGCAGGGAGGAGAGCTTGTCGTCGATCCCGGCCTCGCGGGCGGCCCCGCGGATCCGCACGTCGTCCTCGCGGGCGGGGACGAAGCCGATGGAGACGTTGTCGGAGGCGGACATGTCGTAGGCCATGTGGTCCTGGAACACCCCGGCGATGCGGTGGCGCAGGTCGTCGGGGTGCACGTCCCGGATGTCGAGGCCGTCCCAGGTGATGCTGCCGTGTTGCGGGTCGTAGAAGCGGCACAGGAGCTTGACGAGCGTCGACTTGCCGGCGCCGTTCAGGCCGACGATGGCGACCGACGCGGAGGCCGGGATGAACAGCGTGAGGCCGCGCAGGATCCACGGGTGGTCGTCGCTGTAGCGGAACCACACGTCGGTGAGCTGGATGCCGCGCCTGAGCCGGGGCAGCGGCACGGGGTCGGCGGGCACGGGGAGGTCGGACTCGGCCGAGGTGACGGCGACGTAGTGGCTGAACATGAGCAGGTCCTGGTGCAGCGCGGCCAGGCCGGCGATGAGGCCGTTGAGCGAGGCCTGCACCGCGGCGATGGCGGTGATCAGCAGGGACACGTCGCCGACGCTCAGCGTGCCGGTGCTCGCGGCGGTGACGGCCCAGACCAGGCCGCCGCCGGCGACCGCCGCGCCCAGGAGCGTCAGCAGGCCCTCGACGGCCAGCTCCTTGAGGTCCATCCGGCGGCGGGCCGCGTTGGAGGCGCGCAGCTCGTTCATCATCCGGCCGCGCAGGAACCGGCCGCTGTTGAACAGGCGGATCTCCTTGGCCGCCGGCACCGTGGTGAGCAGCTCGCCGTAGAACATCTGGCGCCGTTCGGTGGGGCCGATGTCCCACATCATCGCGGCGCGCCGGCGTGACAGCCGGAGTTGCGCGATCAGCGCGGGCACCCCGGTCGCCAGGACGACGCCGGTCAGCACCGGGCTGATCACCAGCAGCGAGCCGATCATGCCGACCAGCGTGATCACGGCGCTCGCCGCCCCGAGGCCGCCGGCGACGATCTCCTGCCCGGCCGTGAGGCTGCTCTGCGCGAGCCGGAGCTGGTCGTGGAAGTTCGGGTCCTCGAACCGGCGCAGCCCGGGGAAACGCAGCGTCGCGGAGAAGAGCTGAGCGGTGGTGTACGCGGTGCACACCCTGCCCATCTCGTTGTTGAGGAACTGCATGAGCTGGGGCAGCGCCGCGACCAGGATGCCGGCCAGGGCCAGCCCCAGTGCGAGGGTGCCCAGTTCGCCGGTCGATCCCTGCCCCGCCAGCGAGTCGACGACCAGCTTGGTCAGCCACACCACCGCGATCGGCGCGAGCGCCTCGACGATCACCGCCACGAGGTAGACCGCCATCAGCCCGGGGCCGGCGCGCAGGGCGACCCCCGCCGCCGCCTTGGCGGAGGAGATCATGCGGGCGCTCCGGCGGGCCGGATCGGATCGTGCCCCGTGACCGTCCGGTCCGCGCCGAACGTCATGACGGTCGGGTAGCCGCTGACCTTGAAGGCGGTCTGGATCGCGGCCTGCGGCGCCTCGACCACCACGCGGGCCACCTCGGACAGCCGCGCGACGTCGGCGGCGGCCTCATCGGCGCTGTCGGCGACGACGACGGCGAACACCGTCTCCGGGGCCCGTCGGGCGTGCTGCACGAAGTGCGGCATCAGCTCCTGGCAGGGCTGACAGGCGGGGGAGAAGAACCCGACGAGGACGGGCCCGTCGAGCAGCTCGTCCGAGATCGGCTCGCCGTCGGTCGTGGTGGCGGCGAAGCCCGGCATCCGCTCCCCGACCGCGAGCCCTTCCGCCACGGGCGACGGATACGCCATGCCCGGGGCCGCGGCCTGCCTGCGCAACCGTCGGATGACCCCGACCGTCAGCAGGAGGTTCAGCAGGCACAACACGCCGATCAGGACGACGGCCACGATCAGGTACGGCATCACGAGCTCCCCGAAGCTGCCATGAACAGATCGGCGATGTCGTCGAAGACGATCAGCAGGATGGCGCCGACCAGCCCCGCCGACCCCGCGACGGCGATCCCGGCCACGCTCACCGGACCACCGGCCGTCAGCGCCACCCCGCCCAGCGCGGCCACGAGCAGCAGCAGCCCGTTGCGGACCAGGTGCGCCGGGCCCAGCGGAGTCGCCGACGCGCCGAAGCACCGGCACGGCTCGCGCTGTCCCCGGTGCAGCGACAGGACGATCCACGCGCAGAACGCGACCAGCAGCAGCCCGCTGACCGCCAGTCCCACGCCCGGCAGCGGCAGCAGGGTGCCCACGGTGACGACCTCCGCCGCCACGACCGCCATGGCCGCCGGGCGACGGGTCCGGCGGGGCAGCAGGCTCAGCGTGGCGGCGAAGGCACGCAACGCCGCACCGCTGCGCAGCTTCGAGTACGCGGAGACGGCGAAGACCGTCGTGAGCAGGACCTGGGTCGCCACCAGCACGTGTGACATGACCAAGGATGGTTCCGGGCCGCGCTAGCGCGCGGCTAGCGCGGCGGTAGTTTCAGCAGGCGGCGTGGATGAGGGCTCCCGAGCGTACGAAGGGTACGGCGGTGCCGTTGAGCAGGACTTTGGTGGCCTCCGGCGCGGCGACGGCGATCGCCTTGGCCGGGTCGGTGCTCGCGGTCAGCCAGTTCGCCGCCGAAGGTGTACCCGCCGAACGTCCGCGCCGCCTTCGCGGCCCAGGACTTGTCGGACACGCCGGAGCCGCCGTTCAGGCTGAGCGCGCCGCCGGGCTCCGGGCGTCAGGTGCTGGTGAGGATGACGAGCTGCCGCGTCGCGCGCGTCATCGCGACGTAACGGTCGACCGCCCCCTCGATGCCCTCGCCGAACCTCTCCGGATCGATCAGGACGACCAGGTCGAACTCCAGCCCCTTCGCCAGCTCCGGGCTCAGCGACCGCACGCGGGAGGTCGCCTGGAACGCCGGGTCGCCGATGACGCAGGCGACCCCGTCGTCGTGGGCGGCGAGCCAGTCGTCGAGGATCGGGCCCAGCTCGGAGACGCCCCCGCGGATGACGGGGATGCCGCTCTCGCGGATGGAGGTGGGCACGTTCGCGTCGGGGAGCGCGGCCCTGATGACCGGCTCGGCCTCGGCCATGATCTCCTCCGGCGTCCGGTAGTTGATGCTCAGCGCGGCCAGCTCGACCCGATCGAGCCCCACCCGTTCCAGCCGCTCCTGCCACGACTCCGTGAACCCGTGCCTGGCCTGGGCGCGGTCACCCACGATGGTGAAGCTCCGCGACGGGCAGCGCAGCAGCAGCATCTGCCACTCCGCGTCGGTGAGCTCCTGGGCCTCGTCCACCACGATGTGCGCGAACGGGCCGGCGAGCCGGTCGGGGTCGGCCCCGGGGAGCACGCTCTCGTCGACCAGGCTGACCCGCGCGTCCTGCCCGCGCAGCATCGTCACCAGGCCCTCGCCGTCGTCGTCGGCCTCGATCAGGTTGTCGACGACGTGCGACATCTGCTCGCGCTGGGCGGCCAGCGCGGCGGCGCGGCGGCGCTCGACCCGTGCCGTCTCCGGGTCGCCGAGCCGCTGGCGGGCCGCGTCCAGGAGCGGCAGGTCCGACACCGTCCAGGCCGCGGGGTCCGCGCGTTGCAGCAGCCGGATCTCCTCGCGGCTCAGCCAGGGGGCGCACATCCGCAGGTAGGCGGGCACCGTCCAGAGGTCTCCGACGAGGTCGGCCGCCTCCAGCAGCGGCCAGCCGCGGTTGAAGGTCGTCAGCAGCTCCCGATTGCGCAGCAGCGACCCGCGGAGCAGGTCCTCCGTGACGTTCTCATCGCCCTCGTACTTGTCGGCCAGGATGGTGACGAGTTCCTCCCAGATCCGGTCGCGGGCCTCGTTGTGCGGGGTGCCGGGCTCCGGCGCGTCGAACGCCTCGGCCCAGTCCTCGGCGCTCAGCCAGAGGTCGGACCATGGGGTGGTGACCGCCATGCCCTTGGCCGGCGGGTTCTCGTAGAACCTGACGGCCGGCTCGATCGCCTTCACCATGGCGGCGGACGCCTTGAGCCGGGCCGCCTCCGGGTCGCTCTCGGCCACCGCCGCGGCTCCCTCGGGGACCAGGTCGCGCAGGGTGCAGGTCCGCACACCTTCCTCACCGAGGCTGGGCAGGACGTCGGCGACGTAGGCCAGGTAGGGCTGGTGCGGGCCGACGAACAGCACGCCGCCCCGGCGGTGACCGAGACGGGGGTCGGCGTACAGGAGGTAGGCGGAGCGGTGCAGGGCGACGACGGTCTTGCCGGTGCCCGGTCCGCCGTCCACGACGAGGGCGCCGCGGGAGCTCGCGCGGATGATGGCGTCCTGGTCGGCCTGGATGGTGCCGAGCACGTCCCGCATCCGGGACGAGCGGCTGCCGCCCAGGCTGGCGATGAAGGCGGACTGGTCGTCGAGCGCGGCGTGCCCGGCCAGCCCGTCGTGGGTGAACACCTCGTCCCAGTAGTCGCTGATCAGGCCGCGGGTCCAGCGGTACCTGCGGCGGCTCGTCAGGCCCATCGGGTTGGCGTGGGTGGCGCCGAAGAACGGTTCGGCCGCGGGGGAGCGCCAGTCGAGCAGCAGCCGGCGGCCCGCGCTGTCGGTGAGGCCGAGCCGTCCGACGTACACGGGTTCGGGGTCGTCCGCGCCGACCATGTGGCCGAGGCACAGGTCCAGGCCGAAGCGGCGCAGGGCGCGCAGGCGGGCGGTCAGCCGGTGGATCTCCAGGTCCCGGTCGAGTGCCTGCCGGCCCTTGCCGCCGGGGGCCCTGCGCTCGGCGTCGAGGCGGGCGGACAGTTCGGCGATCGTCTGCTCCAGGGTCGCGGCGACGGCCGCGAAGTGCTGCTCGTCGCGGGCGATCAGCGCCGGGTCGGCCTTGGGCGCGAGGTTGGCGGGAAGGTCAAATGCGCTGGTCGTCAGCGGGTTCACGGTTATCGGCTCCGATCTCCGGTGTGGTCGCTCCCGGCCGGCACGCTCGGCCGGTCCTGGACGTTCGCCTCGGCCAGCAGGTTGGCGGCCACCGCCGCCCCGTCGGCGCGGACCGCGCCAGCCACGGCGTCCGCCCGCGCGCGGGTCTCGGCGGCGAGGGCCGTCTCCAGCGCGGACGTCAGGGACCCGGCGGTCGGGACCGGGCCGTCGTGCGCCACGCCGACGCCCAGACCGGCCACCCGCCCGGCCCAGTACGGCTGGTCCGCCGCCTGGGGCACGACCACCTGGGGCGCTCCGGCGCGGGCGGCCGTCGTCGTGGTGCCCGCGCCGCCATGGTGGACGACCGCCGCCACCCGGCCGAACAGCACCTGGTGGTTGACCTCGCCGACGGTGAAGCAGTCGGCCTCGTCGTCGATCAGCGCCAGGTCGGCCCAGCCGCGGCCGAGCAGCACCCGGCGGCCGTGCGCGCGGACCGCCTCGACGGCCACCCGGGCGACGTCCGTCGCGGCGCTCATGGGCATGCTGCCGAAGCCCACGTACACCGGCGGCGCGCCGGCGTCGAGGAACGCCTCCAGTTCGGCGGGCAGCGGGCGCTCGTCGGGCAGGATCCACGCGCCCGTCTGGACGACGTCGAGGCCCGGCGTCGCCCGCCACGGGTCCAGGACCGGGTCCGTCGCCAGCCACGGCCGGTCGCCGATGACGTAGTCGCGCACGCCGTCCACCGGCGGCAGGCCGATCGTGGCCCGGTTCTTGTTGACCGCCTCCCCGAACAACTCCTCGATGCTCAGGGCGTCCAGCTCCCACAACTCCCGGTTGCCGGTCACCTCCGGCGGGAACGCCCGGCCCGGGTACGCCAGCGGCGCGTGGTCCGGAGACGGCAGGGTGAGCTGCTGGAACGTCACCGCCACGGACCGCACGCCGAGCTTCTCGGCGATCGACCGCGCGCCCGCCACGGCCGGCAGCGGCCCGGTCGCCACCAGCACGTCGCATCCCTCGGCCGCCGCCACGACCGAGTCGAACTGGCCGGCGATCAGCTCGGCCGCGCGCTCGGGCAACGACGACGGCGACGGCGAGGAGGTCATGACGGCCCGCGCTGACCGGCTGACCGGCACCATCGGCACGCCGAAGCCGGCCAGCCGTCGCGCGAACTCCTCGTCCGGCGGGGCGCACACGCACACCTCCGCGCCGCGTTCCCGCAGCCGTACCGCGAGCGCCAGCAGCGGCTCGACGTCACCGCGCGACCCGTACGTGGACAACACCACACGCATTCCGCATCCCCCGTTTCCGCAGGTGTAGCCTTCGGCGGACGATTCTGCGGCATGACCGGGGTCTTGCCGCAAGCCCCCTGGTGCGCTATACGTTGAGAAGGGCAAGGAGTTACGCACTCCCGTTCGCCCCACTTCCCCCGCGATTCCCGCCGCTCTTCGGCGCGCCTGCCGATGGCTCAGGCTTCCGGTGCGGGGGCGGCCGACAGCAGTCTTCGCGCCAGCACCTGGCAGCGCCGGCCCAGCTCCGGAGGGTCGAGCACCTCGAAGTCGTGCCCCAGCAGGAGCATGTGCGTGAGCACGAAGTCGGGATTGACGCCGCCGCTGAGCACCTCGCACCGCTCGCTCCCGCTCGGCCGTACGACGGCGGCCGAGGGCGGGATCTGGGCCCGTACGGTCTCGGCCGGCGCGTGCACGAGGAAGCGCGCCCGGTGCGGGTAGACCCGGCTGGCCACGCTCTCCTGCACGTACGCCGCCGCGTCGGGCGCCGGGCGCGGCCGGAACCGCCAGGTGCGGGGGGACACCTCGGTCATCCGGTCCACGCGGAAGTTGCGCCAGTCGTCGCGGTCGAGGTCGTAGGCGAGCAGGTACCAGCGCCGGTCGGAGGCGACCAGCCGGTAGGGCTCGACCCGCCGCCGGCGTACGTCGTCGCCCGACGGGTAGCTGAAACCGGTCTCGACCTCGTCGCGGCAGGCCCTGGCCAGCGTCATGAGCACCTCGGGATCGACCGGCGTACGTCCCCCGCCGAAGGACTCCACCGAGCCGGACAGCGCGCGCACCTCCTGCCGCAGCCGGATCGGCAGCACCCGGTCGAGCTTGGCCAGCGCCCGGAGCGCGGCCTCTCCTGCCCCGGCGACCGCGCCGCCCGCGCCGGCGAGCAGCGAGACCGCGGTGGCGATGGCCTCCTCGTCGTCGAGGAGCAGCGGCGGCAGATCGCGCCCGGGGCCGAGCTGGTAGCCGCCGCCGGCGCCCTGGTTCGCCCGCACCGGGTAGCCGAGGGCGCGCAGCCGCTCGACGTCGCGGCGTACCGTGCGCGGGGTGACCCCGAGCCGGTCGGCCAGTTCGGGGCCGGTCCAGACCTGGCGCTGCTGCAGCAGCCCGAGCAGGGTCAGCACCCGTTCCGTCGTGCCGCGCTCTTCGCTCCTCGCCCCGTCCATGTCGTTCACTCTGCCAGACGAATGCGGACCGATCCTGTCCGCCCGGGGTGTCAGGGTGACGGCATGGACACCGACGAACTCGACTGGAACCGGACGTTGCGCGAGCAGTGGGAGCACCACTGGGACCACCAGCTCCGGGCCCGGCTCGAGGGCCTCACCGACGACGAGTACTTCTGGTCACCCGTGCCGGACGCCTGGAGCGTGCGGCCACGCGGCAGCTCGACCGCGCAGACGCAGGCCGGCACGGGAGACTTCACGATCGACTACGCCTTCCCCGAGCCGGTCCCGCCGGCCTTCACCACGATCGCCTGGCGGCTCGGCCACGTCATCGTCGGCGTGCTGGCCGCGCGCAACGCGGCCCACTTCGGCGCGCCGGCGGCGTCGTACGAGAGCTGGGAGTACGCCGGCGGCGCGGCCACCGCCCTGGACCAGCTCGAGACCCAGCTCGACCGCTGGCTGACCGGGGTGCGCGAGCTCGGCCCCGCCGAGCTCAGGACGCCGATCGGCGACAAGGAGCCCTTCCCCGAGGCCCCGATGGCCGATCTGGTGCTGCACATCCACCGCGAGCTGATCCACCACCTGTCCGAGGTCTGCCTGCTGCGCGACCTCTACCGGCACACGAACGGAGCCACCCGATGAGCCGCCACTTCCAGGTCACCTTCGACGCCCGCGACCCGAAGGCGCTGGCGTCCTTCTGGCGGGAGGCGCTGGGCTACGTCTTCCCCAGCCCGCCCGGCGTCGACCTGCCCGAGGGCGCCGACCCGCTGGCCGCGTGGGACGACTTCCTCGCGCGGGCCGGCGTGCCGGAGGAGGAACGCGACAGCAGATCGGCCCTGGAGGACCCGGACGGGCCCGACCCTGAGGGCAACGAGTTCTGCCTCGACTGAAGTCACTCGTGGGGGGCCGTTAGAAGATCGCCTCGACCAGCAGCAGCACGCCGAAGACGGCGAACGCGGCGGCGGCGCCGTAGCGGATGACCTTCTCGGGCAGGTGCTTGCCCAGCAGCCGCCCGACCAGGATGGCCAGGGCGTCGGCCGCGACCATGCCCACCGTCGAGCCGATCCACGTGCCGACCCAGTCGTCGTAGCGCGAGGCCAGCGTGATGGTGGCCAGCATGGTCTTGTCGCCCAGCTCGCTCAGGAAGAACGCCACGGTCACCGCGATCAGGGCGTTCCTGGTGGTGCGCTGGGCCTTCTTCGACTCCTCCTCGGTCAGCTCGTCCCCGCGCAGCGTCCAGACGGCGAAGCCGAGGAAGGCCAGGCCCGCCACGATGGAGATGGCCGTCGTGGGGAGCACGTCACCGAGCAGACCGCCCACGGCGACGCTGACCAGGTGCACGACCGCCGTGGCGATCGTGATGCCGAGGATCACGGTCCAGGCCTTGAAACGGGTGGCGAAGGTCATCGCCATGAGCTGGCTCTTGTCGCCCAGCTCGGCCACGAAAATGGCGACGGTACTGATCCAGAACGCTTCCAACGGTCCTCTTCCGCGCGACCGGACCGGAAGCGGGGCGCCCAGGGGAGTTTCGGGCACGTCTTCGGCCCGGCAGCGTCTTTGTCACATGACTGCCAGGCCGAAGGTCTCGTCCGCCCGTGAAAGGCCCGCGCGACCGGGCGCCCGAAAGCGCCAGTGTGTCGATCACGCGATTGGGACTACTCCCCTTCGGTAATTCCAAACCACCATAACAGGCCCGGGCCCGTGGGTTATTCCCCGAGGACGCAACCCACCAGCACCGGCTCGTTGACCAGCAGCACCCCGAACTTCTCGCGCACCCCGTCGCGCACCTCCCTGGCCAGGGCGAGCAGATCGGCCGCGGTGGCGCCGCCGGTGGGGTTGGTGAGGGCCAGCGTGTGCTTGGTGGAGATGCGCACGGGGCCGCGCTCGTAGCCCTTCGGGTAGCCGGCCTGCTCGATCAGCCACGCGGCGGGCACCTTGACCAGGCCGCCGGGCAGCTCCCAGCGCGGATGCCCCGGGGCGCGCACGGCCAGCTCCTTCGCCTGCTCGGACGTGAGCACCGGGTTGGTGAAGAACGAGCCCGCGCTGCGGGTGTCGGGGTCGTCGGGGTCGAGCACCATGCCCTTGCCCCTGCGCAGCTCCAGCACGGCCGCGCGGGCCCGGTCGAGCGGCACCCGGCCGCCGGGCTCCGCGCCCAGCCCCCGGGCCAGCTCCTCGTAGGCCAGCGGGCCGGACGACTCGGACAGGTCCAGCGCGTATGTCACCGCCAGCACCACGTACCTGGACAGGTCGCGCTTGAAGACGCTGTCGCGGTAGGAGAACCCGCACTGCCGGGCCTCCAGGTCGACCACGTGCCGGGTGCGCCGGTCGTAGGCGCGTACGCACCTGATCGTCTGGGCGACCTCCTGCCCGTACGCGCCGACGTTCTGGATGGGCGTCGAGCCCACCAGGCCCGGCACGCCGGACATGCACTCGATGCCCGACCAGCCCTCGCCCACCGCGCGGAGCACCAGCCGGTCCCAGTCCTCGCCCGCCTCGACCGTCACCACGACCTGCTCGCCGTCGCGCGAGACGGCCACGCCCTCGGTGGCGACCTTGACCACCAGCCCGTCGAAACCGTCGTCGGACACCACGACGTTGCTGCCGCCGCCGAGCACCAGCGTGGGGGTGCCGTTCATGTCGGCCTCGGCGATCAGGGACACGAGCTGCTCCGCCGAGGTCGCCTCGGCGAAGTCGCGGGCAGGGCCGCCCAGACGCAGCGTGGTGTACGGCGCGAGCATCTCCATGGGCACCAAGCTTATGAGGCGCGCAGCATGCGCAGCACCCTGTCGTAGGTGCGCCGTGACTCGCGGGCCAGGTAGCCGGGGGGCAGGTCATGCCTGCCGAGCGGCAGCACGGGCGCGGCCTCGTTGGGGACGACCAGGTCGCCGGGCAGGCCGAGGGAGAACTCCAGGTCGGCGTACGCGCCGCAGGAGGCGTCCGCGGGCAGCGCGCCGATCGCCTGCGCCCTGCGTACGGCGATCAGCCCGCCGGTGAGCGCCCGCACCCTGCCCGGCTCGGCCTCGCACCACCGCTCGTCGATCAGGTCCAGGCCCTTCCAGGCCGCCGCCACCGCGCCCTCGGTGACCGCCGCCACCAGTGGGGTGATCGCGTCGCCGCACAGGACGACGTCCGTGTCCATCAGGACGTGCACCTCGGCCTCGTCCAGCCGCAGCAGCTTGGCCCGGCACTCGCCCCAGGTCGCGGCGCCGCCCTGCCAGTGCGGTCGTTCGGCGACGTGCCAGACGGCGATCCGCTCCGGGTGGCGCTCGGCCAGTTCGGTCAGCACGTCTCCGGCGCCGTCCACGTTGCCCAGGTCGAGGGCCAGCACCCGGGCTCCGGTGTGTTCCACGACCGACTGCAGGCAGGCCCTGACGTCCTGCGGCCAGCCGTCCACGAGCAGCCCGACGCCGACCGTGACGCCCTTGGTCTCCACGCGCAGCCGCTCGGCGTTGACGCCCTGCTCGTCGAGGCGGTTGGTGGCCAGCGTGCCGTCCCAGACGCGCTGGGCGTGCAGCATGCCGTCGTCCGGGTCGCCGTGTTGCCCGGGGTCTCCGGAGAAGCCCAGCTCCGCGGCGGGGTTCAGCCGGGCGTGCGTGCCCGTGGGGCGGGTGCCCGCCGTGCCGACGCCGGGTGCCCGCCCGCCACCGGCCAGGGCGCGGGCGGGGCCGCCGGTGGGAGCTCTGGCGGGCGCGCCAGTGGGGGAGCCGGTGGAAGCGCCTGCGGGGGCGCCTGCGGGGGTGCCGCCTGTCGTGTCGCGTCCGGTGCCGGAGCTGCCCGCCACGCTCTCGGCCCGCGCGGGCCGCAGGTGGCCGGGCGGTCTGCCGTCGGTCACCGCGGAAACGGGGATAGATCGAACCGTCGGCCAGACCCGTCGCGCAGCATCACTCATACGGACATGCGCTACCCGGGAGCCGCCCGCCCTATCATCACGCCCGCCGCCCGGACGACCCCGCGCCCCGCGCCGTCAGGAGAGTTGGATCACCGCCCGTGCCTTGGACAGCACCTTCGCCTCGCCAGACCTGGCGGTGAGCCCGATGACCACCCTCTTGTCCTCGAGCTTCTCCTCCACCACCCCGCTGACCGAGATCGTCGCCCCCAGGTCGTCGTCGGGCACGACCACCATCGACGAGAAGCGCACCCCGAAGTCGACCACCGCCCCGGGATCCCCGGCCCAGTCGGTGACGTACCGTCCGGCCTGTGCCATCGTGAACATGCCGTGCGCGATCACGTCGGGCAGCCCGACCATCCTGGCGAAGCGCTCGTTCCAGTGGATCTGGTTGAAGTCCCCGGACGCCCCCGCGTACATCACGAGGTTGACCCGGCGCACGCTGTAGTCCGCGGCCGGCAGTTCCTGCCCGACCTCGACCTCGTCGTACCTCACCGTCGCGGTCATCTCAGCCGGCCCCTCCGCGCTCGACGATCGTGTTGTACGTCACGCACACCGGCTCGCCCGCCACGGTGCGCACCTCGCTCATGACCGTCATCACCTCGTTCTGCCCGGCGGTGCGGATGTCGGTGATCGTGGAGGTCATGACCAGCTCGTCGCCGGCGTGGACGGGGCGGACGTACTCGAAGCGCTGCTCGCCGTGGACCACCATGGCGAGGTTCAGCCCCAGGCCCGGATCGACCAGCGCCTCGCCCCCGCTCTGCAGGCTGAACACGATGGGGAAGGTGGGCGGCGCGATCACGTCGGGGTATCCGGCGGCCTGGGCGGCCTCCCTGTCGCGGTAGAGCGGGTTGTTGTCGCCGATCGCGGCCGCGAACTCTCTGATCTTCAACCGGCTGACCTCGTACGGGGCACTCGGCGGATAGGTTCTGCCCACGAAGTCACGATTCAAGGCCATCGCTGCTCCCTCGCATGTCTTCGTCCCGGCGCTGATGGGGCCGACGCTAACAGAACAAGGTTCGGCTGTCCCTGGGGATGGGCTGCTTTTTGCCCGGCCCAGTTCGGCGGCTGACCATGGAGGAGAACACGACAAACCGGCGCCCAGTAAGAGGACGCCGGTTGTGCGATATGACAGTTGTGGGCGGAAGCCCTGCCCTGGGAGAGCCTTAGCGGGTCTCGCGGTGCGCGCGGTGGCAGCGGCAGTTGGGGCAGTACTTCTTCAGCTCAAGCCGATCCGGGTCGTTGCGCCGGTTCTTCCGCGTGATGTAGTTGCGGTGCTTGCACTCCTGGCAGGCCAGCGTGATCTTCGGCCTAACGTCTGTGGCAGCCACTTGGGAGTGCCTTTCTACGTTCGGGACATGGACACGCCCGTACCCAGGCCGGTCGACCTGGGATTGGGCAGTAGCGGAGGCCGGACTTGAACCGGCGACACAACGATTATGAGCCGTTTGCTCTGCCTGACTGAGCTACTCCGCCTTTGAGCCGGAACGACCCGGCCTGTAGAGGATACCCGACACGGCGAGCACATTCGTAACTCACCCGACCGGGTGGGGTGGTCCTAGTATGCCGCAGAAACCCCGACAGCCGAAATCAATAAGCGACGGCCCCGTCCGCGACCTCCGATGGAGGGGACATCAGCCTAGCAGTGGCTGCGAACCCCCGCAGACCATCACGAAACTCCTCGCTATGCTCCCCGCGAGGAGGGATCTTGAACATCGGTGACTGGCTGGCCAAGGTGCTTCTCTGGGTCGTCGGGCTGGCGGTGATCACCGTGGTCTTGGCGGTGGTGCCGTTCATCTTCCACTGGAACCTCCTTGAGGCCCTGGCGTCGGGCGCCTGCACCGCGGGTTGCTTCGCCGTCAGCATGCTCTACCGGAAATGGAAGGGGCGGTCGGGCCCGCCGCCCGAGTAGGGGTGCGGCGGCTGTCCTGGCCGGCGGTGCGGCGCCGAAGCGGGGTCGTCCGTTGCAGGGTACTCTCCGTGTTCGTACGGTCACGGAGGGATGTTCGGCCGGATGGGGCGGCCCGGTGCGGTCGCCGCGCCCCGCCGTGCTGCCGGAAGGGCAGCGCTTTGGGCTGGACTCGCCGGGGACGGCTGGGCTGATCCTCCATCAGACCGTCTTCCGATGAAAGGGAGTACCTCATGCACCTGACCTCAAGAGCGGCCCTCGCCGTGATCGGCGCCGCGTGCTGCGCCTTCGGCTCCGGGCCGGCCCTGGCGGCGGTTCCGGTGGGCAACGCCCCGATGTGCGTGACCGTCTGGCAGACCACGGGACGCATCACCAAGACCGGCTTCGCCCGCAACGACTGCAAGTCCCGGCTGCGGCTGAAGATCAAGTGGGCGCGCGGAACCGACAGCGACTGCCAGACCGTGGACCCCGGGCAGACCATCTCCGCGAAGGTCCCCCGTGGCGTCCGGGCCTTCGACGGCGCCGACACCTGCTGAGCCGCCGTCACCCACGACGTGACGAAGATCCCTCCTCCGGTCCCGCAGCACTGAAGGAGGGTTCAGGCATGACCGGGCCTTGACGATCATGCGACTAGCGTGGCAGCCATGCCTGACACACCCCGCCGCCCCAGGATCCAATGGCAGGACGAGAGCGAGTACCTGAAGAACAGGAAGAGCCGGATCGTCAGCGAGGCGCCCAGGCCGTCCGAGCCCGACCTGTCGCAGCGGGGCGGCGGGAGAGACGCGGACGAGGGGCCGAACCGCGCGTAGCCGAAGAACGGCCGCGAACCGAGGCCCTCCTGTCGCGATGAGTTTCGTGCGGTTCGCGAGTCTGCTCCGGTGACCGTCGCCGGGCCGTCGTACGACGCCGCCGGGCACGAGACACCACGGAGGACACCATGGCGAGCACGCCCCATGACCCGGCCGAACTGCCCGGTCGCCCGCCCGTCGCCGACCTGGCCACCTGGCAGGCCGCCCGCGACGAACTGCTGGTCCGCGAGAAGGCCCACACCCGCGAGGGTGACGCCATCGCCGCCGCCCGCCGCCGCCTGCCGATGGTGGAGTTCGACGGGACGGTCGAGGTCGTCGGCCCGGCCGGCCCGGTCCCGTTCCTGGACCTGTTCCAGGGCCGCGACGAACTCGTGGTCTACAAGCACATGTGGTACGACGGCGCGCCGCACCAGGGCCAGTGCGAGGGCTGCACCACCACCGCCTGGCACGTGAAGGACGCCGTCTACCTCAACGCCCGCGGCGTCTCGTACGCCGTCCTGACCGCGGGCCGGTGGGACGAGGTGGCCCCCTACGTCGAGTTCATGGGCTACACCGAGCCCTGGTACTCGGTGCGCGGTGTGGCCGCGCCGGTCGGCGACGACATGGGACGCATCACCTGCTTCCTGCGCGACGGCGACCGCACGTTCCTCACCTACTCCACGACGGGTCGCGGCAACGAGCCGGTCAACGGGTCCCTCAGCCTGCTCGACATGACGCCCTACGGCCGCGGCGAGGCGTGGGAGGACCATCCCGAGGGCCGGCCCGAGGGGCGGCACCCGTGCTGGTACTGGCGCTCGGCCGCGGACGGCTCCGCCACCTGGGGCCCGACCAGCCGTCCCGTGCCGCAGTGGACCCGTCCCGGAGCGACCCCGGCGGAGACCCTCGGCCGCACCGGCGACCACCACTGACCGGCGGTCCGCCGGGGACCTGATCAGGACATGGCGCCGAGTCGCGCGCGGACCTGGGCCAGCAGGTCGTAGGGGAGCGGGGCGTAGCCGTTGATCGCGAGGTAGGACTGTCCGGCGTCGCTCGAGGTGTAGTTCAGGAAGGTGCGCACCACCGGGTCGGTGTCCCGCGCACAGATGATCTCGTACGTGGCCAGGACGAGGGGGTAGGCGCCGGGGGTCTCGGTCAGGTAGTCGAGCCGGACCACGACGTCGCCCTCCCGGCCCGTGTTCTGCGCGCCTCTCAGCGTCTTGGTGGCGCTGCCGGGCGAGAGCGCGACGAACTGCCCGGCCGCGTTGCGCAGCTTGGCGACCTTCAGCCGGGCGCTGCTGGCGAAGCCGTACTCGACGTACCCGATCGAGTCCTCGCTGTGCTGGACGGCCTGCGTCATGCCCGCGGAGCCGACGACGCCCAGTCCGGGGCCGGTCCACTTCCTGGACGGCTGGTGCGGCCAGCGGCCCGCCGCCTCCAGGTAGGACAGGAAGTTGTACGTGGTGCCGGAGTCGTCGGAGCGGTGGAAGGCGCGGATGGCGGTGCCCGGCAGGCGCGTGCCGTGGTTGTCGGCGGCGATCCTGGCGTCGTTCCAGGTGGTGATGCGCCCGCTGAAGATGCCGGTCAGCGTGGCGGGCGAGAGCTTCAGGTCGGGCACGGACGCCACGTTGTAGACCAGCGCGATGGGGCCGATCACCATGGGCAGGTGCACGGCGCGGTCGCCGCAGCGCCGGTCGGCGAGCGCCTGCTCCTGCGCGTCCATCGGGACGTCGGAGCCGGCGAACGCGCTGCGCCCGGCGATGAAGTCGCGGATGCCGGCGCCCGAGCCGTTGGCCTCGTAGGTGACGCGCAGCCCGGGGTGGGTGCGCTCGAAGTCGGCCCGCCAGGCTTCCATCGCGCCCTTCTGGGCCGTCGAGCCGGAGCCGTGGGCGGAGTTGGTGATCATCGGGCTGCGGCGGTCGTCCTCGCTGGTGAGCAGGACGACGCTGGCCACGGCGACACCGGCCGCCACCACGATGGCGACGGCCATGGCCGTACCCGCGAGCCAGCTCGATCGTGCCATCCCACCCAGGCTAGGGACCGGGCGTGGCGCGGCGGCTGAGTCACATCTCAAATCTCGGACTTGAACGCTTTGTCGTCGATATGCGTGACGTACTCGCGGGAGAAAACGCGAAACGCCCGACCCCGTGATTCTTCGGGTCGGGCGTCAGATGCCTGGTGAAGTGCGAGCCCCCAAACGGAATCGAACCGTTGACCTTCTCCTTACCATGGAGACGCTCTGCCGACTGAGCTATAGGGGCCTGTCCGGCGCTGCGGACAGGTGTAACCATACACGGCACTCACCGATGATGCGAACTCGTTCGGGCCGCCACGACAGGCGTCGTACGGCGGCGTGCGGGAAGATCGATCACCTCGCACAGGTCGGCCAGATCGAGGTGCCCGGCCACCTCCGCCACGGAGGTGCAGTCGGCGACGAGCCACCCGTCTTTGAGCACCCGGAGCACCTGCCGCCCCGCCCGCACCGCGCCCACGACCTCGTAGCCGTCGAGCCCGACCCATCGCCTGTCCATAGCGGCACACATTAGCCGTGTGGTCTCTCAATTTTCGCCGTGTCACAGGCGTTACCGGCATACCGAATCGGTACGAGCCGCATTCAGTACCGGTAGAACCCGGCGAAGTCCTTCTTCCGGGCGATCTCGTCGATCCGGACGACGGCTCCGGTCTCCGGCGCGTTCATCATCTTCCCGTCGCCCAGGTAGACGCCCACGTGGTGGGTCCTGACCGTCCGTTTCGTGATCTTGCCGAAGAACGCCAGGTCACCGGGTTCGGGGGAGGAGACGCGGCGCATCCTGCGCACGTGGGCGTCGGTGTTGCCCGGCCCCAGCACGTCCGCGCCGTACGCCAGCGCGTAGACCCAGCGGGTGAAACCCGAGCAGTCGAGCCCGCGGGTCGTGGCGGCGGGGCAGGGTTTGACGCGGCCCCGGTAGCCCCGGCAGGTCCCCTTGGAGGGGCCCGGGGCGACGCCGTGGCCGCCGCCCCACGAGTACACGATCCCGCGCTGCTCGATCTCGTACGCGATCCGTACGACGAGCGGCGGCAGGGGCAGTTCCAGCGGCATGGAGGCCGTGGCGGTCAGCAGGAGCAGCGCCGCCGCCACGGCGAGCCGCCGCCTCATGCCGTGTCCTCCCAAAGTCTGACTCTTGGGATAGATACTGCCTTATCGGGCTTTAAGCGTGAGTCTCACCGAGCCGACCGTCACGTTCATGCCCACCGTGCCCGTCGGCTTCCTGGGCTTGGTGGTGAACGTGAACGTCTTGTGCTGCCCGCGCGGCAGCTCCGCGACCCGGCAGCTCACCGCCGTGCCGCTGTGGTCGCAACCCGGCGCGCGGACCACGTTCTGCCCGCCGAACGCGCGTCCCGAGACCTTGATGTCCTTGACCGGGTGCGGCCCGGTGTTGGTGATCGTGACCGTGTAGGTCTTCCTGTCGCGTGCCTGGCCCGACACCTTCACCTCGGCGGGCGGGTTGGCCAGCGTGGCGAGCGCGGACTCCGTGCCGTTGAACGAGTTGCCGCCGCCGACCAGCGGGCCCTTGTCCGCCGACTGCCAGAACGTGTGCTTCTTCCAGCTCTTCGGCAGCTCGCCCGGGTCGCTGCCCCAGCGGGCCAGCCACAGGGGGTTGGAGCGGAACTTGTCGGAGTCGCCGGTGCACGTCCGCCACCAGCTCGTGGTGGTGTAGATGATCGCGTGCCGGCCGGTGGCCGCGCGGTACTTCTTGGTGAAGTCCTTGAGCCAGGTGACCATGTCCTCCACGGACAGGCCATAACAGTTGTTCTTGCCGTTCGTATCCTTGTACGGGTTGTCCTCGATATCGAGGACTCCCGGAAGGGTTTGGCCATCGCCGGCCCAGTTGCCGCCGTTCCGCAGGAAATATTCGGCCTGCGCTGTCCCATCGGTTTCGTGGGGTTGCGCGAAGTGATAGGCGCCACGGATGAGCCCGGCCGCGGAGGCGCCGTCGTACTG
The DNA here is from genome assembly GCF_021699195.1 of Nonomuraea sp. MG754425. GTDB lineage: Bacteria > Actinomycetota > Actinomycetes > Streptosporangiales > Streptosporangiaceae > Nonomuraea. The sequence continues at coordinate 16,608 of NZ_SSXE01000050.1, read as the reverse complement.
GGCCTGAAAACGCGGGTTGGTGTAGTCGGTACCCTCCGTGGCCTGCACGAACGCGAACTTCCCGCCCCCGGTCGCGACGCTCGCCCAGTCGATGTCGCCCGTCCAGTTGCTGACGTCGACACCGGTTACTCCGTCGGCCGCCTGAGCGACCCCCGGCATACCGAGCGTAACAATTGCCGCGAATAACAAGAGACGTTTCACGCGGGAGATCATTGCGGAGCGGCGCACAATTTCGCAAGTCCAGAAATGTCAATTGTTTCGGCGGTCGAGACGCGGAAGACCGGGCCGAGTCCCAGGGGCCGCGCCCCGGCCGTCCACTCTCGCCAGCGCTCGTCCCCGACCTCGTCGTCCAGGTGGATGGGGTGCCGCGTGCGCCGCTCGTACCGGTGCCTGGCCAGTTCGGGGGTGGCCTCGCACCACACCTCGCGGACGCGCCGGCCCGGCTCGACGCCCGCCCGCGCCAGCCCGGCGAGCACCACGGGCCGCAGTGGGGCGAGCCAGGGGCTCTCCATGACCGCGCCCCGCCCGGCCATGGCCAGCAGGGTCCACATGCTCTCCCCGGCGGCCGTCCCCAGGCGGGTGCTCCACTCGCGCGGGGACGTGCCGGGCGGTCGCTCCAGGGTGTCCGCCAGGGTCTCCTTGATGGCGTCCTTGCTGATGACCGGCCAGCCGAGCGCCCGCCCGAGCGCGTGCGCCACCGTGGTCTTGCCGGACCCGGGCAGGCCGTTGACGAGCACGACGAGATCACCCATGGGGGCATGGTCGCACCGGGTGCGGAATTCGTCCGGGGAACGCCGGGAAACCGCACTTCAGGGCCGGAAAATTGGGCACGTGGCCCGACGTCCCCCGGAGGGCGTTCGCGCAGGTCAGAGCCGTTTGTGAAGGTGACATTCGCGTTTGCCAAACCGGGTGAAGGCTGCACAAACTGGGGCTCGATCCTAAATCCGCCCCCGACCAGGGGTTTCTTCGTCATGCCCGGAGGAGGGCGACCATGATCCATGCCCGTGGACTGACCCGAGAGTTCAAGGTGAAGAAGGAGACCGTGCAGGCCGTACGCGGCATCGACCTCGACGTGGAGGCCGGCCAGCTCGTCGCGTTCCTGGGGCCGAACGGCGCAGGAAAGTCCACGACCCTGCGCATGCTCACCACCCTGCTGCCGCCCACCTCCGGCACCGCCACCGTGGCCGGCCGCGACGTGGTCTCCGACCCCCGGGGCGTGCGCGCCCGCATCGGGTACGTCGGCCAGGGCAACGGCGCCGGCGAGGAGTTCCGCGTCCGCGACGAGCTGGTCACCCAGGGCCGCTGCTACGGCATGCGCCCCAGGGAGGCGTCCGTACGCGCCGACGAGCTGCTCGACCTCCTCGACCTCGCGCCGCTGGCGGGACGCCTGCCCGGCACGCTGTCAGGCGGCCAGCGCCGCCGCCTGGACATCGCGCTCGGCCTCATCCACCGTCCCGACCTGCTGTTCCTCGACGAGCCCTCGACCGGCCTCGACCCCAAGAGCCGGGCCGAGATCTGGCAGCACATCCTGCGCCTGCGCGAGACGTACGGGACCACGCTCTTCCTGACCACCCACTACCTGGAGGAGGCCGACAACATGGCCGAGCGGGTGGTGATCATCGACGGCGGCCGGATCATCGCGGACGGCACAGCCGAGCAACTCAAGAACGACCTGGCCGGCGACCACATCGTGGTCACCGCCGGCTCCGGGGAGGAGGCGGACCGGGCCGCCGGGATCCTCGGCGGTTCCGCCGACGGCCGCACCGTGCGCGTGCGCGTCGCCAACGCCGCCGCGGCCCTGCCCGGCTGCCTGCGCACCCTCGACTCGGCGGGCGTCAAGGTCGCCGCCGCCGAGACCGTCCGCCCCACCCTCGACGACGTGTTCCTCACCCTGACCGGGAGAAGCCTCACCGATGACGACATTCCTGCGTGACACCACCACCGTCTTCTCCCGCGAGATCCGGCCCAGCCTGCGCAACCCGGTCGGGCTGATGTTCGACATGGGGCAGCCGCTGCTGTTCCTGTTCCTGTTCGGGTCGCTGCTGGACGGGGCGGTCGGCTCGTCCTGGCAGTGGTTCGTGCCGGGGATCCTGGTCATGATGTGCCTGACCGGGCCGATGAGCGCGGGCTACACGCTGCTGGTCGAGCTGATCGGGGGCGCGATGGAGCGTCTGATGGTCACCCCGCTGAACCGCACCGCGATGCTGGTCGGCAAGAGCGTCAAGGCCATGCTCACGCTGCTCGTGCAGGCGGTGCTGATCATCGCGCTGGCGCTGCCGCTGGGCTTCGAGCTGCACCTCGCGGGCGTGCTGGCGGCGCTGGCGCAGCTCGTCGTCTTCAGCGTGGGGCTGGGGGCGTTCTCGTTCGTGCTGGCCATCAGATCGGCGCCGGGCGGCACCCTGTTCTACGTCGTCAGCCAGTCGATCATGTTCCCGCTGCTGCTGCTCTCGGGGGTGCTGCTGCCGCTGGAGAGCGCGCCGGGCTGGCTGCGCGCGCTCGGGCAGGTCAACCCGGTCACCTACATCGTGGACGCCCAGCGCTCGCTGTTCGCGGGCGACCTGTCCGACCCCTCCGTGCTGTACGGCTCCGCGGCGGCGGGCGTCGTCGCCGTGCTCGGCCTCTACCTGGGCAACCGTGCCCTGAGGCGAGGCGTATGAGCTGGTTTTGACAGCCGTTTCCCCTGGCCGCGAGAGTGAGCCGGTGACTCATGTGGTGGCTTCGCACACGGTGCCGTGGATCCCGGTGGCGCACCGGCTGGACGTGATCCGCTCCGACGCCCTCCCGCCGGCCGGGCGGACCACGTCGGCGTTCGCGTTCGTCTCCGACGACGCCGGGCGCACGCTGATGACGTGCGTGGACCGCGAGGGACGCGGCTGGGACATCCCGGGCGGTCACCTGGAGCCGGGCGAGAGCCTGGCGGAGGCAGCGGCCAGGGAGTTGTGGGAGGAGACCGGCCTGCGCCTGCCGCCCTCCGCCCTGTCGATCTTCGCCTGGCAGCGCATCGAGCTCCTGGAGTCGCCGCCCGCGGACTACCGGTACCCGGCGCTGGCGTACATGGCGATGTTCCGGGCGCTGCTGCCGGGGCCGGGCGCGCCGACGTGCCCGCCCGCGGGCTCCGAGAGCACCCACGCCCGCTGGCTCTCCAGGGCCGAGATCGAACGCGTCTGCCCCGGCCACACCTGGCTGGCGCTGCTCTGAACCGCGCCGGACGGAACGGTCAGGACAGCAGCGCGAGCCGGTGCGCGGCGGCGGCGGCCTCACCGCGGGTGGTGACGCCGAGCTTGGCCAGGATGTTCGACACGTGCACGCTCACCGTCTTCGCCGAGATGAACAGCTCGGCCGCGATGTCCCGGTTGGTCCGCCCCTGGGTGACCAGCCGCAGCACCTCCAGCTCGCGCGGCGTCAGCAGCTCCGACGGCTCCTGCGCCGGCTGGAGGCCGCCGCCGACCCGGCGCGAGAGCGTCTCGATCTCCTCCACCAGCGGGGCCGCGCGCAGCGCGCGGGCCAGCGGCAGCCCTTCCTTCAGCCGGGCCGCCGCGCCCTCCCTGTCGCCGTCGCGGGCGGCCACGCCGGCCGCCTTCAGCAGCGCCTTGGCCTGGTTGTGCGGGCGCTTGAGCCGTTTCCACGCCGCCGCCGAGGCGTCGAAGTCGCCCAAGTACGACAGCCGGTACGCCTCGACGACCGGCCCGATGGCCCGCAGCTCGGCGGCCACCTCGGCGGCCTGGCGGCGTACGGCCGCGGCCCGGTCCGGCTCGCTGACCTGGGCGGCGTCGCATACGTCGGGCACCTGGGCGAGCAGCCGCCAGCCGAGCATGGCCTTGCTCGGCTGGTAGCGCTCGAGCACCCGCTCCGCCTCCTCCAGCGCCGAGCAGGGCTGGTTCGAGGTCAGGTACCAGGTCATGCGCAGGCGGGCGTTGTTGATGATGTCCTGGACGAACTCCTCCGAGCGGTCCTTGAACGCGCCGATCTCCGACAGCAGGGCCTCGACGAACTGCCGCTCGCCCCTGGCCATGGCGATGTCGCCGCGCACGCGCAGCAGGGCGAACCGGGTGCGCAGGACGGGGCCGTGGCTGAGCGCGTTCTCGACCACCTCGATGGCCTCGTCCCAGCGGCCCAGCACCTCCAGCGCCTCGGCCCAGTTGTTGGCGATGAACGTGCCGCTGCCGCGCAGCCGGCCGTACTCCTTGGCGACCCGCCAGCCGTCCTCCGACATGCGCAGGGCCTCGTCCTCGCGGCCCATGTCGAGCAGCGCGTCGATGCGGTTGCCGATCGCCCGGGTGAGGATCCGGCCCGAGCCCTCCTCGTGGCCGATGCGCAGGACCTCGTCGTTGACGGCGATCGTGGTCTCCGTGTCGCCGTTCAGCGAGTGGCCGAGCGCCTGGTTCAGCAGCAGGTCGCCTTCGAGGCAGCGGTCGTCGTACTCCCTGGCCAGGCGCAGGCCCTCGCCGACGAGGCCGGTCGCCTCCTCGATCTTGCCCCGCAGCATCAGGTGGCGGCTCAGCGAGGCGACGACCTCGGCCCGGTCGATGCTGTCCTCGGGGACGAGCCGCAGCGCGTGCCGGAGGTCGTCGATCACGCCGGGCTGGTGCTTGGAGTTCTTGAGCCCCGCCCGGCGCACGAGGAGCTGGGCCACGCGGACGGGCTCGCCGGTCTCGTCCAGCTCGGACAGCGCGCCCTTGACGAACCGCAGGCCCTTGTCCACCTCGCCGCCGGAGTTGGCGGCCGAGGCGGCCTTCTCCAGCACGGCGGTGTGGTCGGCGCCGATCAGCTCGGCGGCGTCGGGCACCCGGTCCCAGAGCATGAGCACACGTTCCAGCAGCGGGACGGCCTCGGTGTAGGCGAACGCCTTGAACGACTTGCGCGCCGCCTCCCAGGCTGAGATGAGCGCCCAGCGGTCGTCGCGGGCGCCGTACCAGTGGTGTGCCAGCTCGACGGGGGCGCGGCCGGGCGGGACGAGCGCGCGGTTCTTGGAGATCTCTTCGGCGAACCTGGCGTGCAGGCGCTGGTGTTCGCCGGGCAGCAGCTCGTCGTGGACGGCCTCGCGGATGAGGGAGTGGCGGAAGACGTAGGCGCGGTTGTCGGCGATCTGCAGCACGTTGCGGGCGATGGCGGGCCGCAGCGCGGTCTCCAGCTCGATGTCCGACAGGCCGCTCACGGCCGCCAGCAGCGCGTGGCCGACCCGGTTGCCGCCGGCGGCGGCCACCCGCAGCACGCGCTGGGTCTCCTCGGGCAGCCGCTCGACGGAGGCGAGAATGAGGTCCTGCATGGAGTCGGGGAACGTGGCCTCCTCGCCGCTCTCCAGCATGGCCTCGACGAACAGCGGGATGCCCTCGCTGCGCTCGTAGACCTTCTCGACCTTGCCGTACTCGGGGGGTCTGCCGAGGATGGCGGTCATCTGCTGGGCGACCTCGTCGCGCGACAGGCGGGGCAGGTCGAGGCGGTGCACGCCGTGGACGCGGCCCAGCTCGGCCAGCACGGGCCTGAGCGGGTGCTGGCGGTGCAGGTCGTCGGAGCGGTAGGTCATGACGATCAGCACCTGCGGGGAGTGCAGGTTGCGGCTGAGGAAGGCGATGAGGTCGCGGCTGGAGCGGTCGGCCCAGTGGATGTCCTCGATGACGAGGATGGTGGGCCGGTTGTCCGCGAGGCGTTCGAGCAGGGTGAGGATCTGCTCGAACAGGCGGGCGCGGCCGGTGTCGGTCTCGCCGTCGCCGTTGGGCTCCCCGAACTCGGGCAGCAGCCGGGCCAGGTCGCGTTCGGCGCCGTCGGGCAGCAGGCCAGCGACGGCCGCCGGGCCCAGCTCGCGGACGAGCTGGCGGAGCGCGGCGGTGAAGGGCGCGTACGCCAGACCCTCGGTGGACAGCTCCACGCAGCCCCCGAGCAGCACGTGGGCGCCGTCCGCCGCGCGTTGCTCGGCGAAGCGCTGGACGAGCCTGGTCTTGCCGACCCCGGCCTCGCCTCCCAGCAGGACGGCCGTCACGGTGCCTTTTCTGGCCTCGTCGAAGCTTTCCGACAGAGCCGTCAGCTCCTCTTCCCGCCCGACGAAGACGGGACTGACAGATCGTCCCCGCATGTCATCCAGCATGTCATGCAACATCCGATGCTTTCGACGGTTTTAAGGGGGTATTGAGGCCCGGCCGCGAGCGAGGTTGCGGCCGGGCTCTCGTGGGGTGGTCATGACGAACGGCGCTTGCCGAAGAACGAGCGGCGCTCGCTCTTGTTGGCCCGCTCGGCCTCGCGTACGCGCCGGTGCTCGGCGGCGGCCTTGCGCAGCTCGCCGGCCTGGTTCTTCATGAGCTCGAATTCGATCTCGGGATGCATGGCATTTCTCCTGATGTTTCGCATATTTCGTGTCGTTTGCCGACACCCTTAAGCTTCGGGCTAAGGCCCGTCCCACCGCATCGGGTGGATGCCTTATCTCCGGCCGCAGAACGCCCCCGGCATACCTAGAAGCCGGGCCCCGGCGCCCTAAGGTGGCCCGGTTTGGAGGTAGTGGCCCTGGTCGGGGATGCTGTCCAGGTGGCAACTGTGACTACTTCGCTCGCGGACGTCGCCTCGTCCGACGCGGCGTTGCGAGCGTTCCTGCAGGGCCTGCCCGGGGTTGACCGGGTCGGCGCGGACCAGCGGGCGGCGATGCTGGGCACCCGTTCGATCAAGACCACGGCCAAGGCGCAGGCCATCGACCTGGCCATCTCGATGGTGGACCTGACCACGCTCGAGGGGGCCGACACGGCCGGCAAGGTGCGCGCGATGTGCGCCAAGGCCGTGCGTCCCGGTGGCGGCGCGCCCTCCGTCGCGGCCGTCTGCGTCTACCCCGACCTCGTCCCCGTCGCCGTCGAGGCGCTCGGCGGCACCGGCGTCAAGGTCGCCTCGGTGGCCACCGCGTTCCCCAGCGGACGCACCTCGCTGGAGGTCAAGGTGAGCGACACCGCGCTGGCGGTGTCGGCCGGGGCCGACGAGATCGACATGGTGATCGACCGGGGCGCGTTCCTGTCGGGGCACTACCTGAAGGTCTACGAGGAGATCGTCGCGGTGAAGGCGGCCTGCGGGGCGGCCCATCTGAAGGTGATCCTCGAGACCGGCGAGCTGTCCACCTACGACAACGTGCGGCGGGCGTCCTGGCTGGCGATGCTGGCCGGCGCCGACTTCATCAAGACCTCCACGGGCAAGGTGTCGCCGGCCGCCACGCCGCCGGTGACAATGATCATGCTGGAGGCGGTGCGCGACTTCCGCGAGGCGACCGGCCGCCAGGTCGGCGTGAAGCCGGCGGGCGGCATCCGCACCACCAAGGACGCCGTCAAGAACCTCGTGCTGGTCAACGAGACGGCCGGCGACGACTGGCTGACGCCCGACTGGTTCCGGCTGGGCGCCTCCTCGCTGCTGAACGACCTGCTGATGCAGCGCGAGAAGCTGGCCACCGGCCGGTACGCGGGGCCCGACTACTTCACCCTCGACTGACGCATATACGGCTCCGCGCAGGCCGGGCGACTCGTGGACACCGCTGAACATCCCGGAAAGGGGTGAAACATCAAGGAATAGCCGGACATCTCCTCGGGTGTAGCCGTCCACCGGAAGGAATTCCCCCATGGGGCCACCCGAGCCCGAACAGCGCTTCGAGGCGATCTACCTGGCGCACTACGGCGCCATCGCCACCTACGTAAGGCGCCGCACCGACTCCTCCGACGACATCGCCGACGTGATCGCGGAGACCTTCACCACCGCCTGGCGCCGCATCGACGACATCCCCGACGGGGACGAGGCCAGGCTCTGGCTGTACGGCGTGGCCAGGCGCACCCTGGCCAACCACCACCGCGGCCAGAGCCGCCGAGCCGGCCTGGCCACACGACTGCGCGAAGAGGCCGCCGACTGGGCGCACTCGATGCCGGACCGTGACTCCGACGCCGCCTACCAGGCGTTCAAACGCCTGCCGGACCAGGACAGGGAACTGCTGGCCCTGGTCGCCTGGGAAGGGCTGAGCCAGCCGGAGATCGCCAAGGTGCTCGGCTGCTCACGGGGAGCCCTGCGGATCAGATTGCACCGTGCCCGCAAGCGGCTCGCCAAGCAGCTCGCCGCCGCCGAACTCGACCTCACCCGGTACGGCGCGCACGCCGTCGCCCTCGCGGAAGGCCAGTCATGAGAGCAGACATCGACCACATCGTCGCCCGGTTCGCCGACGAGCCCGCGCCCGGCGTCAGCGACGGCGCACGTGAGCTGATGCGGGAGATCATGGCCGGACCCCCGCCGCTGCGGCCGGCCAGGCGCAGGCGGCTGAGCTGGAAGCTGACCGTCCCGGCCGTCGGCGTGCTGGTCGCCGGCGTGCTGGCGATGAGCTGGGTGCTGCCGTCGGGCCTCGGCGGCCCCGCCCCGGTCGCGGCGCTCGACATCAGGCAGGAGGACGGCTACTACGTCATCCAGATCAAGGACCTCTACGCCGACCCCGGCAACTACGAGGCGCAACTGCGGGCGGTCGGGCTCGACGTCTCGCTCAGGGTGCTGCCCGCCTCACCCGCCTTCGAGGGCCAGGTCTTCTCCACCCGGCCGGATCACCAGGTCGACGAGCGGATCAAGGGGATAGACGCGCCCGGCGCCTGCGACAAGCTGGGCGGTTGCATGATCGGGGTGAAGATCCCGGTGGGGTTCACGGACAAGGTCCAGATCGACGTCGGCCGTCCCGCCAGGCCGGGCGAGCGTTACCGCAGCGGCGGGGCCTTCGACGCCAAGGGCGAGCCCATGCACTGCGTCCCCTATCTGAACAAGTCTCTCGCCGAGGTGCGGCAGATGCTGACCGAACGCGGGCTGGCGATCGGCGAGGTCTTCGTCGCGGGCGTCCCCGGGACGGAGACTGCTGACCTCAGCCCTGGTGACGTGCGCGACTCGTGGCTCGTCCACGGTGGTTATCTCACCGAACCCGGTAGGGCCAGCCTTTTCGCGAACCCGGCGCCGATGTCGCCGGAGGCCGTCGCGAAGAGCACCCGGGAGTGCCCGACGTCCTGACGATCACTTTGTCCGGGAACGCGGCTGAGCCCAAGAACGGCCGAACGCCTTCCCCTGCCCTCGACGTGCCCTCTGAGCACTTGATCTGACGGTCTAGGCTGGCAGGCGTGATGCACAGATACTTCACCCGGGACTAGACGATGTTCGAATACGCACCGGCCCCCGAGTCACGCGACGTCGTCGATCTGCGCTCCGCCTACGGGCTGTTCATCGACGGCGAGTTCGTCGAGGGCTCGGGCACCCCGTTCAAGACCGTCAACCCGGCCACCGAGGAGACGCTCGCGGAGGTGGCCACCGCCACCTCCGACGACGTCGATCGCGCCGTACGGGCGGCGCGCAAGGCGTTCGGCGTCTGGAGCGCGCTGCCCGGCGCCGAGCGCGCCAAGTACCTGTTCCGCATCGCGCGGATCATTCAGGAGCGGGCCAGGGAACTGGCCGTGCTGGAGTCGCTCGACAACGGCAAGCCGATCAGGGAGTCGCGCGACGTCGATGTGCCCCTGGTGGCCGCGCACTTCTTCTACTACGCGGGCTGGGCCGACAAGCTGCGTCACGCGGGCTTCGGCACCACGCCGCTCGGGGTCGCCGGGCAGGTGATCCCGTGGAACTTCCCGCTGCTGATGCTGGCCTGGAAGATCGCCCCCGCGCTGGCCTGCGGCAACACGGTCGTGCTCAAGCCGGCCGAGACGACGCCGCTGACCGCGCTGCTGTTCGCCGACATCTGCCGCCAGGCCGGCCTGCCGCCCGGCGTGGTGAACATCGTCACCGGCGCCGGCGAGACCGGCGCCGCCGTGGTGGCCCACCCCGACGTGAACAAGGTGGCCTTCACCGGCTCCACCGAGGTCGGCCGGACCATCGCCAGGGCGGTCGCCGGCACCGGCAAGAAGCTCACCCTGGAGCTGGGCGGCAAGGCCGCGAACATCGTCTTCGACGACGCCGCCCTCGACCAGGCCGTGGAGGGGATCGTCAACGGGATCTTCTTCAACCAGGGCCACGTGTGCTGCGCCGGGTCGCGGCTGCTGGTGCAGGAGTCGGTCCAGGAGGAGCTGCTGGCCGCGCTCAAGCGGCGGCTGGGCACGCTGCGGCTGGGCGACCCGCTGGACAAGAACACCGACATCGGCGCGATCAACTCGGCCGAGCAGCTCGCCAGGATCCGGCGGCTGAGCGACCTCGGGGAGTCGGAGGGGGCCGAGCGCTGGTCGCCCGCCTGCGAGCTGCCCGGCAAGGGGTTCTGGTTCCCGCCGACGCTGTTCACCGGGGTGGCGCAGTCGCACAGCATCGCCAGGGAGGAGATCTTCGGGCCGGTGCTGTCGGTGCTGACCTTCCGCACCCCCGCCGAGGCCGTCGAGAAGGCCAACAACACGCCGTACGGGCTGTCCGCCGGGGTGTGGACCGAGAAGGGCTCGCGCATCCTGTGGCTGGCCGAAAGGCTCAGGGCCGGTGTGGTCTGGGCCAACACGTTCAACAAGTTCGACCCGGCCTCGCCCTTCGGCGGCTACAAGGAGTCGGGGTACGGGCGTGAGGGCGGACGGGCCGGGCTGGAGGCATACCTTGCCGTGTGAGCACCGCCGTCCCCGCCGCCGTACGCGGCGCGCCCAGGCGACCCGGGGGCACGCATTCGCCAGGTCCGGCCGGCCCGTACGCACCGGCTGGTACGCCCACCGCTGCGGCGTGAGCCGGTGCGGGCAGATCTTCGCGCCGGTCCAGACGTCGCAGGAGTCCACGTGGAGGGGGCGGGGCGATGAGTAGGTTGTCCGTCAAGAAGACCTACAAGCTGTACATCGGCGGGGCGTTCCCGCGCTCGGAGAGTGGAAGGTCCTACCCCGTGACCACGGCCAAGGGCGAGTTCCTCGCCAACGCCTCGCGGGCCTCGCGCAAGGACGCCCGCGACGCCGTGGTGGCCGCCCGCAAGGCGTTCGCCGGCTGGTCGGGCGCGACGCCGTACAACCGGGGGCAGATCCTCTACCGCGTCGCCGAGATGCTGGAGGGGCGGCGCGCGCAGTTCGCCGAGGAGCTCGGCGGCGGCAAGCGGGCCGCGCTGGAGCAGGTGGACGCCGCCGTCGACCGGCTGGTCTGGTACGCGGGCTGGTCCGACAAGGTCGCCTCCGTGCACGGCGCGGCCAACCCGGTGGCGGGCCCGTACTTCAACCTGTCCACTCCTGAGCCGACCGGTGTGGTGGCCGTGGTGGCGCCCGCCGATCCGCTGCTCGGGCTCGTGTCCGTGGTCGCGCCGGTGATCGTGACGGGCAACACCTGCGTCGTGGTCGCCTCCGAGCCCGCGCCGCTGGTGGCGATCACGCTGGCCGAGGTGCTGGCCACGTCCGACCTGCCGGGCGGGGTGGTCAACGTGCTCACGGGGCGGCAGGCCGAGCTGGCCCCGTGGCTGGCGGCGCACATGGACGTCAACGCCCTCGACCTGACCGGCGTCGCCGCTGCCGACCTGGCGCTGAGCTGCGAGCAGGCGGCGGCGGAGAACCTCAAGCGGGTGCTGCGGCCCGTCCAGGAGGACTGGACGGCCGAGCCGGCGATCACCCGTATGACCCGGTTCCTGGAGACCAAGACCGTCTGGCATCCGATCGGCGTCTGAGCCCGATGTCCGCACACGGCGTCCCTCCGGCCCGGTTCAGGCCGGGGGGATGTTGTGGTTCATGCGGAACAGGTTCGCCGGGTCCCACTCGGTCTTGAGCCTGGTCAGGCGGTCGTAGTCGGCCGGCTCGTACGCCCTGCGCACCTGTTCGGGGCCGGCGTTGCCGGCGTACAGGAAGTTCAGCACCTGGCCGCCGGTGGCCCAGGGCGACAGCGCGTCCGCGACCGCGTCGTGCGCCGGCCGCAGGGCGGCGAGGTCGGCGCCGGGGGGCAGGCCGGGGCTGAGCACGGCGGCGAGGTACTGGGCGTCGCGGTTGCCGACCGAGTTCGGCGCGCCCTGCGGCTTGGTCAGCGCGCCGCCGAGGTGGCGCACCTCGACCACGCCGCGCACGCCGAGCAGCGGCTCCACCTCGGGCAGCGCGCGCAGCAGCGAGTGCGTGGCGAAGTAGCCGGACGGGTGCTCGGGGTCGTTGTGGATGGCGGCCGTGCCGGTGTACGGCAGCTCGCCCACCGTGTCCGCCAGGCGGGGGCCGATCGCGCGCAGCGGGCGCACGAGTTCCTCGCCCTCCTCCGGGTCCCCGTTGAAGGCGATGCGGACGTGGGCCACCGTCCTGCCGGGGAAGGGCGCCTGGGGGACGTCGGGGAACGGGATGACGGCGATCGACGAGGTCATCTCGTCCGGGAGCGCGTGCGTCCAGTCTCGCCAGGTCCGCAGGGCGGTCTCCACCTGGTCGAAGTAGAGCGCGCCGCCGTACAGCCGGCGGACCGGTACCAGGCTGATCTCCAGCGCGGTGACCACGCCGAAGTTGCCCCGGCCGCCGACCAGGGCCCAGAACAGGTCGTCGTCGGGGGTCACGTGGCGCGGTTCGGCGTCGGCGGTGACGACGTCCAGGGCCCGCACCTGGTCGGCGGCGTAGCCGTACTGCCTGGCCAGCAGGCCGAGCCCGCCGCCCAGGGTGTACGACACCACGCCCACGCCGGGGGACGAGCCGGACAGCGGGGCCAGGCCGTGCCGGGCCGCCGCCACGATGACCTCCTGCCAGCGCGCGCCGGCCTCGACCCGGGCGGTGGCGGTGGCGGGATCGACGGTGACGCCGTCCATCCGCTTCGTGGTGATGAGCACGCCTTCGGCGGCGGCGACGGGCAGGCCGTGGCCGGTGGCCTGGACGGCGACGGGCAGGTTCCGGCTCGCGGCGTGGGCCACGCCCCGGCGGACGTCTTCGGCGGTGGCGGCGGGGACGATGAGGTCGGGCCGGTGCGCGGCGAGAAGCTGGAAGCCCTGGCGTTCGTCGTCATATCCGGAATCGTTCTTGAAAAGCATGTATGTCAGGATTTCGGATCCCATCTCATAAGTCCAAGAGATAGATCTGATGATCCCCATAAGCGATGCTTCTAGAAGGAGTAGCCGGGTGGCCGCAACGGCGGATGGGCCCGCTGGAGCTGCGCCGCCAGGCCCAGCAGGTGCGGCTCGCCGCCGGGCGGGGCGACGATCTGCACGCCGATCGGCAGCGCCCCGGAGTGTGTCGCCACGGGCACGGTGACGGCCGGCCAGCCGCACATGTTCCAGGGGCCGGTGGCGGGGGCGTAGGCGATGTTCGCCCACGCGTTGCGCACGAAGCCGCGCTCGCCCCACCGCCCGGCCCGCGGCGGCACGGTGGCCAGGGCGGGCATGATCAGCACGTCGGCGTCGCCGAACCACTGGTCGGCCCCGTACGCGCTCCAGCGCTCCCGGCCGCGCACGCCGTCCAGGCTGAGCCGCCGCAGCACCCGGCCGGCGCGGGCCAGCCCGCGCGTCCGGCGTTCCAGCCCGTCGAGTCCCTCGGCCGACTCGGCCGCCCGCACCAGCCAGGTCGCGACCGTGGCCGGGCCGAGCCACGCGGGCAGCCTGCGCTCGTGCTCCACCACCGTGTGCCCGGCCACCCGCAGCGTCTCGGCCGCCCCGCGCACCGCCGCCCGGAACTCGCCGTCCACCCGCAGGCCCGGGGGCAGCGGCTGGGGCGCGTAGGCCACCCGCAGGTCGAACGGCTCGGGGCTGTCCGACGGCGGCTGCGGCTCCCACACCTCGTCGTCGTCCGCCCAGACCGAGCGCAACATGCGCGGCGGCGGCTCCACCCGCCGCCCGCCGCGCCACGCCTGCGCCAGCGCCGGGTCGGCGGCCAGCACGGACAGCGCCAGCGCCAGATCGGGGACGGTCATGGCCAGCGGGCCGTTCTCGGTGAGCCGCTCCCAGTCGTTCGCCGGCGGGGGCACCAGGCCGGCGCCCGGCTTGACGGCCAGCACGCCGCAGCACGCCGCCGGGATGCGCAGCGAGCCCATGCCGTCGTTGCCGAGCGCGATCGGCACCATGCCCGCCGCCACCGCCGCCGCGCTCCCGGCCGAGGAGCCGCCCGCCGTCCGGGAGGGGTCCCAGGGGTTGCGGACGATGCCGTACACGCTGTCGCCGAACGCCACCAGCCCCAGCTCGGGCAGGTTCGTCAGGCCCACGATCACCGCGCCGGCCGCCCGCAGGCGCGCCACCGTCTCGTGGTCGCGCGGCGCGGGCACGTCGGACGTGGCGGCCGACCCGCCGCGCGTGGCCTCGCCCGCCACCTCCAGGTTGTCCTTCACCGCCACCGGGACGCCCGCCAGCGGCAGTTCGGCCAGGTCGCGCCGCCTGCCCAGCAGCCGCGCCTCGTCCACGGCCCGCTCCCTGACCCGGCGGAACGCCCCCACCCCGGGATCCCGCTCCGCGATGACGTGGAGGTGCTCCTCGACGACGGTCGTGGCCTCGACCTCTCCGTGCCGGACGGCCGTCGCGATCTCGATGGCGGACCTGCCTGCCCACAACATGAGAAGAGTGTGCAGGTTTTCCCGCAGGGTTGCGAGGCTCGATAAGGTCGATTCACGTGAACGGACCCTCGCTTGCCCTGCGCCAGCGCTCCCTGGGCGACCCCTCGGCCGAGTTCCCCCTGTTCCCACCGCTGACGCGGGGCTGCCCCCGGACCAGCACCGACGAGATCGCCTACCCGCTGGACGTCGTCTACGACTACGCGAAGGTCGATCGCCGCCTGTTCGAGCAGGCCCCGGGCCCGGACCTGGCGCGCTGGTCACCGCTGCTGCCGCCGCTGGCGGCGCCCACCCTGGGCGAGGGCGGGACCCCGCTGGTGCCGTTCGGCGACGTGTTCGTCAAGGACGAGTCGCGCAACCCCACCTGGTCGCACAAGGACCGGCTCAACCGCGTCGCCGTGAGCGCCGCCGTGGCCGGCGGGGCGGCCGGCGTGGTCGTGGCCTCCTCGGGCAACCACGGGGCCTCGGCCGCCGCCTACGCCGCCCGCGCCGGGCTGCCCGCCATCGTGCTGACCTCGGCCGACTCGCCGCCCGCCGTGCAGGCGTTCGTGCGGGCGTACGGGGCGAAGGTCGTGTCGGTGCCCGCCGAGAGGCGCTGGCCGCTGCTGCGGGAGGTCGTCGATCGGCTGGGATACCACCCGGTCAGCAACCAGACCGTCACGCACACCGGCCACCCGTTCGGGCCCGAGGGTTACAAGACGATCGCGTACGAGCTGTTCCTGCAGCTCGGCGAGGTGCCCGCGGCGGTGTTCGTCCCGACCGGGTACGCCGAGCTGCTCTACGGCGTGTGGAAGGGCTTCACCGAACTGCTGCTGCTGGGGCTGGCGGAGCGGACGCCCCGGATGTTCTGCTGCGAGACGGCCGCCGGCGGGCCGCACGCCAAGGCGCTGGCCACGGGCGCGCCCGCCGCGATCGTCGAGTTGGGGCCCACCGACGCGTACGGGGTGGCCGGAACGGTCGGCGGGCACCGCGGGGTCCTCGCTGTGCGCGACAGCGGCGGCGAGGCGGTGCTCGTGACCGACGATGAGCTGCGGCGGGCACAGCGCGAGCTGGCGCGGGCCGGGCTGTGGCAGGAGCTGTCGGGCACCGCCGGGCTGGCCGGGTACCGGCGGCTGCGGCGCGACTTCGACGGGCCCGTGGTCTGCGTCGCCACGTCGAGCGGGTTCAAGGACCTGGGGGTGGGCGGCGAGCGCCACCCCGTCCTGGAGCACCCGACGCTGGACGACCTCACCGCCTGAGCCGGCGGGTCACGGCGTCTTCCGTTTGGTGCGGCGGGTGGGCGGCGCGGTGAGCGGGTCCTCCGGCCACGGGTGCCTGGGGTAGCGCCCGCGCATCTCCGCGCGGACGTGCCGGTAGCCCTCCCGCCAGAACGAGGCCAGGTCCGCGGTGACCGCCAGCGGCCGGCCGGCGGGGGAGAGCAGGTGCACGAGGACCGGGACCCCCGCGACGCGCGGCGTCTCCTGCCAGCCGAACAGCTCCTGGAGCTTGACCGCCAGCACCGGTTGCTCGCCGGAGTAGTCGAGGCGGACGGCGGAGCCGGTGGGGACCTCGATGCGTTCGGGGGCGGTCCGGTCGAGGCGTTCGCTCCAGGGGACGAGCCGTTTGAGCGCGGCGGCGACGTCGATGCGCTCCACGTCGGCGCGGCGGCGGGCCCGGGACAGCTCGGGCTCCAGCCACCGGTCCGCGAGGCCGACGAGGTCGTCCATGGAGGGCCAGGGCTCGCCGACGGCGCGGTGGCAGAACGCCAGGCGGTCCCGCAGCTCCCTGGCCTGCCTCGTCCAGGTCAGCAACTCCTCGGTGCGCAGGCCGTGCAGGATCGCGGCGCGGACGTCGGCGTCCTTGAGCGGGACGGCCGACAGCTCGATCGCGCCGAGACGTTCCACCCGGCGGGCGGAGACGTCGCCCCGGCGCTCGCCCGGCGGGACCCGCCAGGCGATCTCGTCCTCGGTCGTGACCTCCAGCGCCGCCCTCGCGATGGCCTCGTCGATGACGACGGCCTGCCTGACGCGGGCCGAGGCCGACCCCGTCGGACGGTCGGCGACCGCGACGGCCAGCCACTCGGCGGTGCGCAGCCGGGAGCCTTCGGGGAGCTGGGCCTGGGTGCCGGAGGCCATGAGGAAGCCGCCGCCGCGCCGGCGCGCCACCCGCTCGGGGAACGCCAGCGCCACCGCCATGCCCGCCAGCACATCATCGGACGCGGCCCGGCCG
>NZ_SSXE01000490.1 GCF_021699195.1 Nonomuraea sp. MG754425 | reverse complement strand
GAGATCAAATGGGCCTCCGGCATCGGCGTCCTCGACGCGCAGGCCCGCACCTGGCTGCTGCCGTACCAGCCCGCCGGCTCCCCCTGCCTGTGCAGCGACGTGAAGCGCGACGACCTCGGCCGCTTCATCGACCCCGGCCAGTCGATCGACGTCTACGCGGTACTGCCCGCGCCGTCGGGCAACCCGGCGACCACCACCGTCGTCACCCCCGTCGGACCACCGATGCTCGACGTGCCCATCAGCGACGAAGCCCCCACCGGCGACTTCCCCGACCCCGACGCCGAGCCCGTCACCCCGCTCACCCGCCGCCTCATCCTGCCCTCCGAATCACTGGACAAGTCGGAAGAGACCGCCGACGACGGCAAGGACCTGCAGATCAACCTCTCCTCCGACGTGCTGTTCGCCGTGGACAAAGCCACCCTCACCCCCCGGGCCAAATCGGTCATCGCCCGGACGGCCACACTCATCGACGCCTCCCCCGCCACCGAGGTGACGGTGGC
>NZ_SSXE01000489.1 GCF_021699195.1 Nonomuraea sp. MG754425 | reverse complement strand
CCAGGCTGAAGTGATCCCCTGCACTACACCCGGAAACCACCACGGGCAGCGACCCGGGCGAATCGATGGCAACCCACGGTGCGCGAAAGGGTGCCACCCAGAAGAGTGACACCCTCATCGACCGGTAAGGACCTGGTCGGGACGACAGGATTTGAACCTGCGACCCCTTGACCCCCAGGCACATGATGAGGGGGTGGGATCAGCACTGATACCCGCCCCTACCTGGGATTATGGTCCCGCGCGGTCCCCTGAGGTCCATGGTCGCCCGGGCCGATCGTCACTCAGTTAGTCACTCGGAATCTGACCTGTGGGCTGGGGCTGCTGCCACACATCACGGCCGTTACTCCACAGCTCAGTGGCATGGTAGGTGAACCGGTCGAACAGTCCGTCTTCCTGGTACCGCCGTAGGTGCAGCATCGGCGAGTCGTGCCCGACGAGCTTGGCCAGGTGGGGCGTGACGAGCATCTCGGAGTCGAATCGGAACACGCTCATGGCGATGTGCTCG
>NZ_SSXE01000488.1 GCF_021699195.1 Nonomuraea sp. MG754425 | reverse complement strand
CCTGGCGGGCGGCGCCCGGCTCCTGCGGGGAGTAGAAGGTGACCGGATCGGCGGATCGCAGCGGGTTGCCCGTGTGACTCGTGTCGCCGGCGGGGCCGGTGGTGGCCGGCTGCGCCGGGCGCGCCGGGGAGGTGGCCGGGCCGGTGGCGGCGGGCCGGTCGTCGCGCATGGCCAGGGCCGCCGAGATTCCGCCCGCCGCCACGGCCAGGGCCACCCCCGCCGCCACGAGTCTGGGCCACCTGGCCGCCGGGCGGGAGCGGGCGTCCGCGTCCGTGTTCTGGTTCGCGGGCGGGGAGACGGTGGCGGGAGGCGGTGGCACGATCGTCGTGCCGGTGCTCAGGGCGTCCATGAGGGCCTGCGCCGTGGGGCGGCGCGCCGGGTCCTTGGCGAGCGCGGCCACCACCAGCTCCCGCAGCGGGCCCGGGAGATCGCCCAGATCAGGGGGATCGTTGACGATACGCAGCAGCAGGGTCGGCACGGAGCCCGTCCCGAACGGGGGGACGCCGCTCGCGGCGAAGG
>NZ_SSXE01000487.1 GCF_021699195.1 Nonomuraea sp. MG754425 | reverse complement strand
GGATGTGGGGTTGTTCGATGCGGGGCAGTCGGTGGATTTGTTCGGTCGGATTGCTGGTGTGGATCGGGTGGGGGCGGAGCCGGAGGCGGCGGTGGCGTTGGCGGAGTTGTGTTGTCGGTTGCCGTTGGCGGTGCGGATTGCGGGGGCGAGGTTGGCTGCTCGGCCGCATTGGGCGGTGGGGCAGTTGGTGGATCGGTTGGGTGATGAGGCTCGTCGGTTGGATGAGTTGAGTCATGGTGATATGGGGATTCGGGCGAGTTTGTCGTTGACGTATGAGGGGTTGGGGGTGGCGGCGAGGTGTTTGTTTCGGCGGTTGGCGATTTTGCATGCGCGGGTTTTTTCGGGGTGGACGGGTGCGGCGTTGCTGGCGTGTTCGTTGGCGGATGCGCAGGATGTGCTTGATGATTTGGTGGATGCGCAGTTGTTGGAGGTGGTGGGGGTTGGGTTGAATGTGCAGTATCGGTTCCATGATTTGATTCGGGTGTTCGCGGGTGAGCGGTTGTCGGAGGAGGAGACGCACGCCGATCGCATGGC
>NZ_SSXE01000486.1 GCF_021699195.1 Nonomuraea sp. MG754425 | reverse complement strand
CACGCGGGCTGGACGTGGCTGATCGTGATGACGTCGGCGTGGCTGCTGCTCGCCGCCCTCACCGTCCTGCTGATCAGGAAGCGCCCCATGACGCGCCGGCCGCCGCGTCCCTGGTGTTCCTGTCGTACGCCATGGGCACCGCGTCCTCGGCCGCCGCCGGACGGCTGGCCGCCCGCCTGGGACGGACGGGGGCGCTGGTGACGGCGCTGGTCGTGACGGTGGCCGGGTCCGCGCTGACCGCGCACCCGTCGCTGCCCGTGATCGCGATCGGCTTCGCCGTGCTGACCACCGGGTTCTTCGCCGCGCACGCCATCGCCAACGCCTGGGTGACCGCCGACGCGCCGCCGCCCGCCCGGGGCCGGGCCGCGGGCCTCTACACGCTCTGCTACTACCTGGGCAGCGGCGCGGGCGGCACGGCGGGCGCGATCGTGTACGACCACGCGGGCTGGACGTGGCTGATCGTGATGACGTCGGCGTGGCTGCTGCTCGCCGCCCTCACCGTCCTGCTGATCAGGAAGCGCCCCATGACGCGCCGG
>NZ_SSXE01000485.1 GCF_021699195.1 Nonomuraea sp. MG754425 | reverse complement strand
CTGCGCTCGGGTGCCACCGTCATGGTCGAGGCGGACGAGCTCGGCGAGGTCATGCTCGGCCCCGACGAGGTGATCGTCAACGAGCAGCCCCGCTCGGGCCGGACGGTCAGTCGCGGCGGAGCTGGAAGGTGAGGCCGAGGTCGGCGTCCGAGTGGGACGGGAGGCCGTCGGCGGTGCCCTCCGTGATGCCGGTCGCCAGGACCTCCTCGCCCACCACGTGGCCCTCCGAGCGCAGCGCCGCCGCCAGGTCGGGGCCGGTGGCGGTCCACCACAGGTGGATGCGGTCGGTGATGGACAGGCCGGTCGACTTGCGGGCCTCCTGCACCAGGCGGATGACCTCGCGCAGCAGGCCGGCGCGGCGCAGCTCGTCGGTCAGTTCGAGGTCGAGGGCCACCGTCTCGCCGGTGCCGGTGCCGATGGCGCCGGTCTCCACCGCCCAGCCCGAGCGGGGCTGCTCGTTGACGATCACCTCGTCGGGGCCGAGCATGACCTCGCCGAGCTCGTCCGCCTCGACCATGACGGTGGCACCCGAGCGCAG
>NZ_SSXE01000484.1 GCF_021699195.1 Nonomuraea sp. MG754425 | reverse complement strand
ATGTGGAGCGGCTCGTCGAAAGCACGGACTGCAGCCGTCCGTGTCGTCCAATGGGAGCATTCCAGCGTGAGTATCGGGCAGACCGAGGTGTCGGCCAGGGCTGCGACGTGGGCGTCGCCCCAGTCGAGATCGGTCCGCTCAAGCATGGAGGCCAGGGCAATGCCGTGCTCGGTCTCGCGTAGCCCGGCCACCGTGATCTGGTCCATGGTGGCGATGCCGAGCAGCAGGTCGGTGACGTCCCTGGAGTCGGCGTTTCGAGCGGCTGTAGCCACGGCGCGGACGGACATGACCATCGGCTGGCCCTGCTCGTCCCAGCGCGTCACCATCTCCATCAGGTTGAGGTCACCGCGCGCCAGCTCAACCAGGACGCCGGTGTCGAGGATGAGCGGCGGCAGCGTCATTGCGCGGCGTCGCCGGAGATGCCAGCGAGCTGCCGCGCGACGTGCGCCATCCGATGTTCCACGAGAGCATGGTCGGCGTTCTTGTGGGCGCGGTCACGGTGGTGAGTGGCGGGCAGGGAACCGGTTTGAGACCTGGC
>NZ_SSXE01000483.1 GCF_021699195.1 Nonomuraea sp. MG754425 | reverse complement strand
GGCCACCGTAACCACCCTCGCGCCGGTCGCCGGAGCCACCGCCGGTACGGGGACCGCGGTCGCCGTAGCCACCCTCACGACGCGGACCCCGATCGTCCCGATCGCGGAAGGGACGACGGTCGCCGCCCTGAGGCCCACGGTCGTCGCCTTCGCGACGCGGACCCCGGCTCTCGTAACCACCCTCGCGCCGAGGACCCCGGTCATCCCGGAACCCGCCTTCACGGCGCGGGCCGCGATCATCGCGGAACCCGCCTTCACGCCTGGGACCGCGATCGTCACGGAAACCGCCCTCACGGCGCGGTCCCCTGTCATCGCGGAAGCCACCCTCGCGACGCGGCCCACGGTCGTCGCCTTCACGACGCGGACCACGGCTCTCGTAACCACCCTCACGGCGGGGCCCGCGATCGTCACGGAAACCGCCCTCACGGCGCGGACCACGGTCATCACGGAAACCACCCTCGCGACGGGGGCCGCGGTCGTCACGGAAACCGCCTTCACGGCGGCCACCGTAACCACCCTCGCGCCGGTCGCCGGAGCCACCGCCGGTACGGGGA
>NZ_SSXE01000482.1 GCF_021699195.1 Nonomuraea sp. MG754425 | reverse complement strand
CGGACACCTGCCTGGCCGGCTTCGTCTGGCGGGAGGCGCGGCCCGCCGACCACGTCTGCGTGACCCCGAAGGTCCGTGAGCGGACCGCGGTGGAGAACCGGCTCAAGTACATGAACTGGGTCCCGGGCGCGTTCGGCCCGCACACCTGCGTGCAGGGAATGGTGTGGCGGGAGGCCTTCGCCGGCGACGACGTCTGCGCCGGCCCGCGAAGCCGCGACGAGGCGCGGCGGGACAACGCCGCCGCCGCCGACCGCCGGGTCACGGCCAAGCTGTGGATCTCCACGTACCGGCTGGGCGCCACCGACAACGGCGACGGCACCGCCACCACCACCTCCACCGACGACATCCCCCGGCTGAAGCTGAACGGCAGCCACTTCAACCTGGGCCAGGTGAAGCTGTTCATCTACTACAACACCGGCAAGCTCTTCTGGAGCGGCACGGTCACGGCCACCAGGAACGGGACGTACGCCGGGGGCAGTTGGGGCAAGCAGACCGGCAGGTTCGACTGCTCGACCCCGGGCAAGCCGGCCAACGCCTACGCCCGCGCCCAGGACGTCATGTCCGGCCGCTGGTC
>NZ_SSXE01000481.1 GCF_021699195.1 Nonomuraea sp. MG754425 | reverse complement strand
CGCGCCGTGCCGGCCAACCACCATGGCGTTCTTGCGTCGAGCCGGTCACATGCCCAACGCGAGGAAGGCGCAGCGGAGCGCGTATTTGTCGAGGTAGTCGCAGTGGCCGGCGGCTGATGATTCGATGCGCAGCACCTCCTGCACCGTGGCGGCCGGTAGCCCGTTCTGGCTCCCGAGCTCGTTCACGTAGGCGAGCATCTGTTCAGCTTCGTCCAGCACCCAGCCTGGCTCAGGACCGTACAAGCCGGGCACCGTGTCCCAGCGTTCGTGGCGATGCTGTGCCATCCGGCGCAGGCGCTCCAGGAACGCCTCATGGGTCATCGTCATCTTGTCTCGTATGGCGGCCATCATTGATCAGGCTCCTTCAGTGCCGGAGCGCGCGGTGGCCAAGCTCATGACCAGCGCGTGGCCACGCCTGGTGAGCTGTACCTGGCGGCCCTTACCGCTGCGCGGCCCCAGCAGGGTGAGGCCACGCTCGGAGAGCGCCACGAGATCGCTGCTCTGGATGCCACCACCCGGGCGGGTCATGGAGTGAGGGTAGACGTAGAGGTCGCCACGGCGGGCGCGGTGCAGCAGGTCGA
>NZ_SSXE01000049.1 GCF_021699195.1 Nonomuraea sp. MG754425 | reverse complement strand
CGCCACCACCACGGCCCAGGCCGCGCCGTCACCAGCGCCGAGCACGAGCGTGACCCCGAGCCCGACCCCGACCGCGCCCGCCGCCCGCCCGCCGCTGACCGCCGCCCAGGCGGGGCAGGCCCTGCGGGAGTGGGTGGGCCGCTACAACGCCACCCTCAAGACCCGCAAGTGGTGGACGCGAAACGACCGCCTCGACGGGCTGTTCGTCGAGGCGGCGCTGCACGAGGGCGTACTCGAACGCAACCACGAGACCTTCGACGAGAAGCCGGGCCACAAGCCGATCAACCTCACCGGCACCCCGGCGGTCTACCTGCCCCCGCCCGGCAAGCAGCCGGCGATCGGCGACTGGTTCATCGCCCAGGCGACCTACCAGGACACCAAGGGCCACGCCCGTCCGCACGTGCTGGGCTTCTTCCGCGCTCCCGGGCAGCCGTTCAAGCTGGCCGTGGCGACCCCGATCCACTGGGGCCAGCGCCTGCCCCGGCCCCGGCTCGACGCCGGCGGCCACGTCGGCGAGCCCAGCGAGACCGTGGCGCGGGCCGTGGCCAAGGAGTACCTGAACTTCTGGAACAACAAGAAGAAGGAGGGCGCCTCCGGCTACCGCCTGGCGAAGGACAGCTTCAGCCGCAAGGCGTTCCCCGCGGTCAACAAGGGCCTCTACGTCACCTTCGCGGGCCACGGCTCGATCTTCGGCTTCCGCACCGCGGACGGCGGCTCGTTCTTCCTGTTCGCCATGGTCAACGAGACCAAGCACGTCAACCAGGTGCTGAGCGAGGCGCTCCTGGTGCCCCGGGGCAGCAGGAGCATCCAGGAACTCGGCGCGAACTGGTTCTCCTAGTGCGCCTGCGGCGCCACGGCGTTCGCCGCGCGGGCGGGCAGCAGCAGGGCCGTGCCGACCACCGCCACCGACAGCACCGCGCCGATGATGAAGGCCAGTCGCATGCCGTCGAGGTTCGCGAGCGTCTCGGTGACACCCCGCTCGGTCAGGACGGTGGCTCGCGCGCTCATCACGGTGACCACGAGCGCGGTGCCGAAAGCCGCGGCGACCTGCTGCAACGTGCTCAGGATCGAGCTGCCGTGCGAGTAGAGCCGCGGCGGGACGGCCCCCAACCCGAGGGTGAACACGGGGGTGAAGGTCGCGGCCAGGCTCACCGACAGCAGCGCGTGCAGCGCGAGGATCTGCCAGTACGGCATCGTCATCGAGACCTGCGTGTACCCGGCGAGCGCGAGCATGATCCCGATCGCGCCGGGGATCACCAGCACCCGGCCGCCGAACCTGTCGAACAGCCGCCCGACGCTCGGGCCGAGCAGCCCCATCGCCAGGCCGCCCGGCATCACCAGCAGCCCGGTCTCCAGGGCGCTGAGCCCGCGCACGCTCTGCAGGTACAGCGGCAGCAGGATCATCGAGCCGAGCATCGACATGAACGCCACCGACATCATGATCAGCGCGACCGTGTAGGTGCGGTGCCGCAGCGTGCGCAGGTCCAGCAGCGGCACGCCGCGCTTCTGCAGCGAGAGCTGGCGCAGGACGAAGACCGTGATGCAGACCAGCCCGGCCACCACGATCGCGGCGGCGACGCCGGCCTCCCCGCCCTCGAACCTGCTGAGCCCGTACACCAGGCCGCCGAACCCGGCCGCCGCGGTCACCACGCTGAACCAGTCGACGGTGCTGACCTCGGTCTCCCCGACGTTCTCCAGCCGCTTCAGGCCGCGCCAGGTGATCAGGGCGGCGATGGGCAGCACCACGGCGAACAGCAGCCGCCAGGACCCGAACTGGAGGATCAGCCCGGAGGCCGTCGGCCCCATCGCGGGCGCGACCGAGATGGCCAGGCTCAGGTTGCCCATCACCCGGCCCCGGTCCTCCGCGGGCACCACCTGCATGAGCGTGGTCATCAGTAGCGGCATCATCACGGCCGTCCCGGACGCCTGGATGATGCGGGCCCCCAGCAGCACCTCGAACGACGGCGCCACGATGGCCAGCGCCGTGCCGGCCAGGAACGCGCCCATCGCGGTCGCGTACGCCACCCGGGTCGGCACCCGCTGCAGGAACCATCCGGTGACCGGGATGACCGCGGCCATGGTGAGCATGAAGGCGGTCGAGAGCCACTGCGCGGTCTGCTCGGTGATGTGCAGGGCGCTCATCAGCCGGGGGATCGCGTTGATCATGATCGTCTCGTTGAGGATGACCACGAACGTGGCCAGCACCAGCAGCCGGATCACGGGCGGCGTGCGGCCCTGGGCGGCACCCGCCGGTTTGGCACGTGACTCGGACTGTGGGCTGGGCACGGCACCTCGTTCAGGGCTGTCGGTGGAAAGGCGGTCGTGGCCGGTGTCGCGGCCGTCGGTCTCATACGAAGCAGTGGTCATACCCGTACTGACCGCCTCAACCAGTAAAACTCATCGCTGCTTCCCGTACGCGCCGCCCGCCCCCGGTGATGTGGGTCACGACACCTGTTCCGCGCGCGGTCTCATCGTCCCGGCGGGGTCGGTGACGATGCCGGCGACGTCCAGTTCGGCGACCATGGAACGCAGCGCGGGAGCGGTGAGCAGCACCCACGGCTGCCCCGGCCCGAGCACCTTGGCCAGCTTGAGCGGCGAGGTGAAGGCGACCGCCGTCCGCCGGCCCGCGGCGGTGCGGAACAGCCTCAGGGTCAGGGCGCACGCGCCGCTTTTGACCGGGACGCACAATCGGGGCTCAGACATCTGCTTCCTCCTGGAGAAGGGCTACAGGGCAGACGCTAGAGCCGTTCGAGGAGGGCGATCGGGGATCGCTACACGATCCGGACGCGCGGTCCGCGATTCCTGACGCGATATTGACGAGCGTCCGTGCCGGGCCCTCGTGCCGCACCGGCCGGGCTCGCCGGGCTCGTGCCGAGCCCCCGTGTCATCCGCGTGCGGTGCGGATGACCAGTCGTCCGTAGGGCAGGTCGCCGGTGACGCGCACGTGCAGCCCGCCCGGGCCCGGCCGGCCCGCCGCCTTGCAGACCACCTGGCCCCACTGGACCCGCACGCCGTCGGTGTTCACGCTCGCGCCGGCCGGCAGGATGATCGTGGCGCCCCCGTAGGCGAGGTGGAGCTCGATGTCGATCACCGGGTACGGCACGTGCGCCCTGGACAGGTCGAGCCGCACCCGGCCGTACTCCGAGTCGACCCGCAGCCGGCGCGGCACCTGCCAGTCACCCGTGCGTTTGAGCTGCCCGCCGAGGGAGGCGAGCCGGACCTCCTCCTCGCCCGGCAGGTCGGCGACCACCTGGTCCAGCTCGGGCGAGGAGACGGCGGTGAGCGCCTGCCCGAGCCGCACGTCCAGCTCGGCGGCGCTGAGCCGCCCGGCCGCGTACGCCTGCTGGACCAGCTCCACCGCGTGCTCGCGATCCAGGTCGGAGACGGCGCTCATCGGCCGGCCGCCTTCCGGTACAGCCGCGTGGCCAGCGGCACGAACACGATCAGGAGCAGGACCGACCAGAGCAGCGACACGGGGACCGCGTGCCGCAGCGGCCAGGCATCGGGCACGGGGAGGGCGGGGCTGGTGTTGCCGAACAGCTCGCGGGCGGCCTGGACGAGCGTCGAGACCGGGTTCCACTCGGCGATCGGCCGCAGCGGCCCCGGCAGGCGCGTGCTGTCGACGAAGGCGTTGGACAGGAACACCATCGGGAACGACATGATCGTGGCCACGTTGTTGAAGACCTCCGGCGTGCGCAGGGCCAGCGCGACCGTCGCCGTCACCCACGAGAACGCGTACGCGAACAGCAGCAGCATGAGGAACCCGAGCGCGGCCTCGACGGGCGAGGAGTGGATGCGCCATCCGACCAGCAGCCCGACCAGCGCCATGGTGACGATGCTGGTCAGATTCATGATCACGTCGGCGACGGTCTGCCCGGTGAGCACCGCCGACGGCGACATCGGCAGGGTGCGGAACCGGTCGAAGACGCCCTTGCGCAGGTCTTGAGTCAGCGTGTAGCCGGTGATCTGCCCGCTGGAGACGATCGTCATGACGAAGATCCCGGGAAGCAGGTACTCCCCGTACGACATGCCGGGCAGGCTGATCATGCTGCCGAAGACGAAGGTGAACAGCAGCACGAACACGATGGGCAGCATCACCACGCCGCCCAGCAGGTCGGGGGCTCTGCGGATCTTCAGCGCGTTGCGCCTGGCGATCGTCATGCCGTCGGCGACGGCCAGGTGCAGGGCGTTCATCGGACGCTCTCCTCGATCTTCGTGTCGGGCCGGTGCCCGGTCAGGCTGAGGAACACCTCGTCGAGGGTGGGCCGGCGCAGGCCGGCGTCGTTCACGGTGATCCGCTCGGCCGCCAGGTGGCCGAGCGCGCGGGTGAGCGCGGCGGCGCCGCCGGTCACCGGGACCGTCACCCGCAGGGCGGCGGCGTCGATCCGCATCTCGCCGACGGCCAGCGGGGCGAGTGTCCTGGCGGCGCTCTCCAGGCTGGCCGTGTCTGTCAGGGAGAGCTGGATGCGGTCGCCGCCGACCTGGTCCTTCAGCTCGTCGGCGGTGCCGCGCGCGATCACCCGGCCGTGGTCGACCACCGCGATGCTGTCGGCGAGCCGGTCGGCCTCCTCGAGGTACTGGGTGGTGAGCAGCACCGTCGTGCCCCGATCGACGAGTTCGGCGACGACGTCCCACAGGCCGATCCTGGCCCGGGGGTCGAGCCCGGTGGTGGGCTCGTCGAGGAAGAGCACGGGCGGGTCGGCGACCAGCGCGCCGGCCAGGTCGAGCCGGCGTCGCATGCCGCCGGAGTAGCCCTGCGCGGGCCGGTCGGCCGCGTCGGTCAGGTCGAAGCGGTCCAGTAACTCGCGGGCGCGCCGCCGGCTGCGCGCGGCGCCGAGGTGGTAGAGGCGGCCGATCATCTCCAGGTTCTCGGCGCCGGTGAGGTGGTCGTCGACGGCGGCGTACTGGCCGCAGGCGCCGATGTGGGCGCGCAGTTCGGCGGCCTCGCGTACGACGTCGTAGCCGGCCACCGTGGCGCGCCCGGCGTCCGGTTCGAGCAGGGTGGTCAGGATTCGCACGGTCGTGGTCTTCCCTGCGCCGTTCGGGCCGAGCAGCCCGAGCACCGTCCCCTCGGGGACGCTCAGCTCCATGCCGTCGAGCGCTGTCACGCCGCCGTACTTCTTGACCAGGCCCTCGGCGACGATCGCGTCAGCCATGAGATTCTCCTCGCTTGTCAGGAACGGTGGATGGCGATGTCGCCGTGTGTGGTGTGCGCCCGCACCTCGACGACCGGTCCGGACGGGCCGGGGGCGTCGGCGGCGGCGAGGGAGACGTCGACGGTGCCGTAGGTGGAGCTGACGTCCAGCCAGGCGGCGCTGCCCTCCCGGACACCGAGGTCGAGGCCGCCGCCCGTGGTGTCCATGACGATCGAGCCGGACACCACCTCGCCGATCGCCAGCCCGGCGTAGGAGGTTCTGGCGGTGACGTCGGCCAGCGCGCGGTCGACGCTGATGTCGCCGTGGGCGCTGTTGAGCCGTAGCTCGCCGGTCACCTCGCCGAGACGGACGTCACCGTGGGAGGTCTTGACCGAGGCGGTGCCGTCGATCTCGCCGAGGTGGATGCCGCCGTGGGTCGTGGTGACCTCGGCGTGCCCGGACGCGCGGGTGACCGAGACGTCGCCGTAGGTGCTGCGCACCCGCAGCCGGCCCGCCTGCTCGACGCGGATGTCGCCGTGGGACGTGGTCGCCGCCACCTCGCCGAGCGGCCCCCGGCACAGCAGGCCGCCCGCCGCCTTGACGTCGAGGCGGGAGCCGGCCGGCAGGCTGATCGTCACCTCGACCGAGCCGGAGCCGAGCAGCAGCGCGCGCGCCCAGTTCGACGGCGACTCGACGAGCTTGTCGAACGACAGGCCCCAGCCGAAGCCCGCGCCGGCCTGCGCCACGCCGGCCCGCACGGTGAGCACGCCGTCGGCGCAGTCGACCTCGGTGTGCCGGGCCGCCTGCACGTCGGCGTCGTTGTGCTCGCTGCTCGGTCGCACCTCGACGACGGTGTCGGCGCGCTCGCCCGCGTTGATCCGGACGGTGGCGTTCGCCGCGTCGATGACGACGACGATGGGCGCGGGGGTGTCGAAGGTCGGCATGCCGGTTCCCCTGTCGTGGATGGTGGTCATCAGCGCACCCAGCCGGTGTAGCGGTTGCCGCTCTGCTGGGCCGGACGCCGTGCGGAGCGGCGGCCCGCGTCGCCGGGGTCGAGCGCGGCGGAGACGGCGCGCACCAGCCAGGCGTTGACCGACAGCCCGTCGCCGGCGGCGGCCTCCTCGATGCGCGGTTTCAGGTGCTCGGGAACCCGGAGCGAGATCCGGGACGTGCCGCCCTCCTCGGTGTCCGGGGCAGGGGGCGGGGGAGGCGGCGGCGGGGGCTCGCCCTCCTCCTCCGCGTACGCGTGGATGCTCGGCGGTGACGTCACGACGAAGGCGGGGTCGCGCCCGCGCAGGCGCACCTCGACCGAGCCCGGCGCGAGGTCGTGGGTGATCTCGTCCGCGGCGGCTGACAGCGCCTCCAGCAGCGCGAGCCGGGTGGCCGATTCGAGCGTGGAGGCGAGCCGCTCCGCCAGCGCCCGCGTTTCCTCGCCGCCCGCCCCGGCGGCGAGCGCCAGCTCGCGGCGAAGGTGATCGACATACGGCGCAAGGTCCATGGCGTCATGATGGCATCATCATGACGCCATCGCAAGCGCCGGGGCGGACGGCTATGGCGTCATCATGCTGTCATGAAGATCAGGCGTCGACGATCACGCCGCCGATCGCGGTGCGGCCGGCCGGGGTCGCGACCAGCTCGACCGTGACGGCGTCACGCAGGTGCGCCCCGAGGACGCCGGCGACGGCGTCGGTGACCGCGCGCACCAGCCTGGCGGCGAGTTCCCCGCTGTCGGGACGGGTGAGCGCCGCCTCGCGGATGCCGAACAGGACGGCGGGCGCGGCCTCGTCCACCGGCTCGCCCCGCAGGCCCCACCGTCCGGCGGGCACGCCGTCCAGGTGGATCACCGCGATGTCGCGCGCCCACTCGCCGTACACGCTGACCACCGCCTCGGTCAGCGCGGCGATGAGGGCTGATTCGTTGCCCTGGAGCTGCGGCTCCATGGCCCGGACCGTGAGATGGGGCATGACGATATCTCCTCTTTGTTGCCAAATTAGCTTTAAGAGCAAAGATAATCGGCGAGCCGTCGCCCGGTCAATCGGCTCCTGGCGGCGGTAGAGTGACTTTAGACCTAAAGTTAAGGGGATCGAGATGGCGAGGACGACGGTGGTGACCGGCGGCGGCACCGGCATCGGCAAGGCGATCGCGGCGCGGTTCGCGGCCGACGGCGACCGGGTGGTGATCGTCGGCCGCCGCGCCGACGTGCTGGAGAAGGCCGCCGCCGAGATCGGTGGCACCGCGCTGCCGGCCGATCTCAGTGACCCCGAGCAGGTCGAGCGGGTGCGTGCCGTCCTGGCCGACCGGTTCGGCACGATCGACGTGCTGGTCAACAACGCGGGCGGCAACGCCGAGGGCAGCGGCGGCGTCGCGGAGCGGTGGACGGACAACTTCCTGGCCAACGTGCTGACGTCCGTGCTGCCGACCGAGGCGCTGCGTGATCTGCTGAACCCGTCCGGCCGGGTGGTGTTCGTCTCCTCGATCGCCGCCCTGCGCGGTTCGGGCGGCAACTCGTACGGCCCCATGAAGGCGGCCCTGCACCCGTACGCGTTCGACCTCGCCGCCGCCCTCGGGCCGCGCGGCATCACGGTGAACGTGGTCGCGCCCGGGTTCGTCGAGGACACCGAGTTCTTCGGCGGCGGCATGAGCGACGAGCGGCGCGCGCGGCTCGTCGGCCAGACGCACACCGGCCGCGCCGGGACCCCGCAGGACGTCGCGGAGACCGTGCACTGGCTCGCCTCGCCCGGCGGCGGGTACGTGACCGCGCAGATCGTCCAGGTGAACGGCGGGGCCGAACGTGGCCGGTGAGCCGCCGCGCGACCGCGCCGACGACATCCAGGACGCCTGGCGGCGCGAGCTGCCGGGCGTCCCGGTGGAGTCCATCGGGATCATCACCCGGATCTGGTGGGCGGCCAAGACCTTCGGCGACGAGCGCCGCCGCCTGCTCGCGAGCCTGGGCGTGGACGTGGCCACCCTCGACCTGCTCTCGACGCTGCGCCGCTCCGGGCCGCCGTACCGGATGAGCCCGGGGGAACTCGCCGAAGCGTGCATGGTGACGCGCGGCGCGATCACCCAGCGGGTGGCGCGGGCGGCGAAGGACGGCCTGGTCGAGCGCGCCACCGCCGGGTCGGGCTACCACGCGCGTGCCGTCACCCTCACCGACGCGGGCGGCGCGCTGCTCGACCGCGTCGTCTCCGGCCTGCTCACGGCCGAGGACCGTCTCGTGGGCCACCTCGCGCCGGAGCGCCGCGACCAGCTCGCCGGCCTGCTGCGCGAGCTGGTCGCCGGGCTCGGCGACGCCGACGCGGCCGGGCAGGTGGGCGACCAGGCTGAAGGCAAGGTTTAACCGCTTTCACGCGTGCGATCTGAACTGGTGACCCAAGAAGGCACCCCGACCGTCGATTCTCTCTTTACCTGCATGGATACAGAGACCGTCGATGGAATCGAGCGATCTATCTTGCGTAATACGGCAGAAACCGTTTAAATCCAGATGTCCGGCAGATCTCGCACATGTTGCGACGCCGGGCCGATCGGCAGCCGACCTCACCTCTCCGTCGAACCGCAGTTCCGCACCCCTTCGGAAAGCGCTTACCCAGGAGGCCCCCCGTGAGACACCGCATCCTGCTCGCCACCGTCGCCCTGCTCGCCCCTTTGACGATCAGTCCACTCGCCCTCGCTGACGGGCGGTCCCGGCCGGGCGAGGACCTGGCGTCGCACTGCACCGGCGAGTCGCCGATCGTCTGCACGTTCGACGTCCCCACCGGCGACTACGACGTGACGGTGGTGCTCGGGGACGCGGCGTCCGCCGCGCAGACCTCGGTGCACGCCGAGACGAGGCGTTCGATGGTGCCGGTCACCGCCACCGAGGCGGGTGCGTTCGCCCGGCGTGCCTTCACCGTCAACGTCCGCGAACCCCAGGGCCAGCCCACCGGCCCGGTCGGCACCCCCGGCCTGACGCTGACCTTCGACGGCCCCGCCCCGCGCGTGGCCGAGATCGTGCTGCGACCGGCGCACCGGCCCCGGCGTCTGTTCATCGCCGGTGATTCCACCGCCTGTGACCAGGACGGTTACCCGTACTTCGGGTGGGGCCAGGCGCTGCCGTCCTTGCTCGGGCGTGGCCTGTCGGTGGTCAACCACGCCGACAGCGGGGAGAGCAGTGTGAGCTTCCTGAACGGTGAGGCGTTCTTCCCCGCGTTGCAGCAGCAGATCCAGCGTGGTGATCTGGTGCTGATCCAGTTCGGGCACAACGACAAGAGCACCACCGCCGAGGACTTCCGGGCCAACCTGTCGGCCATGGTGGCCGGGGTGCGCGAGCGGGGCGGCCGTCCGGTGCTGGTCACCTCGATCGTGCGGCGCCGCTTCGAGGGCAGCCGGCTCAACGACCTCGGCCTCATCATCCACGGTGACGTGAACCTGCCCGCCGAGACCAGGGCGGTCGCCGCCGCCGAGAACGTCCCGCTGATCGACCTCACCGCCCGCACCCGGCAACTCGTCGAATCCCTCGGCCCCGAGGGCTCCAAGCCGATCTACCTCACCGACATCAACGGCGACAACACCCACCTGTCCGAGTACGGCGCCCACCAGTACGCCGCACTCGCCGCCGAAGAACTGCGCGCCGCCCACCTCGTCCCGGGCCGCCGCTGACCGGAGAACGGGAGGCCCGTGGGCCCGGGCAACTCGCCCGATCAGCGGGTCGCGGCGGACTCCCGCGAGCCGAGGAACTCCACGATCAGCCCCGCCACCTCACCGGGTCGTTCCTGCACCATGTTGTGGCTGGCCGCCAGCTCGACGACCCGGATGTGCGGGTGCGCCTCGGTGACGGGAGCCAGGTCGCGGCGCACCCCACGGCGCAGCGCCGCCATGAGCTCGCCGCCCGGCATGCCCGGCGGGTCCTGGGTGGGCAGCACCACCAGCGCCGGGCAGCGCACCCCGGGCAGCGACGGGATCGTGTCACGGAACAGCGGCGAGTAGCGGACGGCGGCCAGCAGCTCCGGGCCCGGACGCAGGTAACTGTCACCGCCCACGACGGTCACCGAGCGCGGGGGGAGCGCGGCGGCCTGCTCGGGCGGCAGCGGCCGGCCCATCGCCGCCTCCTGCGCGTCGAAGATCGCCTTGAGCTGGGCCAGCTCCCGCTCCAGCGCGGCCGGGTCCATGCCGGGATAGTTGGCCGGGTCGTTCTCGGCCGAACGCAGCCCGTCGAGGTTGACGACGGCCGGGCACTCCGGGTGGCGCGTCGCCCACAGGACGGCCAGCATCCCGCCCAGCGAATGGCCGACGATCGCCGGAGCGCCCAGGTCCAGGCGGGCTGCCACCGTCTCGACGTCGGCCAGGACCGCGTCCCACTCCCAGGGGGCGTCGCCGGACAGGCCGTGGCCGCGCAGGTCCACGGAGACCACCCGGTGCGCCTTCGTCAGCGCCGGTGCGACCTCCGTCCAGGCGTCCAGCGTGCCGCCCAGGCCGTGCAGCAGCAGGACGGGCGGGCCGTCGCCGCCGTGGTCGCGCACGGCGAGGGGGACGGTGTGGTCAGTGATGGTGCGGTCGTGCTGCGACACGCTGCTCCTTGGGGATGG
Source organism: Nonomuraea sp. MG754425 (assembly GCF_021699195.1). GTDB lineage: Bacteria > Actinomycetota > Actinomycetes > Streptosporangiales > Streptosporangiaceae > Nonomuraea. The sequence continues at coordinate 40,432 of NZ_SSXE01000049.1, read as the reverse complement.
TGAGCCGGGCGCGGATCGACTCGGTCGTCACCCCGCCGTCGGGGTGCCGGTCGAGTTTCGCGCGCTTGACGAGGTCGTGAACGCCCTGCCGGGAGATGCCGAGCATCGCCGCCGCGGTCGCGAAACCCACCGCCCGCGCTCCGGGGTGCCCCGCCCGCCGGGCCACGGCACGTCCGAAGGGGGTGCGCCACCAGTCGTCCGGCGGGTCGAACGGGCCGTCGCCGGGGAAGAGCGCGGCGATCAGCCGCGCGGACGTCATGACGGCCGTCCGGTCGTCCGGGCCGAGCAGTTGCGCGGCCCAGACCTCGGCCTGGACGCGCAGCCGCGCCCGCAGCTCGCCGCCCAGGTCGTCGCCCAGGTCGTCGCCCTGGTCCAGCAGGATCTCCAGCGGATCGACGACCCGCGTCTCGACCAGGCGGATCAGCTCGCGTGCCAGCTCCACGTGCTCAGCGGTGTTCACTTGACGAACTTTAGCAAGTACTTGCTGTATCTCGTCAAGTACTGCGGCGGGCTTCGAGGGCGTCCAGGATGAGGTCGAGGCCGTAGCCGAACTCGCTCGTGTGGTCGTAGCCCGGACGCAGGGCGTGCTCGGTGATCATCTCCTTCAGGTGCGGCAGCCCGTCCGCCGGCAGGTTCGCGAGGATGCCGCCGGCCACCTCCTCGACCTCCCCCGGCGTCGTCAGCGGCAGGCTCGCCTCCTGCAGGACGAACCCGGTGACGTAGCTGTCGATGAGCGAGACGGCGTGCGCCGCCATCGCCAGCGTGAACCCGGCCTCGCGCAGGACGCCGAGGACGGCGTCGTGGTGGCGCAGCGTCGCCGGTCCCGGCGTGCGGCGGGAGTCCAGGAGGCCGAGGGCCCAGCTATGGCGGGCCAGGACCGCGCGCGCGGACCGGGCGCGCCCGCCGACCGCCGTGCGCCAGTCCGCCCGCTCGGCGGGCAACTCGATCGCCGTGAACACCGCGTCGACCACGCCGTCGAGGATCGCGTCCTTGTTCGGGACGTGGTGGTAGAGCGACATCGCCTCCACGCCCAGCTCCTGTGCCACCCGGCGCATCGTGATCGCCTCGACGCCGCCGCGGTCCGCAACCCGGATCGCGGCCTCCAGTACGCGGTCCCTGCTGAGCGGTCGCCTCGGCGGCGGGGATTCGGGTGACGCGGACACGGGCGGCTCCAGGGCTGGGGACGGGTTGACAAGCTTACAGGCGTAAGTCAGCCTTACCAGCGTAAGCCGCCTTACGGGTGTAAGCCAACGATCCCGTGCCCCGCTCGCCGGGGCGGGAAGGAGATCCCGATGCCGATGCCGAGATGGTGGGGGCAGATCAACAAGCGGGTGTTCAACCCGCGCGCGATCGCCGGTGGGAAGTGGCCGGTGCTGATCCACGTCGGCCGCGTCTCCGGTGCGACGTACCGCACGCCGCTCGACGCCTATCCGGTCCCCGGCGGCTACCTGTTCGTCCTGGTCTACGGCTCGCGCTCGGACTGGGCGCGCAACATCCTGGCCGCCGGCCAGGCGCGGCTGCGGATCGGCGGGAGGGAGGTGGAGCTCGCCGCCCCGCGCATCGTCGGCCGGGACGAGGCGTTCGAGGCCATGCCCGCCACGGCGGCCCGCCCGCCGAGGCCGCTGCGCATCACCGAGTTCCTGCGCATGGACGAAGTCACCGGCTGACGTCCCGTGGGTCCCGCGTGTCCCTCCGGTCTCGATTCATCGCTGAATGCACAATGGAAATCACATGGTCATCTTCCGGTAATGATCAGTACAGAGACTGGCGATAGGGGACCGTTCACGGAGGTGACCATCGTTGAAGATCGACCACGCGAGCATGGAGAGCAGCGGCGGGGAGATCCATGACCAGGGCGTCGCGTTCGCCCGCAAAGTGGGTCGGATCAGTACGGAGATGGAGGTGCTGATCCCATACTTCGGCGACCCGGGCACCGACGAGGCGGCGAAGATCTTCCGGCGGGGGCAGGACGGGCATCCCGGTTTCGACGGCGCGTACGAGGACCTGAGCAAGATCCTGGGCACCCTCCGAGACGCGTACGAGGCGATCGGCACCGCGGTCGTGTCGATGAGCACGAACGTGGAGGCGGCCGACTGGGCCAGCATGGTCGACGAGAACGCCTTCGTGAAGGAGCTCGTCGAGTTCGCCAAGCGCGAGGACGACGAGGTCGCCGTGCCGACCACGCCGGTCGAGCTGGCCTGAGAAGGAGGAGAACGTGGCCCTCGGACTCGCGTCCAAGGTCGCCCTCGGTGGTATGGCCGGCGCCGGGGCCGCCGGGATCCTCGCCCCGGAGGTGCTGTTCGGCGTCTCCTATCTGGAGGGCGACCCCGACCAGATCCGCGCGGCCGCCGACGTGCTCGACGAGATCGCCGACGCGATCGACGAGAGCTTCATCGCGGCCAACGCCCAAGCCGGGATCGTCTGGGAGAAGAGCTCCGCTCCCGAGGTCGACGCGTTCAAGGCGTTCTGGAACGAGCAGTTCGGCCCGGCGGTGCTCGGGATCTCCCTGAAGTACCGGGACATGGCCAACGCCTGCCGGGCCTACGCCGACGTGATCGAGAAGATCAACCACGCCCTGCGGGTGCTGTGCTGGATCATGACGATGGACATGATGTTCACCATCGGCTACCAGGTGCTCACCTGGAAGCTGCTCAAGATGATCATGACGCGGCGGGCGCTCCTGCTCAAGGTCACCGCCAACCGCTTCGTCCTCATGCTGCTGCCGATGTTCACGTACTACGTGGCCGACAGCCTGGCGTACGCGAGCGGGCAGGTGCTGCTGCCCCTGGCGCTGAACTACGTCGGCGGTGTCAAGACCGACCTGTCGGGCAACGATGTGCGGTCGCTGGACCACAACCTGACGACGCTGCGTGAGCACTTCGTGGCCAACATGGTCTTCGATGGGGTGGCCGACGGCCTCGGCGCGCTGATGTCCAGGGTGCCCGGTCTGCGGACCGTCGCCACGAACGTCACGCTGCCGAACGGGACGGTGCTGAACACGGGCAACTTCCTGCCCCGGTTGACGGCCTCGACCGCGTACTCGATGACCCTGGACGCGCAGCACGGGGACAACCCGCTGCCGGGCACCGAGCACGGGCTGACGGCCGAGGAGATGTACCAGAAGTTCATCATCCACGGCACGCGCAGCCTCATCCCGAGGATCTGACGGGCGCCTGGGCCAGGAGCGGACCTGCCCCGTTCCTGGCCCAGGCGCTCGTCAGCGGCGGCGGCCGGGCTCGCTGCCGCGCTCGTCCTGCTGGAGGAAGGGCCGGGCGACGTCCATGACGCGGCGGGCCGCGTCCTCGGTCGCCTGCCGAGACAGGTCCATGATGATCTCCGCAAGGTCCTGCGAGGCCAGCCGCATCGCCCGGGGGTCGATGTGCAGGGCGAGCATCTGTCCCGAGGGCGAGACCCGGACCCGCACCTTGTCGTCCCGGCTGGCCGCCTGGCCGACGACGTCATCGGTCAGGCCGATGACGTCCGCGAATTCCCGGGAATCCGACTGGAACTCCGTCATGAGCCGGTCGAGGTCGGGATCGCCGGTACGGACGTCACGTTTATTCATGTCGCATTATCTAACTAAATACTCATATACCCGGCAATAGGTAAATTTCACGAACTTGCGAGTGTGAAATCGGACAACCCTCCTACCGCCTCCCACCTGCGGGTCAAGCGGCCTGCCAGGAAATACGTGCGACATACCGTTGATATACCGGGATGTGGTTTATTTGCTGATCGAAACCGCTGGGTTACCTGCTCCGGAACGGAGAACAAATGCGTGACGTCTCCACCGCGACCGCGCCGGGCCGGCGACAGACGCATTACCAGCCGATTCCAGCGCCACAAACGTGATATCCCTGGACCTCCATCGGCCCGGTCGCGGTGATGGCGCTCCTTCGGCGACGGGCCGTCCGCGAGCGCCGTCCCCGGCCACGATCGCCCGTCGCCGGGGACGGCGTCCGGCTCAGTGCGCCGCGACCGGCTGCCAGCCCGCGCCGCACGGCCCGCCGTCGACGGCCGCGTCGATCGTGTGCTCCGCCCCGGCGGGAGTCAGCAGCGGCTGGTAGAAGCGGGCGATCTCCAGGCTGGCCGCCGGGACGTAGTGGAAGATGAGCGAGCGCCGGAACCGGTCGGCGGTGGTGTTCGGCCGCGAACCGTGCACCAGGCTGCCGTGGAAGAACAGCACGTCACCGGCCGCCATCTCGGTCTGCACCGCTGTCAGGCCGGCAGGCACGGAGACCGCCTTGGAGGTGAACGACTCGGTGGTGTCGGCGTCCTGCGGGCACTCCAGCTCGTACGTGTGGGAGCCGGGCACCACCTGGAGCGCGCCGTTGGCCGCGTCGCAGCCGTCGATCGCGATCCAGGCGGCCAGACAGGTCTCCGGCGCGGCCTGCAGGAACAGGTTGTCCTGGTGCAGCGCCTGGCCACGCGCCGACGGCGGCTTGAAGTAGAACATCGACTGGGCGGCCAGCGGCGGCCCGATCAGCGCCGCGACGATCCCGACGAGGCGCGGGTCCAGCATCCAGCGCCGGGCGAGCCGGCCCACCTCGGTGTCGAGCCGACGGTGGGGCTGCACGAAGCGCGGGTAGCGGCTGAGCGGGTCGTCGTCCGGCACGTGGTCGTCCCAGCCGAGGCTGCGATCGGTCTCGACCTGCGTCGTGAAGGCGGATCTGATGGCGTCGGCCTCTTCGGGCCGGAGCAGTCCCGGCACGTGGACCACGCCGTGCCGGTCGTAACGGGCACGGGCGTCGGAGGCGGATTCCGCAACAAGCTGTGACATACAGTCGATCGTCGGGGAGGACCTCCCCATCGACAATGGAAGGCCCTGCTGTCCGCATGGAAGATCCTGCCGTCACTGCTCCCGCCGCCACGCGGCCAGACTCGTTCATCCCGCCCCTGGCCGGCCGCGTGCAGGCCGGCGCGTTCGAGCAGACGGACGGCTACGCCGTCTTCCGGCGGCACGGCACCCAGGACTGGCTGCTGATCCACACGGTCTCCGGCCGCGGCCGGTTCGGCACCAGCCGGGGCGAGCTCGCGGCCGAGCCGGGGCAGAGCACGCTCCTGCGTCCGGGCACGCCGCACGACTACGGCGTCGAGCCGCGGCTGCGCCGCTGGGAGATCGTGTTCGCGCACTTCCACCCGCGGCCGGAGTGGCTGCCGCTGCTGAACTGGCCGGAGCCGGCGCCCGGCGTGGGCCGCATCCACGCGGTGGGGGAGTTCGAACGCCGGATCGCCGAGGAGCTGCGGCAGACGGCCACGTTCAGCCTCAGCGGCAGGCAGCGGCACGAGTTGTTCGCGATGAACCGCCTGGAGTCCGCCCTGCTGTGGTGCGACACCCAGAACCCGCGCGCCCGCCGCGTCGACGTGCGCGTGCTGCGCGCCATCGAGTACGTCGACCAGCACGTGGCCGACCCGCTCGACCTCGCCGCGCTGGCGCGGATCGCCCGGCTGTCGGTCTCCCGGTTCGCGCACCTGTTCACCGCCACCCTGGGCACCAGCCCGCAGCAGTACGTCGAGACCCAGCGGCTCACGCTGGCCTGCCAGTTGCTGACCCTGACGACCCGGCCCGTCGCGGCGGTCGCCAGGGAGGTCGGCTACCCCGACCCGCTCTACTTCTCCGCCCGCTTCAAGCGGCGCACCGGCATGAGCCCGACGCGCTACCGGGCCCGCCACGACGCCGACCAGGACCGTCCCGCGCTCCCGCCGGAGATCGGGGCGCGGGACGATTGCCGGGGTCAGGACAGCGCGTAACCGAGGAGCTGCTCGTTGGTCAGGCCCTCGCAGCCGGCCTGGTCGGTGACCAGATGGTCGCCGCTCGCGGCGCGGCAGCGGTACAGCGGGACCGAGCCCGCCACCTGGCTGGTGTGGATGTGACCGACCGGGCCCATCGGGAACTGGCCCTCGCAGCCGGGGTCACGGGTGAGCATGGTGTGGTCGCCGACCTTGCACTCGAAGAGCGGCACGGTGCCGGAGGCGGCCGGGTTGCGCAGCAGCTTCCACACGCGCTCCTGGCTGAAGCCGGGCGGCAGCAGCCGGGAGCTGGCCACGTGCCCCTTGGCCGCGTGGTAGCCGCGGCGCAACTGGGTGTGGGGGAGGAGCTCGAACCCGCACGAGAGCTGCGCGGGCGACAGGTCGGAGCGGTTGGCCAGCGCCCACGTGGACCAGGCCGGCTTGGCGGAGCCGTCGCTGCGCCGCAGGCCCACGCCCAGCCCGGCGGCGGTCTCGTCCGGGTGGTCGCTCATGCGGTGCCAGATGTAGCTCTCGATGCCCGGCGTGCCGAGCACGTTGCGGAAGGTGTTGCAGAGCTGGGACGACTGCGCGGCCTCCGACGACGGCGACAGCGAGTTGACGCCGCTCTCGGTGAGCTGCACCTGCCAGGCCGACGGCGTGCCGGGGAACTGCTGGCGCAGCCAGCCCACCAGGACGCCGATGTTGCCGTAGGTGACCCGGGGGAAGTCGTCGGCGGAGAACTGCGGCGCCAGCAGGTTCGGCGGATACGGATGGTAGGCGACCCGCCAGGCCCGGCCGCCGGCCCTGGCCGCCAGGCCCTTGAGCACGGTCATGCCCGACAGCTTGGCCTCGTGCACGGCCGGCTGGTCGTAGGCGGTGCCGAAGTAGTGGTCGAGCGAGGTGAGCACCTTCGCGGTGGACTGCTGGGCCATGACGGCGTCGTAGGCGGCGTTGTAGTTCGCCGCGATGGCGTTCAGCCAGGCGGTCGTGTCGCACGCCGTGCCCTGGCCGCAGCCGATGTCGAACCAGGTGTTGCTGTTGACCTCGTTCATGACGACGAAGTCGGCGATGCGGCCGTGACCGTGCTGGCCGTCGTAGCGCTGGGCCAGCATGCCGGCGAAGCGGCCGTAGTCGGCGGGGTCGTTCGGCACGCAGAAGATCTCGAAGCCGGGGGCGGCCGGCGTGCAGACGCGGCCCTGGCGCGCCCAGGCCGGGGTGCCGTAGACGACGGCGGTGACGACGAGGCCGCGCTCGGTCCAGTCCTTGATGGCGGCGTCCACGGCGGAGCTGACGGTGTAGCACCGGCCGCCGAACTCCTGCGCGCCCGCCGCGCACGGCGGCGCCTTGACGCTGGGCTCCCAGTCGGCCCAGATGAGGTTCATGGCGACGCCGCCGGTGTTGTTGCCGGCGATCTCGTTCTTGTCGGGCCAGAAGTCCGGCTGCAACCCCTTGATCCGGTAGTCGGACCGGGTCGGGTACGGCAGCGCGGCGGCGGCGTCGGTGATGGCGTCGGTGGTCGGGGTGGCGGTGGCGGTGGCGGGGACGGCGGGCACGAGGAGTAACAGGACGACGGTGGCGAGACGGATGACCCAGCGCATGAGACCTCCAGGAATTTAAACGTCTCAACCATGCAGCGGAGTCGGCCGCCGATCAAGACCCGATTTCCTGCGCCAGGTCGTTTTGAAACGTCGCTAGGGGGCTGTCGAGGCTCTGACCATGAGCTCCGGCTGGAAGACGATCTCCTGATGCCAGTGGTTCGCGTCGCCGCGCGCGTCGGTGAGCAGCAGTTCGGCGGCGGCCTGGCCGAGCTGCTGCTTGGGCTGGCGCACCGAGGTCAGCGACGGCGACAGCAGCGCCGCGAACTCCACGTCGTCGTAGCCCATGATCGCCATGTCGTGCGGGACGCCGACGCCGCGCCGCTCCAGGCCGCGCAGCGCGCCCAGCGCCACCATGTCGTTGACGCAGAACAGCGCCGTGGGTCCGTTGCGCAGGGGCAGCCGCTCCAGTGCCGCCTCGCCCTCGTGGGCGGTCAGCCCGGACAGCGTGATCTCGGTGATCACCTCGCCGGGGTCGAGCCCGGCCGCCCGCACCGCCTTGACCAGCCCCTCCCGGCGGTCGGCGCACTGCCGCACGATCGGCGGCCCGTTGAGGAAGGCGATGCGCCGGTGGCCGAGCGACAGCAGATGGGCCCCGGCCAGCTCGCCGCCCCTGACGTTGTCGACCGCGACCGCGCAGAGCTGGGAGTCGGCCCCCGGCCGGTCGAGCAGCACCATGCCGATGCCGCGCCGGCGCAGCTCCACCAGGTGGGAGATGTCGGACCCGGCGGGCGTGATGAGGATGCCGGGCACCCGGTGCTGCTCCAGGATCTGCAGGTAGTGCGTCTCCTTCTCGATCGAGTCGCTGGAACTGCAGAGCACGAGCAGGAACTGCTCCTGCGACAGCCGGGTCTCGATGCCGGGCAGCACCTCGCTGAAGAACGGGTTGCCGATGTCGCGCACCATCACGCCGACGGAGCGGCCGGAGCCGCCGCGCAACTGGCGGGCCGGCGCGCTGGGCACGAACCCGAGCGTCTTGATGGAGGCCCGCACCCGGCGCAGCGTGCGCTCGGCGACCAGTTCGGGCCGGTTGAGCGCGTTGGAGACCGTTCCCACGGACACGCCGGCATGTGCGGCGACGTCGACCATGCTGAGCCGGCGGCGCTCGGCCGGCTTGTGGATGTCGGTCACCGGTGGGCAGCCCTTCTGGTCACCTGGCAGAGGAGATCAGTCTACCGGTTGAAATGTTTCAGTTAAACGACGCCTGTGTGTCCTCCTGAGCCCCAAGCATTGACGGGAGCACCTTGGGCTGTTTACGGTGCGCTGTACTTGAAATGTTTCAACTTCTTCCCCTTGGAGCCCTCTTCATGCAGCTCGCCGTGACCGACATGCGCGTGCAAGGACTGGCCGAGCCCCTGGGCCTCGACGCGGGTGCGCCGGACTTCTCCTGGCGGATCACCGGGGACGGCCGCGGGCGGGCGCAGAGCGCGTACCGGCTGATCGTGGGCCGTGAGTGCGACCCGGCCGCGGACGGGGCCGAGCCAGTCTGGGACAGCGGAGTCGTGAACTCGCCCGCCACCTTTGACGTCCGCTACGGGGGCCCGGCGCTGCGGCCCCGCACCCGCTACCAGTGGCGGGTCAAGGTGGCCGACGAGAGCGGCGCGTGGACGGGCTGGAGCCCGGCGCACTGGTTCGAGACCGGGCTCGGCGACGCCACCGGCTGGACGGCCGGCTGGATCGGCACGCCGGTGGTGCCCGGGTCCGAGCGGCTGCCGTCGCTGGAGAACGTGCCGCGCGTCTGGGTCGCCGGCCCGCTGGGCCCGTCCCCCGCGGAGACGGGGGCGTTCCGGACGCGCTTCACCGTGGCGGGCGGGGCCAGGCCGCTGTCGGCGTGGCTGGTGATCGGCGGTGGCGGTCCCGAGGTCGAGGCGTACCTCAACGGCGCGCCGGTCGCCGGGGAGATCAGGCAGGGCGCGTTCGTCGCCGACGCCGGCGACCTGGTCGCCTCGGGCGAGAACGTGCTGGCCGTCCGGGCCACCGGGACCGGCGTGTGCGTGCGCCTGGAGGTCGTGGTCGAGGGACGGCCCGCGCTGCCGCAGCTCGTCCCGGTCGCCGGGGAGAGCGCGGTCACCGTCACCTCCGGCGGCCGGTGGCGGGCCAGCGACCGGCCGGACGAGGGCTTCGAGCAGCCCGGTTACGACGACGCCGGCTGGCCGCTGGCCGAGGAGGTGGGCCTGCACGGCGACCCGCCGCTGGGCCGCGAGCCGATCGGCGACCGGCCCAGCCCCTACCTGCGGCGCGAGTTCGCCGTGCCGTCGCCCGTGCGCCGGGCCAGGCTGTACGCCACCGCACTCGGCGTCTACGAGGTGCACCTGAACGGCACCAGGGTGAGCGCCGACCACCTGGCCCCCGGCTGGACCGACTACCGGCACCGCGTCACGTACCAGACCTACGACGTGACGGCGCTGGTGTCGGAGGGGCCCAACGCGCTCGGCGCGCTGCTCGCCGACGGCTGGTACGCCGGCAACATCAGCTGGTTCGGCTCCTTCCAGTACGGCCGGCGCCTGGCCTTCCGCGCCGAGCTGGAGATCCTGCACGACGACGGCTCCGTCACCCGGGTGAGCACCGACCCCGAGTGGCGGGCCGCCTCGGGCGCGATCCGCTACGCCGACCTGCAGAACGGCGAGCGGCAGGACCTGGCCGCCGAGCCGCTCGGCTGGACGGCGCCCGGGTTCGACGACTCCGGCTGGGCGGCCGCGGTGCCCACGAGCCCGCCCGCGGGCCGGCTGACCGCGGCCGTCGCGCCGCCGATCCGGGTGCAGGAGGAGCTGGAGCCGGTCGCGCTGTGGGAGGCGCGGCCGGGCGTGTGGATCGCCGACTTCGGGCAGAACCTGGTCGGCTGGGTGCGTCTCACCGGCCGCTCCGGCCGCGACCGCCCGGTGGTGCTGCGGCACGCCGAGGTGCTCGACCACGAGGGCGGCCTGCACCTGGCCAACCTGCGCTCGGCCCGCGCGACGGACGAGTTCCTGCCCCGCGCCGAGGACGAGGCCGAGACGTTCGAGCCGAGGTTCACCTTCCACGGCTTCCGCTACGTCGAGGTGTCCGGGCTGCGCGGGGCCCCCGAGGCGATCACGGCCCGGGTGGCGTACGCGGCGATGGAGCCCGCGGGCGAGTTCGCCTGCTCCGACGAGCGGCTCGACCGGCTGCAGAGCAACATCGTGTGGGGGCAGCGAGGCAACTTCCTGGCCGTCCCCACCGACTGCCCGCAGCGGGACGAGCGGCTGGGCTGGACCGGCGACATCTGGGCGTTCGCCCCCACCGCGCTGTTCAACTACGACGCCGCCGCCTTCCTGCGGAGCTGGCTGACCGACGTGGTCGACGTCCAGGGCGACGACGGCGCGGTCACGCACGTGGTGCCCGACGTGCTGTCGGGCCGTGGCCTGTCGCCCAACGCCAAGGAGGCGGGCTCGCCCGGCTGGGGCGACGCGCTGGTGATGCTGCCGTGGGCGCTGCACCGGCTGCGCGGCGACGCGGGGGTGGTCGAAGCCTGCTTCGAGCCGATGCTGCGCTGGCTGGCCTACCTGGACAAACGCTCCGACGGCGGGGTGTTCCCCGAGGAGGGGTTCGGCGACTGGCTGTCGATCGGGGCCGAGACCCCGAAGCGGCTCGTCGGCACGGCCGTCTTCGCGCTGTCGGCCAGGCAGCTCGCCGGGCTCGCCGCCGCGCTCGGCCGCGACGCCGACGAGCGCGCCTGCCTCGACCTGTACGAGCGGGTGCGCCGGGCGTTCCGCGCGGCCTTCGTCGAGGGGCCCGGCGTGCTGGCGAGCGGCACGCAGACCGCGTACGTGCTGGCCATCACGGCGGGCCTGCTGGAGGAGCACGAGCTGCCCAGGGCGGCGGCCCGGCTGGCGGCCGACATCGAGGCCCGCGGCGGCCACCTGTCGACCGGCTTCCTCGGCACCCCGTTCCTGCTGGACGCGCTCACCTCGACCGGCCGGCTGGACGTGGCCTACCGGCTGCTGACGCAGGACACCTTCCCGTCCTGGCTCTACCCGGTCGTGCACGGCGACGCCACCACCATGTGGGAGCGCTGGGACTCCTGGAGCCACCACCGGGGGCTGCAGGACCCGGGCATGAACTCCTTCAACCACTACGCCTACGGCGCGGTCGGCGACTGGATGTACCGGACGGTCGGCGGCCTGGCCCCGGGCTCGCCGGGATACGCCGACATCGTCGTGCGCCCGCGTCCGGGCGGGGGCGTCGGCTGGGCGCGGACCGCGCACCGCACCCGGCACGGCGGGGTGGAGATCTCCTGGCGGCTGGCCGCAGACGGCTTCGCGCTCGACGTCGTCGTGCCGCCCAACACCCGCGCCGAGGTGCACGTGCCGGGCCCGCCCGAGCGGGTGACCGAGGGCGGCGGCCCGGCGGCCGAGGCCGGCGGCGTGGCCTTCGACCGGTCCGAGGACGGGGCCGCCGTCTACCGGGTCGGCTCGGGCTCGTACGCCTTCCGCACGTCCACCGTGCCCGAGACGCCCACAGCGCGTCAGCGCACGGCGAGCTGAGAGGCGGTTCCATCGTGACCAGCACAAAGGCGCGCCGCCGGATCCCGTGGGGGGTCTATCTCGTCCTGCTCCCCACGTTCGCCCTGCTCGCGGCGTTCGCCTACTACCCCGCGCTGAACGGCATGGTGCACTCGTTCTTCGAGTGGCGGCCGGGCTTCGCCTCGCCCTTCGTCGGCCTCGAGAACTACCGCACGATGCTCGGCGACGACCTGTGGTGGGCCTCGTTCCGCAACATCGGGATCATCTTCCTGTGGGCGGTCACGCTCATGTGGGTGTTCCCGCTGCTGGCGGCCGAACTGGTGATGTCGCTGTCCAGCGAGCGGCTGCGGTTCGTGTTCCGCACCCTGCTCATCCTCCCGCTGGCCTTCCCCGCCGTGGTCAACGTGCTGCTGTGGCAGTTCATGTACGACCCGCGCGACGGCGTCATCAACAGCCTGCTGCGCGCGGTGGGCCTGGACGGGCTGGCGGGCAACTGGATCGGCGACCCGAGCACCGCGCTCGTCGCGCTCATGACGATCGGCTTCCCGTGGGTGGCGAGCCTGCCGTTCCTCGTGTTCCTCTCGGCGCTGCAGAACGTGCCGGTGGAGATCTACCAGGCCGCCGAGGTGGACGGCGCCGGCCGGCTGCGCCGCTTCTGGAGCATCGACCTGCCGATGATGTTCCGCGACGTGAAGCTGCTGTTCGTGCTGGCGGTGATCTCGGTGCTCCAGTACGGCATGCAGGCGCACATCATGACCGGGGGCGGCCCCGACAACGCCACGCAGGTGCCGGTGCTGCGCATGCTCGACGCGGCCTTCCTGGACACGAGCTGGGGTTACGCGGCCACGCTCGGGACCGTGCTGTTCGCCATGACCCTCGTGGTGAGCGTGGTGGCGCTGCTGGCCGGCCGGAAGAAGGAGGTCTGAGCATGGGCATGAGCCGTACCCGCAGGATCAACCTGGTCTCCGGCGCCGTGCTGTCGGTGCTGGCGTTCGCGGGGCTGTTCCCGTACCTGTTCATGGTCGCCGCCTCGGTGAAGGACAACGACCAGTTCTTCGCCAGCTACTGGTCGCCCGCCTGGCCGGTCCACCTCGACAACTACGCGGCGGCCTGGGAGCAGGTCGGCCCCTACCTGTTCACCTCGTTCGTGGTGGCGGGGCTGGCCATCGTCGGCACGATGGTGCTGGCCCCGGCCGCGGCGTTCGTGTTCGCCCGCTACCGCTTCCCCGGCCGCAACGTGCTGTTCGGGCTGGTCGCCGCGCTGCTGATGGTGCCGTCGATCACGAGCCTGATCCCGCTGTTCGTGCTGATGCGCGATCTCGGCATCCTGGACAGCCGGCTGGTGCTGATCGTCCCGCACGTCACCGCGAACACGGTCTTCGGCATCGTCGTCATGCGCACCTACATGGCCCAGATCCCGGAGGAGATCTTCGAGGCGGCGCGGGTGGACGGGGCGGGCGGGATCCGCCTGTTCACCGGGTTCATGCTGCCGCTGGCCCGGCCGGTCATCGGCACGGTGGCGCTGATGACGGTGCTCGGCGTGTGGAACGACTACTTCTGGCCGCTGCTCACGGTGCAGACCGATGCGTACCGGACGATCCCCGCGGGGCTGGCCTTCTTCGCCAACCAGAACGCGCAGCAGTGGGGCCCGCTGTTCGCGGGTTACGTCCTGGCCAGCCTGCCGCTGGTGGTGCTGTTCACGTTCCTGTCCAAGTGGTTCCTGGCGGGCATCCAGGGCGGCATCGTCTCCGGCAAGTGAGCTCGTCGTGATTGAAACGTATCAACCAACAAGAAAGGGCCCAGATCCCATGCGAACACCCCCCAAGAGCGGGCTGGCGGTCTCGGCCATGCTGGTCGCGCTGACGGGCTGCGGCCTGCTGGGCACCGGCGGCACCACGTCCGGAGCCGACGCCGACGGCAAGGTCACGATCACCCTGGCCGGCCCCAACCAGTGGAACTCCAGCGGCAGCAGCTTCGGCCCCGCGTGGGAGGCGCTCGTCGACTCCTTCGAGAAGCGCGAGCCCGGCATCGAGGTCAAGACCCAGGTGCTGCCCCTCGACGGGTTCTCCCAGACGATCACCACCCAGCTCGCCGCCGGCACCGCGCCCGAACTGGTCTTCAACCAGCCGCCGCACAAGGCGCACGAGGTGCACGCCCTCGACGAAGAACTGCAGAAGCCGAACCCGTACGTGCCGGGCAACCAGCGCTGGATCGACGTGTTCAGGAAGGACTACTTCGGCCCCGGAGTCTCCAAGGCGCTCAGCAAGGAGAGCGGCAAGCTGGAGTACATCCCGTTCAACCTGGTGGCGATCGGCCTGTTCTACAACAAGGACGCCTTCGCCAAGGCCGGCATCGACCAGCCCCCCGCCACCTGGGAGGACTTCCGGAGCGCGTGCACGAAGCTGAAGGACGCCGGCTTCGACCCCGTCGCCCTCGACAAGGGCGGCCTGGCCGCGGGCTGGACGTGGGAGTCGGTCAGCACCCAGCTCATCGACAAGTACTTCGACGACTGGAACCACTTCGACGCCACCGGCAAGCCCGGCAAGGCGCCGACCGTGACCGAGAAGTCGATGAGCAAGGCGATCAAGGAGGGCACCCTCACCACCAAGACGCCCGAGGTGGCCGAGGCGCTGAAGCTCTACAAGGAGTTCTTCGACTGCGGCACGCCCAACTGGACGGGCGTGGCCGACGGCGGCGCGACGGTGGGCTACCGCGACTTCGTCACGGGCCGGGCCGCCATGTCGTGGGGCACCGACTTCGCCGTCGAGGCCCTGAAGACGGACGCGAAGTTCCAGCTCGGCACGATGCCGTTCCCGACGATCACCAAGGCCAGCTCGCCGCTGTCGTCCGACGCCCCGGCCCGTTACGGCGCCTCGATCGGCGGCACCAGCTACATGATCCCCTCGACCGTCAAGGACGAGAAGTACGCGGCGGCGGTCAAGTTCCTGCAGTACATGAGCTCGCCCGCGATCAAGCCCTGGCTGGACGCGACCGGCGGCCTGCCCGCCGTCGAGGGCGTCGAGCCGTCGGCCGAGACGGCCGGGCTGCTGGAGGGCGAGTGGGGCAAGCCGTTCCGGGTGAACGCCCTGCCCGGCGGCCCGGAGGGCACCTCGTTCCGCGACGTGTTCGACGGCTACCTGCTCGGCAAGCGCTCGCTGGATGAGGAGCTGACCGACCTGGCCAAGTGGTGGGAGCGCGGCATCGAGGCCGGCATCAAGAAGAACGCCTGGGGCGACGAGGACTGGGCCAAGTAGGCCGGAACCCCCGGCCAAGAAGAAAGAGAAAGACATGAGAATGCGGTTATTGACCGCCCTGGCACTCGCCGTGCCGCTCGCCATGCCGTTGTACGTCAGCGCGCCCGCGTACGCGGCGACCGGCGGGGTGAGCGGCGTCGAGGTGGGTGAGAGCACGATCACGCTCACCGGCACGGCCCCCGCGGCGGCCGAGTTGTACGCGCTGGACACCTGGCAGGACAGCCACACCGGCGAGCAGCCGGTCGCGACCGTCGAGGCGGGGGAGTTCCGCGTCGAGGTGCCGCGCATGGACGGCGACCAGGACCGGCTCTACGACAAGTTCCTCGCGGTGGGCGCGGACGGCCCGCTGGGCGAGGTGCACTACGCCGACAAGCTGAGCTTCGCGTCCGCCAGCCAAACCCCTTACCCCGAAATGTCGGGCAAAAAGGGTCTGCAGGTGCAGATGACGGATGACGCCGAGGAGATCGGCGTCCAGCACGCCGGCATCAACCTCGCCCTCGACTCCGTCATGACGGCCGGGCCCGGCGCGCCGGACAACACCATCGAGTTCGTCTCGCAGGGCCGGACGTTCTACTTCGACCGCGGCGCCGTCGCCGGCCTGGACGCCCAGGTCAAGCCGCTGTCGGACAACGGCGTACTGGTCAACCTGATCGTGCTCGTCTACAACAGCACCGCCCCCAACTCCGCCGCCCGCACCCTCATCCACCCCGAGGCGGAGCTGGGCAAGGGCACGGTGTACGCGTTCAACACCAAGACCGCCGAGGGCGAGGCGCACTTCACCGCCGCGATGGAGTTCTTCGCCCAGCGCTACAGCCAGGCCGACGGCCGCTACGGCAGGGCGTGGGGCTGGATCGTCGGCAACGAGATCGACGCCCAGCAGTTCTGGTACAACATGGGCCCGCAGGACCGCGACGTCTTCCTGGAGCAGTACACCCGGGCGATGCGGCTGACCTGGCAGTCGGTGCGCAAGGCCGACGCCGCCGCCCGCGTCTACACCTCGCTGACCCACTTCTGGACGGGCGCGGCCAACGCCGACTCCCGCTACACCTACAAGGGCCGCGACGTCGTGGACGGGCTCAACGCGCTCACCAAGCGACAGGGCGACTTCGACTGGCACATCGCCTACCACCCGTATCCGGAGAACCTGTTCAACCCGGCGTTCTGGAACGACAAGACCGCCACGGACGACTTCGACACGATGCGGATCACGTTCAAGAACATCGAACTGCTGCCGCGCTACCTCGCCCAGGAGCATCTGACCTACGGCGGCGAGCGGCGGCGGGTGATCCTGTCCGAACAGGGCCTGAACTCGCAGGACTACTCGGCCAAGGAGCTGGAGCTGCAGGCCGCGGCCTACGCCTACGCCTACTACAAGGTCGCCTTCGCCGACGGCATCGACTCCTTCATCCTGCACCGGCACGTCGACCACAAGCAGGAGGGCGGCCTCAGGCTGGGCCTGTGGACGTGGGACGAGGAGCACAGCGCCGCCTCCAACGCCGGCGAGCGCAAGCCGCTGCACGAGGTGTTCGACGCCATCGACACCGGGCGCTCGCAGGAGGTCACCGAGTTCGCGAAGAAGGTCATCGGGATCTCCGACTGGAAGGACGTCATCCCCGGCTTCGACCCGGCCGCGCTGGCGGTCAGGAAGCCGCCGGCCGTGGTCGGGACGCAGCTCGACGCCCGGCCGGTGGCCGAGAAGGTGATCTCCGGCTTCGAGTCGGACACCGGCGGCTGGCGGCCCTCGGACAACGCCGCCGCGGTGGAGCGGGTGGCCGTCGAGGGCGGGCACGCGCTGCGCGTCCGCTTCGATCGCGACCTGCCGGGCTGGTCGCAGTACGCCAAGTCGTACAAGGGCGCCGACGTGCTGTTCGACAAGGCGCTGGACGCCTCGCGCACGCCCCGGCTCTCGGTGTCGATCAGGGTGCCGGAGAGCGCCGACGACACGTTCAAGCCGGGCAACGTCTTCACCGCCAAGGTCCGCGCGTACGGGCGCGACGGCGCGGTGGCCGAAGGGGTGGGCGCGATCGACCCGGCCCTCGGCTGGAACCGGCTCACGCTCGACCTGTCCCGCTGGGCCCCGCGCTCGGCGATCTCCCGGGTCAAGGTGTGGGTGCGCGGCTCGGTCGGCTCCGACTGGGCGGGCTCGTACGAGATCGACCGGCTCAGCCTGGCCGCGGTCACGCTGCCCAGCCTGGAGCGGCGCAACGTCGAGGTGAGCGCGGCCACCGCCGAGCGCGGCCGGATCGGTTCCACGGTCACCTTCACCGTCACCAACCGGGACGTGCTGCCGATGGCCGGCAACGTCAAGCTGACCGCGTGCGACGGCGTGAGCGTCGATCCCGCCGCGCTGCGGACCGCCGGCCTGGCCTCCGGCGCGGCCCGCTCCTTCGACACCGCGCTGACCGCGTTCGCGCCCGCGAACCAGGAGTACCCGGTCGTGTGCGCCGCCCACCAGGGGCAGGAGCACCGGGTGACGTTCCGGCTGGCGCCGGAGGCCGGGTACGTGCCGCCCGCCCCCGACGCCTTCGCCAACCTGGAGCTGAACGACGGCTTCGACCAGGCCGGCGACTACCAGACGCACCGGGTGCAGCCGGAGAACCAGGAGCTGCCGCAGGTGAACCTCGCCGGCGGCGCGCTGTCGGCCTCCCACCCGTCGGCGGGCTGGTTCGGGATGTTGTCGTCGGGAGTGGCCCCGCGCAACCCGGCGTTCAGCACGGCGATCACCGTCAAGAAGTTCCAGGGTGACTCCGCCGACATGGACACCGTCTACACGGGCCTGGTCAAGGACGGCAAGACCGACGTGGCCGCCTTCTACGTCAACACCCAGAAGTTCGCCGGCTTCGAGGTGCGCGGGCCGCAGGTGCCGGGCGGCCTGGCCGTCTTCGGCGTCAAGCAGGGGGTGAGCATCCCCGACGGCGGCCGGTTCGCGCTGTCGATGGTGGGCGACCGGGCCGCCATGTACGCCGACACCGGCTCCGGCTGGGAGCTCGTCACCGCCGCCACGCTGGAGCACCTGCCGGAGCTGTCGGACCCCGAGGTCAGGGCCGGCTACCGCTACGGGTTCGGCGTGCGCGGCGACGCCGGGCCGAACCCGCTCGTCCTCGACGCGGTACAGGGTCGTAGTATCTCCTGAGCTGTGCGGACGCGCCGTGCCGGCCGGCACGGCGCGTCCCCGTGCGGCGGCCGGGTGCGGCGCGCGGAGCGCGCCGGCCTCACAGTTCGGCGGGCTGTCTCGTCTTACTGATGAGAACAGCCAGCGACCGAGGGAGCCGACCACACATGACCAGCCCAGCACAGCCGGCGGACGCGCGGCCCGATCCGGGCCTGAGCGCGATCGTGAGCGAGCGGCGCCACCTGAGCAACCTCGCCTACCGGCTGCTCGGCTCGCTCACCGACGCCGAGGACGTCGTCCAGGAGACCTACACCCGCTGGTACGCCATGTCCCGGCCGCAGCAGGAGGCCGTCGGCTCGCCCGCCGCCTGGCTGACGAGGGTCGCCGCCCGCATCTGCCTCGACCAGCTCCGCTCGGCCCGCGCCCGGCGCGAGCGCTACGTGGGCGAGTGGATCCCCGAGCCGCTGCCCGACCGCGCGGAGTGGGCCGGCCAGTCACCACCCGACCCGGCCGACCGGGTCACCCTCGACGAGTCGGTCAACATGGCCTTCCTCGTGGTGCTGGAGTCGATGACCCCGCCCGAGCGCGTCGCCTTCATCCTGCACGACGTCTTCCGCTACCCGTTCCCCGAGGTGGCCGAGATCGTCGGCCGCAGCCCCGCGGCCTGCCGGCAACTGGCCACCTCCGCCCGCCGCCGCCTGCGCGCCACCCAGGCTCCGCCCGCCCCGGTGGCCCGGCAGGCCCGGATCGTCGGCGACTTCAAGCGGGCGTGGGAGGCCGGGGACATCGACGCCCTCATCGGCCTGCTCGACCCCGCCGCCACCGGGACCGCCGACGGCGGCGGCCGGGCCGACGCCGTGCTGCGGCCCGTCGAGGGCGCCGAGCAGGTCGCGCGCTACGCCCTCGACATCGTGACCAGGATCCCCGGCATGACGCTGCTGGAGCGCACCGTCAACGGCCGGCCCGGCCTGGTGGGACGGCGCGACGACGCCACCGTGGTGGTGCTGGCGTTCGACGTCGTGGACGACCGGATCACGCGTATCTGGGCGGTACGCAACCCCGACAAGCTGCGCTCCTGGCCCGCCGGCCCGCGCCACTGACCTCCCGTTCCCCTCACCCTCAGGAAGCCGACCGACATGTTCCTGCGCATCACCGTCGCCCTGCAGACCCTGGCGCTGTTCGCCGCGCCGGTCACGGCCGGGCTGCTGCTGGCCACCCCCAGCGGACAGCCGCTGCACAGCGCCGCCGCCTACACCGTGTTCGCCGTGTCCCTGGTGCACCTGCTCGCCGCCGTGCTGACCTGGCGGCCGGGCGGCGGCTCACCCAGGCCCATCCTGCACGCCCTCGTCTTCTTCGTGCTCATCCTGGCGCAGGTCGCGCTGGGCATCGCGGGGTTGACGGTCCTGCACGTCCCGCTGGGGACGCTGATGTTCGCCATGAGCGTGCTGCAGCTCAGCAAGGTCCTGCCGGGAGGGGGAGGCGGCCACCCCTCCCGATCGGACGGGGACCGCGGCGCACCGGACGGTCACCGACGATCCCCCGCCGTTCACCCGCAGTGAACGCGCTGCTGGAACGCGAAGGCGATCCCCTGTGAGCCCTTGATGTCTCCGGCGACGCTGATGCACTTGCCCCTGGCGGTGACGTAGACGGGACCGGCGTAGTACTTGTACTGCCCCGCGTCGGAACCGGCCCAGCCCGACGTGCCGTGCACCTTGATCCGCACCCCCTTGTACGCGGTGCGGCCGTAGTTCGCACCGGTGCCGTAGGCCAGCGCGCAGTTCTTGCCGGTGCCGGCGTTCCACCGGACCTCCAGGGTGCCCTGCTTGCCGCCCTTGGAGATGTCGTAGGTGCCGACGAGCTTGTAGCCGCTGCCGCACGGCCCGGCCGCGACCGCCGCCCCGGCCGGAGCGGCGGTGAGCGAGGCGACACAGGCGGCGAGCGCCACCGCGCTCGCCAGGGCGGCGGACTTGTTTCCGATACGCATGTTCTTCTTTCGTGGATTCGGACGGGCCGGGGCGTCGAACGGGGCCCGTCGTGTGCCCGGGGCCCACCCGCCCCCGGCGACTGGCCGGAGACATGCTTGTGGAAGGGTCTGAAGCTTCGCTGAATTCGCACTTAAACCCGTGGCCGGGCGGGTTTTAAAGCGTTGGCGTCGCGCTCGCTCGACGGGCTAGCGTGGCTCCGGTCATATGCCGGGGAGGGTTCGCCCCGCTCCGCGCCGGTGAGTCAGCACATAGGAGACATCGGATGCCCGCTCAGCTCGTCGCGCTCTGCTTCGACGCGAATGACCCCCACGGCCTGGCCCGGTTCTGGGCCGGAGTGCTGGGCTGGGAAGCGGCCGACGACCCGAGCGGCGGCAGCACGCTCCTGCCGTCCGACGACACCGGGTTCCGTCTCCGGTTCGTCCCGAGCGAGGAGAAGAAGACCGGCCAGAACCAGATGCACTTCGATCTGACGAGTTCCGCCCCGGAGGAGCAGCGGCGCACGGTCGAGCGGGTGCTCGCGCTCGGCGGGCGGCACATCGACGTCGGGCAGCGCCCCGAGGAGGGGCACGTGGTGCTCGCCGACCCCGAGGGCAACGAGCTGTGCGTGATCGCGGCGGGCAACAGGTTCCTCGCCGAATGCGGCTTCGTCGGGGCCGTCTCGTCCGACGGCACGCAGGCGGTCGGGTACTTCTGGAGCGCCGCGCTGGGCTGGCCGCTGGTCTGGGACCAGGACGAGGAGACCGCGATCCGCTCGCCGCACGGCGGCCCCAAGATCACCTGGGGCGGCCCGCCGGTGGCGGCGAAGACCGGCAAGAACCGGCTGCACTTCGACCTCGCCCCGCCCGCGGACGGCGATCAGCAGGCGGAGGTCGAGCGGCTGCTCTCCCTCGGAGCCACCCGCGTCGACATCGGCCAGGGCCGGAGCGGCCACGTGGTGCTGGCCGACCCCGACGGCAACGAGTTCTGCCTCCTGCCCTCCGCCTGATCCGCCGGGTCCCGCGCGGCTGACCTGATGACATCGGCCCCGGAGCCGCGCACACCCGGCGAAGCGGTCCGGTGCGACGTCTGACCGATGCCCGGCCGGGGCGGTGCGCAAGCGGTAACGCGCACGCCGCCCCGGCCGTTCCACCCGCGTAACACCTCGCTCCTACGTTCGGTCTCACGCCTTTGGATCCAAGTTCGGATCCAGGAGATCGAGGAGCACGCATGGACGCAGCGGGAGCGCCCGGCATCCACATCGAGAAACTCACCAAGTCCTTCACGACACGCCGCCGGAACGTGGTGGCGCTCGACGGGGTGGACATCAGCTCCGGCGAAGGTGAGTTCGTCTCCCTGCTGGGGCCGTCCGGGTGCGGGAAGAGCACCATCCTGCGGATTCTGGCGGGGCTGGAGGAGCCGACCTCCGGCGGGGTGCTGGTGCACGGTGAGACGCCGGCCGAGATGCGCCGGCGCCACCACCTGGGCATCGCCTTCCAGGACAGCGCGCTGCTGCCGTGGCGATCGGTGCGGACGAACATCCGCCTGCCCCTGGAGATCGGCGGCGGCGCGGCCGGCGACGGATTCGTCCAGGACCTCATCGACCTGGTCGGCCTGTCCGGGTTCGAGAACGCGCGGCCCGACCAGCTCTCCGGCGGCATGCGCCAGCGGGTGGCGATCGCCCGCGCCCTGGTCGTCAGGCCGAAGGTGCTGCTGCTGGACGAGCCGTTCGGCGCGCTGGACGACATGACCAGGCAGAACCTGAACGGCGAGCTGCTGCGCATCTGGACCGAGCGGCCGGCCACGACCCTCATGGTGACGCACAGCATCGCCGAGGCGGTGTTCCTGTCGGACACGGTCGTGGTGATGAGCGCCCGGCCCGGCCGCGTCACGGAGGTCGTGTCCATCGACCTGCCCAGGCCGCGCCCGCCGGAGCTGTCGCGCACGCCGGAGTTCCACGCGTACGTGGACCGCCTGTCGGCGCTGCTGTTCGGCGAGACGGTCCACGCGGGAGAGCCGAGATGATCGTCAGGTTCGCCGGAGCCGCGATCATCGTGGTGACCTGGCAGGTTCTGGGCGGGTTCGGGCTGCTCGGCCCGGCGATCGCGCCGCCCACGGAGATCGTCGCCGGGGTGTTCGCCGACGGCGCGTCCTTCTACGCCCCGCACGTGCCGGCCACGCTCGGCTCGGCCCTGCTCGGCTACCTGTGGGGCAACCTGGCCGCGGTCGCCTGCGCTTCCCTGGTGATCGTGCTGCCCTGGCTGGAGAAGCTCGTCCTGCAGATCGGCATCGCCTCCGCCTGCATCCCGCTGGTGGCGGTCGCGCCGATCCTGGCCGCCGTCTTCAACGGCCCGACGGCCTGCGTGGTCATGGCGGGCGTGTCGGTCTTCTTCACCACGCTGGTCAGCACGGTGAACGGGCTGCGCCTGTCCGACCGGACCAGCGAGGACCTGATCCGCGCCTACGGCGGCGGGCGGCTGGCCGTGCTGCGCAAGGTGCAACTCCTGTCGGCGCTGCCGAGCCTGCTGACCGCGTTGAAGATCGCCGTCCCGGCCGCCGTGCTCGGCACGATCATCGGCGAGTTCATGGGCCAGGAACGCGGGCTGGGCGCCGCCCTGATGGTCGCCCAGCAGTCCGCGGACGTGGTCCGCACCTGGGGGATCACCCTGGTGTCGAGCCTGCTGACGGTCGCCGCCTTCCTCGCGGTCGCCGCCGTGGAACGCCTGGCCACCCCGTGGACGGGGGCCGCCCGATGAGGCCCGCGGTGCGGAAGGCGGCCGGCGGCCTGCTGGTCCTGGCCGGGACCGTCGTCGCCGTGGTCGTCGTGTGGAGCGCGTTCATCGCCGTCGTGGACGTCAGCCCCTTCGTGGCCAAGACGCCCCTGGACGTGTGGACGTACCTGACGGAGGCGGCCAACCGGGCCGCGATGTGGCCGCTGCTCGGGCGCACGCTCGCCGACGCCGCCCTCGGCTTCGCCGCCGGCCTCGGCGTCTCCACCGCGGTCGCGCTGCTGTTCTACTTCTCCCACGTCGCCGAGCGCATGTTCCTGCCGGTGCTGGCCGCGCTGCGGGCCATCCCGATGGTGACCGTCGCCCCGATCATCGTGCTGGTCTTCGGACGGGAGGAGGCCGGCACCGCCGTCATCGGCGCGGCGATCGTGCTCGTCCCCGCGCTGCTCACCATGCTGCACGGCGTGCGCTCCGCGCCCGTGGCCGGGCTCGACCTGTGCCGGGCCTACGGCGGCACCGCCTGGACCGCGTTCACCAAGGTCGCGCTGCCGCACGCGGTGCCGACCTGGTTCACCGCCGCGCGCATCTCCGTCACCACCGCGATCGTCGGCGCGCTGCTCGCCCAGTGGCTGGCCTCCGGGGCCGGGCTGGGCGGCCAGATGATGCGCGACGCCAACGAGTTCCAGTTCGACCGCCTGTGGGCCTCCGTCGTCGTGCTCACCGTGGTCTGCGTCGCCGTCTACCAGCTTCTCGCCCTCGTCGAGGGCCTGGTTCAATCCCGTCTTAGGAGTACGTCATGACCTTCTCCCGGCGCCGGTTCCTGCTGGCCACCGCCGCGACCCCCCTCCTGCTGGCCGGCTGCGGGAGCGAGGAGACGCCCGCCGCCGGCGGCGGAGCCCGGTTCGGCACCGTCTCCCAGCGGCTCGCCTGGATCAAGAACACCCAGTTCGCCGGCAGCTACGTGGCCGACAAGAAGGGCTACTACCGGGCCGAGGGCTTCAGCGGCGCCGACCTGGTGGCCGGCGGGCCCACCGCGCCGCCGATCGAGTCCGACGTGCTGGGCCGCACCTTCGCCGGGGTCTCGCAGGTGCCGATCGTCGGCTCCGCGGTCGCCAAGGGCGCCCCCTTGAAGATCATCGGCGCGGTCTACACCCGCTACGCCGGCTGCGTCATGTCGATGACCGACAAGCCGATCAAGACCCCCGAGGACCTGTACGGCAAGACCATCGGCTGCGCCTCCTCCAGCGAGCCCGTCTGGCGCACGTTCCTGGCCGCGTCCGGGCTGGACCAGTCCCGCATCAAGACCGTGCCGGTGCAGGGCAACCCCATCGGCATGACCAAGGGGGAGATCGACGGCTACCTCGGCTTCATCAACAGCCAGGTCATCGACCTGCGGCACCTGGGGCACGACATCACCACGATGCTGCTGGCCGACGTCGGGTTCCCGCTGGTGGGCCAGACGTACATCACCACGCAGGAGCACCTCGACAACGACAGGGACCAGGTCAAGGCGTTCCTGCGGGCCGAGATCAAGGGCTGGCGCGACGTGCTCGCCGACCCTCAGTACGCCACCGACCTGACCGTCGACGAGTACGGCAAGGACCTCAAGCTCGACCCCGCCGCCACCCTCGACTGCTGCAAGGCGGGCAACGAGCTCATCCGCGACGGGCAGCCCACCCAGCAGCTCATCGCGCTCACCGACCAGCAGGCGGAGGACAACGTCAAGGCGATCAACGCCGGTGGCCTGAAGCTCACCGCGGACCAGCTTTTCGACCTCGGCCCCATCCGCGAGGTCTACCAGGAAGACCCCGGCCTGGCCGCCACCGTCAAGAACTGAGAGGCAACAACAGCATGGACTACGTCATCAAGGGCGGGACCGTCGTCTCCCACGACGGCCGCCACCGCCACGACGTCGCGGTCTCCGGCGGGCGGATCGCCGCGGTCGGCGAGGGCCTCGCGAGCGGCGGCGTGCCCGAGGTGGACGCCACCGGCCTGCTCGTCCTGCCCGGCCTCGTGGACGTGCACGTGCACTTCCGCGAGCCCGGCATGACCGAGAAGGAGGACTTCGCCAGCGGCACCCGGGCCGCCGCCGCGGGCGGGGTCACCACGGTCGTGGACATGCCCAACACGGTGCCGCCCGTCGCGACCGCGGCCGGCTTCCAGGAGAAGCTGGACCTCGTCTCCGGCAAGGCGTACGTGGACTTCGGCCTGTACGGCATGCTCGGCCACGACAACGCGGCGGAGATGACCGAAATGGCCGAGCTCGGGGCCATGGGCTTCAAGCTGTTCATGGGCCAGACCACCGGCGACAACCGCTGCCCCGACGACGCCGCCATCTTCAAGGGCCTGGAGGCCGCCGCCGCGGCGGGCCTGGTGGTGGGCGCGCACGCCGAGAACGACCACCTGCTGCGCCTGTTCATCGACCGGCTCAAGGCCGAGGGCCGCACCGACCCGCGCGCCCACCTGGAGAGCCGGCCCGAGTTCGTCGAGGTCGAGGCCATCACCCGGTTCGTCACGCTGGCGAGCGCGGCCGGGACCAAGGCGCACATCCACCACCTGTCCACCGGGGCGGGGCTGCAGCGGGTCCGCGACCTGCGCGCCCAGGGGCACCGGGTCAGCGTCGAGGTGCTGGTCGCGCACCTGCACTTCGACGACTCGGCGTACGACACGCACGGCAACCTCATCAAGCTCAACCCGCCGATCCGGCCGGCCGCCGACGTGGCGGCGCTGTGGAAGGGCGTGGCCGGCGGCGACGTGGACGTCATCGCCACCGACCACGCCCCGCACACCGCCGCCGAGCAGGCGGAGCCGGACGTGTGGAAGGCGCACGGCGGGTTCGTCGGCGTGGAGACCATGCTGCCGCTGCTGCTGACCGCCGCCGCCGAGGGCACGCTGAGCGTCGAGGACGTCGTCCGGCTCACCTCCTACGGCCCGGCGCGCCGCTGGTCGATGCCGGGCAAGGGCCAGGTGTCGCCCGGATTCGACGCCGACCTCGTCCTGGTGGACCCCACGGCCGAGAGCGTGGTCACGGGCACGGAGCTGAAGTCCGCCCACGGCGTCACGCCGTACGAGGGCAGGAAGGTCACCGGCGCGGTCGTCGGCACGTACGTGCGCGGCCACCACGTCTTCGACCGCGGCCGGATCGTGGGCGGCCCGGCCGGACGGCAGGTGCGGCCCCGTGCCTGACAACGTGCCTGACAACCTGAGCCGGGCGGTCGAGAGCTGCCTGGAGGAGGCCGGCCTGGCGCACGGCGCGCCCGGCCCGGTGACGGCCGCGCTGGCCGGCATCGGCACCACCGCCCCGCACGCCGTGTCCGGCAGCCTGCTGCGCGACGCCATGGAACGGGCGCGGATCGAGGTCGCCTCCGCCCGCGCGTACGCGTCGCCGGGTGAGCTCGTCGCCGCCGACTGGGACCTCGCCCTCGTGCTGAGCCCTTGGAAGAAGGCGGTGTCCGGGCTCGTCAGCGAGGTGACCCCCGGGGCGGCGGCCACCGGGGTGATCGACACGATCGTCAGGGACGGCGCGCGCATGACCGGCGTCAACACCAACGGCTGGGCCGCCTGGGCGGCCATGGACACCCTGCTCGCCGGGCGGGAGCCCGCCACCGTGCTGGTGCTCGGCGCGGGCGGTTCGGCCGGGTCCGTCGCGCACGCCGTACGCCGGGCCTGGCCCGGGGCGCGGCTGGCGGGCAGCGCGCGCGACGCCGCCGCCCTGGCAGCCTGGGCGGGGGAGTACGACGCCGACGCCGTCGCCCCCGCCGACCTGGACCGTCCGGCCGACCTGATCGTCAACACCACGACCTGGGGGGAGACCGAGGACTCCGAGCGCCACCCGTTCGCCTTCCCGTTCGAGGCGATCGCCGCGCCGGGCGGGCGCCTGTTCGACCTGAACAACCGCACCTCCGCGCTGCAGGGCCTGGCGCTGCGCGCCGGGATGAGCGTCATGTCCGGCACGTACATGCAGCGGGTGACCAACGCCTGCCGCGCGGCCCTGGTCAGGGCGCGGGCCAAGGCGCCGCTGCGGTGACCGTACGCGAGCGGGTCTACCGCTACCTCCGCCAGCGCATCACCACCGGCCAGTACGCCGGCGGCTTCCGCCTGGTCGAGGAGCAGATCGCCGACGACCTCGGCGTGAGCCGCACCCCGATCCGCGAGGCGCTGCAGCGGCTGGCCAGCGACGGCCTCGTCCTGCGGGTGCGCCGCGGCCACCTGACCGTGGTCGAGCTCGACGCCGAGGCCAGGGCGGAGATGCACCTGCTGCGGGTGGCCTTCGACCAGGTGGCCGCCGGCCTGCTGGCGGCGAAGGCGGACCGGGTGAACTGGGCGCCCCTGTACGCCCTGCTGGACCCGCTGGCGCGGGCGATCGAGGAGCACGGCGTCGGCGGCCCGCAGTTCTCCATGGCCCACCTCGACCTGCACATGGCGATCAACCGGACGGCCTTCTCCACGATCACCTCGGGCTTCCTGGAACGCCAGGCGTTCCTGTACCCCACCGACGACTACGTCCAGCAGCCCGGCCACGAGCCGGTGTCGCAGCACCGGGCCCTGCTCGACGACCTGTCCAGCGGCGACGCCGAACGCGCCGTCACCGCCGTCCGCGTGCACGCGCTGCGCGGGCACGGCAACTCCACGCTTGAGGAGCGTCCTTGATGGATCAGCACGTCACCATGTTCGTCAACGGTCAGGCGATGAGCGGCGGTGAGCTGAACGACGCCCTGGCCGTGGCCCGCTTCACCGGGAAGGCGCGCACCGCGCCGCGCTACCGGTTCTACTCCTTCCACGACACCTTCCCCGGCCTGCTGCCGGCCGGCTCCGGCGGCTGGGGGGTGCCCGGCGAGACGTACGAGATCTCCTACGCCGACCTGCGCGAACGGCTGCTGCCCAGGGAGCCGTCCGAGCTGGAGCTGTCCGTGATCGAGCTGGAGGACGGCCGGGGCTCGCTCAGCATGGTCTGCCGGTCGGACCCGGCGGGCCTGCCGGGCGTCACCGAGATCATCGAGCCGGGCGGCTGGCGGGAGTACCTGGCCGGGCGGCTCGTCCGATGAGGCACCACCTGGGCTGCGCCCCCGGCACGGTCTCCTGGGGCGCGCTCCCCACCGGGCGGAGCGCGCCGGTCCTGGAGGTGGACAGCGGTGACGTGGTCGTCTTCGACACGGTGTCGCAGGAGGGGCTGATGCCCGACCAGGGGCGCGACCCGGTCGCCTACTTCGGCGCGTTCGGCGTGCCCGAGGCCGGGGTGCTCGACGAGGCGGCCGAGATCGCCGCCTCCGGGCTCGGCCCGGTGCTGGGCCCGCATCTCGTGCTCGGCCCCGTCCACGTGCGGCAGGCGCGGCCGGGGGACTGGCTGCGGGTGGAGTTCCTGGACCTCCGGCCCCGCGTGCCCTACGGGGTGATCTCCAGCCGGCACGGGCGCGGCGCGCTGCCCGGCGAGCTGCCGGGCAAGCCGCTGGTCAGCCGGTTCTGCTCGCTGACCCCCGACGGGCGGCACGCGGTCTTCGCGCACCGGGGCGGGCAGGCGCTGATCGAGGTCCGGCCGTTCCTCGGCCTGTGCGGCGTCACCCCGGCGGGCGAGGAGGCGCTCGGCACGATCCCGCCGGGGCCGTTCGGCGGCAACCTCGACCTGCGCGAGCTGACCGCGGGCAGCACGCTGCACCTGCCGGTGCAGACCGAGGGCGCCGGGTTCTACGTGGGCGATCCGCACTTCGCCCAGGGCAACGGCGAGGTCGCGCTGACCGCGCTGGAGGGCTCGCTGCGGGCGACCGTGCGCCTGTCCGTCGAACGCCCGCCCGCCGGCGGCACGCTCTGGCCCCTGGTGGAGACGCCGGACGCGTGGATCACGCTCGGCCTGGACGAGGACCTCGGCGAGGCCATGCGCCAGTGCGTGCGCCAGGCCGTCCACCTGCTGGGGGAGGTGGCCGGGATGAGCGCGGACGACGCCTACCTCTACCTCAGCGGGGCCGGCGACTTCTCCCTGACGCAGGTCGTGGACATCGTCCAGGGCGTGCACTGCCGCGTCTCCAAGACGCTGCTCGCCGGCCCGCCCGGCGGCGGGTCCGGGGGAAGGGCCGCTCTTGATCACTGAGACGGACCTGCGGCGGTTGCGCCGCTGCGTGGACCTGGCCGCCGAGGCGCTCGAGGCCGGGGACGAGCCGTTCGGCTCGGTGCTCACGGGCCCCTCGGGCGAGGTGCTGTTCGAGGAGCGCAACCGGGTGAACACGATCGACCGCACCTGCCACCCCGAGTTCGCGATCGCCCGGTGGGCGGCGGCGAACCTGTCGCCGGGGGAGCGCGCCGCGGCGACCGTGTACACCTCGGCCGAGCACTGCCCGATGTGCGCCGCCGCGCACGCCCTGGTCGGTCTCGGCCGCATCGTCTACGCCACCTCCAGGGAGCACCTGGCTCAGTGGCGCGCGGAGCGCGGCGCGCCGCCGAGCCCGCTCAGCTCCCTGCCCATCCGGGCCGTCGCGCCCGGCGTCGCGGTGGAGGGCCCGGTGCCGCGGTACGTCGAGGAGGTGCGCGCCCTGCACCACCGCCTGCCGACATGCTGAGACGGCTCCGGCTGAGACGGCTCCGGGCTGAGACGGCTCCGGCGGGGAGGTGACGAAGGCCGCGGATAGGATGCCCGCATGACTACCGAGCGGCCGGACGGCGTCCCCGCCGGAGACGATCTCGGCTGGACGCTCGGCGTGCTGCTGCGCGCCTACCAGGGCACGGTCGTCACCGTGCTCGGCGATCTGCCGCACGGCCCGCGCGGCTACCAGACCCTCGCCGCCGTGGTCGGCGGCGCGCACCCGACGCAGCTCGCCCTGGCCGCCCACCTGGGCATCGACCGCACCGTGCTGACCTACCTGCTCGACGACCTGGTGGCGGCCGGGCTGGTGGAGCGGCGGCTCAACCCGGCCGATCGCCGCCAGCGCCGGATCGTGGCGACCGGGGCGGGCACGCGCACGTTCGGGGAGCTGGAGCGGCGGGTGCGCGCGGCCGAGGACGGCCTGCTCGGCGCGCTCGACGCGGCCGAGCGCGACACCTTCAGGACGCTCCTGCGCCGGGTGGCCTGCGCCGTGCGCGACATCGAGCCGGCCACGGACCCGTGTGACGTGGCCGAGGAACTGCTCTCCGACGGGCGCTGAGCCGCAATTCCTTGCACGCGCATGGAATTTAGGTACGCAATCGGCTGTTGTGCAACTCGTCTGGGGCGGAGATAGTCTGCTCCACAACATATCTGCCTCGCTTCGGCGGAGGAGGAGCGCACCATGCCTGACTACGGGCACGACCTGCTGTTCGGGTCCTTCATCACCCCATCGAACGCCTCACCCGCACAGGTCGTCGCGCTGGCACAGGAGTCCGAGGCCGCCGGACTGGACCTGGCGACCTTCCAGGACCACCCCTACCAGCCCGCCCTCCTCGACACCTGGACGCTGCTGTCGTACGTCGCCGCCAGGACCGAGCGCATCCACCTGTCGGGCAACGTCGTCAACCTCCCGCTCCGCCCGCCGGCCACCCTGGCCAGGGCCGCGGCCAGCCTCGACCTGCTCAGCGGCGGCCGGTTCGAGCTGGGCCTCGGCGCGGGCGGCTTCTGGGACGCCATCGAGGCCATGGGCGGCCGGCGGCTCACCCCCGGGCAGGCCGTGGACGCGCTCAGCGAGGCCATCGACGTCATCCGCGGCGTCTGGGACGCGGGCAACCGGTCGCTGTTCCGGCTGGAGGGGACGTACTACCAGGTCGACGG
Source organism: Nonomuraea sp. MG754425 (assembly GCF_021699195.1). Classification (GTDB taxonomy): domain Bacteria; phylum Actinomycetota; class Actinomycetes; order Streptosporangiales; family Streptosporangiaceae; genus Nonomuraea. The sequence continues at coordinate 9,841 of NZ_SSXE01000049.1, read as the reverse complement.
GGCCAAGCGGGGTCCCGCACCGGCGCACGACGTCGGGATCTGGCTGGGCGCGTACAAGCCGAGGATGCTCCGCCTGACCGGCGCGAAGGCCGACGGCTGGCTGCCCTCGCTGCCGTACCTGCAGAGCCTGGACCAGATCGCCGAGAGCAACGCGATCATCGACGAGGCCGCGGCCGAGGCCGGCCGGGAGCCCGCCGCGATCCGCCGGCTGCTCAACATCACCGGGCGTTTCGGCGGATCCGGGGACCGGCTGCTGTCCGGCCCGCCCGCGCAGTGGGCGGAGCAGCTCGCGGTCCTCGCCCTGGAGTACGGCCTGTCCGGCTACATCCTCATGGCCGACGAGAGCGCGGTCATCCGGACGTTCGGCGAGGAGGTCGCGCCCGCGGTGCGCGAGCTGGTGGCCGGGGAACGCGCCCAGCGGGCCGGCACGCCGGAGGCCGGGCGATGAGCGAGATGCCCGAGCAGCCGCTTTCTGAGCAGCCCACGGCCGGGCAGCCCACGGCCGGGCAGCTCGCGGCCGGGTACGGTCGTCCGCTTCGGTTCGGGGTGCTGCTCACCCCCGGCGGCGAAGCGCCCGAGGCGGTGGTCGAGCGGGCGCTGCTCGCCGAGGAACTCGGCTACGACGTCGTGTCCCTGCGCGACGAGCCCGGCGGGGCCGACCCGTGGACGGCGCTGAGCTGGATCGCCGCGCGGACCGCCCGCGTCCGGCTGCTCGCGGGCGCGGCCGGCAACCCCGCCGTGGCGGCGCGGGCCGCCGCCGCCCTCGACCTGCTCTCGGACGGCCGCGTCGAGCTGACCCCGGCCGCCGGCCCGCCGTCCGCGCAGGGCGAGGCGATCGACGTCGTCCGCGGCATCTGGGCCACCCACGAGCGCGCGCCGCTGCGCTACGACGGGGAGCACCACCGCGTCGCGGGCGCCGAACGCGGCCCGGCCCCGGCGCACAACATCCCGATCTGGGTCGCCGGCGACACCCACCCCGGCGTGCTGCGCCTGGCCGCCGCCAAGGCCGACGGCTGGCTGCTCGCGCCGGGCGGCGAGAGCACCACTCAGACCCCCGGGACAGCGGCCGCCCCCAACGACGAGCTGACAGCCGCTCCCCGCCACGCCCCGGCGGTGGCTCCCCGGAACGCCCCGGCGGCCACTCCCCGGAACGCCCCGGCGGTGGCTCCCCGGAACGCTCCGGAGGTGGCTCCCAGGGACGACCTTGAGGTTCCCAGGGATGCGGCGGCCTTCCGGAACGAGCTGGCGGCGGCCAACGCCCTGATCGACGAGGCCGCCCGCGCGGCCGGGCGCGACCCGCGCGAGATCAGCCGCCTCGCCCACCTCACCGGCCGCTTCACCGCCGCCCCCGGCGGCTTCCTGACCGGCCCGCCGGAGCAGTGGGTGGCCGACCTGCTCCCGCTCGTCCGGCATGAGGCCCTCAGCACCCTCATCCTCGCCACCGACGACCCCGAGACCCTGCGCCGCTTCGCCACGGAGGTCGCCCCGGCCCTGCGCGCCGCGCTACCCACCACCCGGCCCGGTGCGCCGCGCAGCCTGTTCGTCCGCCGGCAGCGCCGCGAGGGCATCGACTACGACGCCATCCCCGCCGCCCTCGCGGCGTCGGCCGTCGAGCCGGGGGACGCCGCCTTCGCGCGCGTCCGCTCCACGTACCTGCGCGGCGGATCCCCCGGACTGGTCCTGCGCCCCGGCACGCCGGCCGAGGTCGGCCAGGCCGTCCGCTACGCCCGTACGCAGCCGGTCAAGCTGGCCGTACGCAGCGGTGGGCACGGCATCAGCGGACGCTCCACCAACAACGGCGGCATCGTCATCGACGTGTCCCGACTCAACGCCATCGACGTGCTCGACAAGGACACCCGCCGCATCCGCGTCGAACCCGGCGCGCGCTGGAGCGAGGTCGCCGCCGCGCTCGCCCCGCACGGCTGGGCGCTCACCTCCGGCGACCACGGCGGCGTCGGCGTCGGCGGGCTGGCCACCTCGGGAGGCATCGGCTGGTTCGTCCGCGAGCACGGCCTGACCATCGACCACCTGCGCGCCGTGGACCTGGTGCTGGCCGACGGCAGCCGCGTGCGCGCCGACGAGCGGGAGCACGCCGAGCTGTTCTGGGGCGTACGCGGCGCGGGGGCCAACTTCGGCATCGTGACCGCGTTCGAGTTCGAGGCCGACGAGGTGGGCGACATCGGGTTCGCCCAGCTCGTGGTGGACGCCACCGACACGGCGGGCTTCCTCCAGCGCTGGGGCGCCGCCATGGAGGCCGCCCCGCGTGACCTGACCAGCTCGCTCATCATCGGGCAGGCCCGCCCGGGGCAGCCGCTCATCGGCCAGATCATGGCCGTCGTGGACTCCGGCGACGCCGGCACGATCATCGAGCGCCTGCAGCCGATCGCCGCCGCCGCGCCGCTGCTCGACCACTCGATCCAGATCCTGCCGTACGAGGCGATCATGCACGTGCCGCACGCCGTCCACGACGCCCAGGGCGAGCCGGTGACCAGGTCCGGGCTCGCCGACCATCTCACGCCGGAACTGTCCGCCGCGGCCGGGCGGCTGGTCGCGAGCGGGCGGGTGTACTTCTTCCAGGTGCGCTCGGTGGGCGGCGCCGCCTCCGACGTGCCCCCGGACGCCACCGCGTACGCGGGCCGCTCGGCGAACTTCTCGCTGGTGGCCTTCGGCCCCGGCCGGCGCGCGCTCGACGAGCTGTGGGACGGGATGCTGGGCCACTTCTCCGGCCAGTACATCAACTTCGAGACCGACCGGCGTCCCGAGCGCCTCCTGGAGGCATACCCCGAGCCCACGCTGGGACGGCTGCGCGCGCTCAAGCGCCGCTACGACCCGGACAACGTCTTCCGCGACAACTTCAACATCACCCCGGCGGAGGGGTGAGCGGCGGCCACGTCAGGCGAGGTCCCACAGCAGCCGGTAGTAGGCGAGGCGCTCCTCGTCCGGTTTGATGCCGTACCCCTCGTAGACGTGGCCGTCGTATCCGGGCCCGTAGTCGCCCTCCGTGCTCCAGGCCGCGACCGCGAGATCCGCCCACCGGTCGGCCAGGCCGAGCGAGCCGAGATCGACGTGCGCGGCGAACGTGCCGTCGTCGTGCAGCAGCGTGTTCGGCACGCACGCGTCGCCGTGGCAGACGACCAGCCGGTCGATCGGCGGCGGGTCGCCGATGCGGGCCCGCGCCCCGGCCAGGCCGAGGTGCCGGTGCTCGGGGGCCCAGTTCTCAGGGCCCTCGCCGTCGGCGATGCGCTCGTCGGCCCGGCGCAGCCGCCGCGCCACCCCCCAGTCGAACGGGCACCCGGTGACGGGCAGCGCGTCGTGCAGCAGGCGCAGCCCCCGGCCGATCGCGGTCGCCGCGACGGCCGGGTCGGCCGCCCAGCGCGCGTCCACCGCGGAGACGCCGGGCACGGCGGCCGTCACCAGCCACGCGCCGACGGCGTCCACGCCGTGCTCCAGCGGCGGCGGCACCGCCGTCCACCGCTGCGCCCAGGCCAGCCGCTCGGCCTCGCCGACCAGGTCGATCTCGGGCGTGCCGGCGGCCACCCACTTGGCGTACCTCGTGACGCCGCCCGGCCCGTCGAGGCGGAACGTCAGCCCGCCCAGCTCGTTGCGCCACACGGGGGTGATCTCGTCGCCGCGGGCCAGCGCGGTGATCACCTCGGGGACGGGCACCGGACCGGCCGGGACTTCGGCGTTCGCGCTCATCAGGACATGATCTTGCCATGAAGGCGTGCGCGGCAAACGGTTTTCCCGGCCGCGGCCGGCGGCTTGACCTTGACGCGGCGGCAACGTCTTCACTGGAGGTCCGGGACGACCGCCGTCCCGCCGACCCGGAGAGGCGTGTGAAACCCATGATCCTGCCGTTCGACCGGCCCGGCCCGCTCACCCCGCCGCCCGAGTACGCGCGGCTGCGCGAGAACACCCCCGTCGCCCGGGTGCGGACCCCGGACGGCCGCCCCGCCTGGCTCGTCACCTCCTACGACGCCGCCGTCGCCGTCCTGTCCGACCGCCGCTTCGGCCTCGCGCCGCCCGGCGGCGCGTACCCGGGGAACGAGACGCTGTTCCAGGACGGCGAGGCGCACGCGCGGCTGCGGCGGCTGGTGTCGAAGGCGTTCGGCCCGCGCGCGATCGAGGCGCTGCGCGCCCGCGCCGAGCGGGTCGCGGACGATCACGTCGCCGCGCTCGCCCGCTCGGGCCCGCCCGCCGACCTCGTGGCCGGGCTGGCCGCGCCGATCTCGATCACGGTCATCGGCGAACTGCTCGGCGTGGATCCCGGCGACCGCGAGCGCTTCCGGGACCTGGCGGGAGCCGGGGGCGCCGACTTCGTGTTCGGCGACGAGGAGGAGACGGCCCGCGCCGCGCGCGCCTGGGAGGAACTCACCGCGTACGCGGCCACGCTGGTCGAGGCCAGGCGGGCGGCTCCGGCGGCCGATCTGCTCAGCTCGCTGATCGCGGTGCGCGACACCGGGGACGGGCGGCTCGGTGACGGAGAGCTGGCCGCCCTGGCCGCCACGATCGTGTCCGCCGGGCACCTGTCGGCCCGCAACGCGATCTCCACGGCCGTGCTCCGGCTGCTCGTCGAAGGGGACGGGCACTGGCCCGCCGAGGCCGCCGGCACCGGGGAACGGCTCGACGCCGTCGTCGAGGAGGCGCTGCGGCTGCAGTCGGGGCTGACCGGCGAGCCCTTCCCGCGCTTCGCGCAGACCGGCCTCGACCTCGCCGGGGTCGCGATCGCCGCCGGTGACCCGGTGCTGGTCCGGCTGGAGGCCGCGCACCGCGACCCGCGGCGCTTCGCCGACCCCGACGCGTTCCTGCCGGGGCGCGCCGCCGGGCCGTCGCTGGTGTTCGGGCACGGTCCGCACTACTGCCTCGGCGCGCCGCTGGCCCGCCTGGAGGTGCGGGCCGCGCTCGCCGCCCTGGCCCGCGGGCTGCCCGGCCTGCGCCTGATCGGCACGGCGGACGACGTCGCCTGGACCCGCGACGGGGCCGACGCGGGCCCGGCGGCCCTGCACGTCACCTGGTGACCGCCGAAGCCCGCACCCGGCGCCTCCGCGATCCCGGGAGGCCCCGGTGACCGGTCAGCCGTGCGCCCCGGTGCCGCGCAGCAGGAGGGTGACGAACCCGAGGACGCCCCGGTAACCGGTCAGCCACAGGTCCCGGTGTTCGCGGGCGGCGGCCAGTGCCGCGTCGCCGTCCGGGCCCGGGTGGTCGAGGGCCCAGCGGGTGAGCGAGCCGGTCCAGGACCACTCGTACTCGTCCCACTCGGCCAGCGTGCTCGTGTGCGCGTGCACGGTGGCGTACCCGGCGCTCTCCACGCGGGCCACCGTCTCGGCCAGGTCGGCGTACTCGCCGGGCTCGGCGCCCAGGCGGGTGAGCAGTTCGGGCGACGGGGTGCGCTCCCAGAAGCCCTCGCCGACGAGGGCCAGCCCGGAGGACGGCCGCAGATGCTCGCGCACGGCGCCCAGGGTCGGCCCGAGGCCGCCGAAGGCGTGCGTGGCGCCCACGCACAGCACCAGGTCGTACGGCTCGGCGGCGGTGAAGCCGGCCGCAGGGGCGTGGTGCAGGCGCAGCCGGTCGGACAGCCCGAGCCGCCCGGCCCGCTCGGCGGCCACGTCCAGCGCGGCCTTCGAGATGTCCACCCCGTCGGCCGTCGCGTCGGGGTAGCGGGCCAGCGCCCTGGTCAGCCAGACCGCCTCGCCGCAGCCGAGATCGAGGACGCGGGCCCGCGCGGGCAGCTTCGCCCGCTGGAGCAGCCGATCGAGGCCGTCCTCGGTGATGGGGGCGGAGATGGGGTGGTCGGCGTGGGCATGCAGGCTGATCAGGTCACGTTCCATTCGGTGCAGGATGCCCCATCGGCGGTCACCGCGGCAAAGGGAAAGATTCCCAGGGATTTCTTGTCACACCTGTCGTGTTGGATCCGTCATAGCGATGGCCCCGGATGACCCCGGGGCCGATGAACGACCACATGGGGGAGTACGACATGACGAACACGGATCTGCGCGCCGCGGTGCGCGGCCCGGTGCTGCTGCCCGGCGACGCCGGGTTCGAGCAGGCGGCCACGCCGTGGAACGTGTCGGTGCACCAGCCGGTGGCGGCCGTGGTGGAGGCCGAGGACGCCGCCGACGTGGCGGCCCTGGTCCGCTACGCGGCCGGCACGGGCCTGACGGTGACCGCCCAGGCGGGTGGCCACGGCGCGTCCGGCGACGCCGAGGGCGTCATCCTGCTGCGCACCGGCCGGCTGCGTGAGCTGCGGGTGCGCGGTGCGGAGCGGGTGGCCAAGGTGGGCGCCGGCGTGAAGTGGGGCGAGCTGCTGGCCGAGACCGGGCCGCTCGGCCTGACCGGGCTGGCGGGCAGCAGCCCGATCGTGAGCGTGACCGGCTACACCCTCGGGGGCGGCCTGAGCTGGTTCAGCCGCCGGTACGGCTTCGCGGCCGACAGCGTGCGCTCCTTCGACGTGGTGCGCGCCGACGGCGAGCAGGCCACGGTGAGCGCGAGCTCCGACCCCGACCTGTTCTGGGCGCTGCGCGGCGGCGGCGGTGACTTCGCGCTGGTCACGGCCGTCGAGTTCGACCTGCATCCGGCGCCCGCCCTGTTCGGGGGCCGGATGATCTGGCCGGGGCACCGCACCCGCGAGGTGTTCGAGGCCTTCCGCGAGATCACCGCGGAGGCGCCCGACGAGCTGGCGGTGTGGTTCAACCGGTTCCAGTTCCCGCAGGCGCCGCCCATGGTCGGCCTCGACGTCGCCTTCCTCGGCGAGGAGGGCGACGCGCGCACGCTGCTGGCCAAGCTCGACACGATCGACGACGTGATCGCCGACAAGCGGGGCCCGGTGGCCGTCGCCGACCTGGGCTCCATCGCCGACGAGCCGACCGACCCGTCCGCCGGCCGCTCCCGCGCCGAACTGCTCACCGGCCTCGACGACCAGGCGGCGAAGGTGCTGCTCGACACGCCGCTGGAGCCCGTGCTCGCCCTGCAGCTCAGGCACCTGGGCGGGGCGCTGGCCGCGGCCCGCCCGGACGCGGGGCCGAGCGGGCCGGTGACCGAGCCGTACCTGCTCTACCTGCTGGGTCTCGCGGTCACCCCCGAGCTGTCGGCGGCCGTGGGCGAGCGGCAGGAGCGGTTCGCGGCCGAGCTGGGCGGGCTGGTCAGCGGGCGTAAGCCGTACACGATGCTGGGGCGCGGCGAGCGGGCCGCGGCGGCCTTCACCGAGTCCGACCTCGCCCGGCTGCGGGAGGTCAAGCGGGTGCGCGACCCGCGCGGCGTCCTGCGGGCCAACTTCCCCGTCCTCGCATAGCCCGCCGCGCCCGGCCCCCGGCCACGGCAGTGGCGGGGGCCTGGCAGGCTGGACGGCATGTATCCCGCTTCCGCCCTCGGCGAGTTCCTCCGATCCCGCAGGGCCCGGCTGCGCCCCGAGGACCTCGGGCTCAGCTCCGGCGTCCGGCACCGGCGGGTGGCCGGGCTGCGCAGGGAGGAGGTGGCGCCGCTGGCCGGGGTCAGCGTCGGCTACTACACGCGGATGGAGCAGGGGCAGAGCCCCAACGTCTCCGACGAGGTGCTCGACGCCGTCGCCCGCGTCCTGCGGCTGGACGACGACGAGGTGGCCCACCTGCACCGGCTGGCGCGCGCCGTGCGGGCCCGGCGGCGGGCGCGGCCCGAACGGCTGCGTCCCGGCATCGGCGTGATGGTCGCCTCCTTCGCCGAGGCGCCCGCCATCGCGGTGGGCCGGCGCGGCGACATCCTGGCGTGGAACCGGCTGGGGCACGCCCTGCTCGCCCCCCACTGGCCCTTCGACGGCGTCAGGAGGCCGAACTTCGTCCGCCTCGACTTCCTCGAACCGGGCTTCTCCCGCGCGCTCTACCCCGACTGGGAGCGCAAGGCCCGCGACGACATCGCCTATCTCGCCGGGTCGCTGAGCCGCTTCCCCGGCGACGAAGGGCTGAGCGCGCTGATCGATGAGCTCTCGGCGCTCAGCCCCGAGTTCCGCACGCTGTGGGCCGAGCATCCGGTGAGCAACTGCGCGTCCATCACGCGCGACTACCGGCATCCGGACGTCGGCCTGCTGACGCTCACCGCCGAGTTCCTGCGCACCCCCGACGACGAGGGCCAGGGGGTGACGGTCTTCCAGGCCGAGACGGGCTCGCCGTCGCATGACCGCCTGCGACGGCTGGCGGGTCTCTCCGCGGTCACCTGAGGATCAGGCGGCGGGGGAGAACCCCGTCGTCCGGCGCAGCAGCACCCCCGCGGCGACCGCACCGGCCAGCGCGACCGCCCCGGCCATCAGGAAGGCGGAGTGCAACCCGCCCAGCGTCGCCTCGGCGACCCCGGTGACAGCGAGCGCCCCGCTCCGCGCGGCGGCGACCGCGCTGAGCCCGGCCACCCCGATCGCGCCGATGAACGTGGGCAACTGGGCCAGACCGGCGGCGACGCCCTGATCGGCCTCCGGCAGGCCGGAGGTGATCGTGGCGACGGCCGCCACCACCGCCAGGACGTGCCCGAAGCCCATCGCGCCCGACGTCGCCAGCAGCAGGCCCAGCCCGCCCTCGGCGGGCAGGAGCACCATCGCGGCGGTGCCCGCGCCCTGCACGGTCAGGCCGGTCACGATGGCCGTCACCAGGCCCCGGGCGCCGATCAGCCGCGCCGCGAGCGTCCCGGCGACCAGGGCCGCGACGCCCTCGCCGAGGAAGGCGAGCCCGGTCTGCAGCGGCGTGAACCCCAGGACGTCCTGCATGTGGATGCTGAGCAGCAGCGTCGCCCCGCCGCACATCCCGAACGTGACCACCCCCACCGCCATGCCCCACGCGACGCTCGGCCGGCGCAGCAGACGCGGCGGGACGAGCGGCACCGGATGCCGCGTCTCGACGGCGAGGAACGCGCCGAGGAGCAGCGCCGCCGCCGACAGCGTCACGAGGGTGGGCCCACTGGCCCAGCCCGCCTGGTCGCCGGTCGAGATGCCGTAGACCAGGGCGAACAGGCCGCCGCCGGCCAGCAGCGCGCCGGGCACGTCCAGCCGGGTCCGGGTCCGGCCGCCCGGCTCGCGGACCACCGTCAGCGCGCCGAGCAGCACCAGGACGCCGATGAGGGCCAGCAGGAGCATGGTCCACCGCCAGTTCAGCCCGCTGGTGATGAGGCCGCCGCCGATCGTCCCGGCGACGAACCCCAGCGACAGCAGCGCCCCGTTGACCCCCAGTGCCCGGGTGCGCCGCGGCCCCTCGGGGAACGCGCTCGTCAGCAACGCCAGCGCGGCCGGGCCGATCATCGCCGCCGCGACGCCCTGCCCGGCGCGCGCCGCCACCAGCAGCCCGGGGCTCGGCACCAGCCCGGCCAGCAGCGAGAACGCGGTGAACAGCGCCACCCCGGCGACGAACAGCCGGCGTCTGCCCACCAGGTCGCAGACCCGCCCGAACAGCGGCATCAGCGCGGCGGTCGGCAGCAGGCACGCGGTGGCCACCCACTGCAGGGCCGCCGCGCTCGCGAAGCCCAGGTCCCGGCCGATCTCCGGCAGCGCCACCGTGATGATCGAATAGTCCAGGCCGGTCATGAACGTCGCGCCGCACAAGGTGAACAGGACGAGCCGGCCGCGCGAGCCCAGCCGGGCCGCGTTCCGCAAGGTCTCCGCAGTCATGGCGACCAGCGTGCGCCCGCGCCGGCGCGGCTGCCAGCGCCCTGCCGGAGGTACACCTGCCAGGTGCAGGCTCGTAGCGTCAGGCTCGCAGTGCCAGTCTCGCGGCGTCAGCCGCCCGGACGGACGCCGTGGTAGTGCGGCAGGTCGAGCGGCGGCACAGGGAAGCCACCGGCCGTCGGCTCCTCGGACAGTTGCTCGAACTCGGCGTCCACCTGTGCCTTGCGC
>NZ_SSXE01000480.1 GCF_021699195.1 Nonomuraea sp. MG754425 | reverse complement strand
GTCTCGCTGGCCGGGGCCCCTGCTGCGTCGGTGACCGGGGCGTCGGACGGGGGGCCCGTTGAGCCGGTGGCCGGTTCGGGTCATGGGGTGGGCGGGGCGGTGGTGAATGCCGACCTGCTCGCCGCCGTCGCCGTCGCCTGCCGTGACCGTCGCCGCCTGCGGCTGCGCTACCAGGGGCGCGACGGGACGTCCCAGCGCGAGGTGGAGCCGCACCGGCTGGTGCACACGCCGCGCCGGTGGTACCTGCTGGCGTGGGACCTCGGCAAGGACGACTGGCGCACGTTCCGTGTGGACCGTATCGAGGGGCCGCTCGGCCCGCCGGGCGCGCGCTTCACGTCCCGGCCGCTGCCGCAGGAGGATCACGAGGACGCCGCCGCGTACGTGGCGCGTTCCATCACCTCAGCCCCCTACCGCTACCGGGCCCGCGTCCTGTTCCACGCCCCGCTGGAGGCGGTCGCGCCGCGCACCTCGCCGGGGGCCGGGCGGCTGGAGGCGGTGGACGGGCGGACGTGCCGGTTCTCGGCCGGTGCCGACTCCCTCGACGAGCTGGCCCTCCACGTCGCCGTCAAGGGCTTTGACTTCGAGGTGCTGGAG
>NZ_SSXE01000479.1 GCF_021699195.1 Nonomuraea sp. MG754425 | reverse complement strand
CGTCCTCAGCCCTCCCCGCCACCCTGCTCACCGTCCTCACCACCGCGCTGGTCGCCGCCCTGGTCGTCACGACGCCGGCCGCCCCGGCGCGCGCCGACCAGGCCGTCCGCCTCCAGTACCGCACCAGCGCCCCCGGCGCCACCACCGCCCAGGCGGAGCCCTGGCTGCGCCTGCACAACGACGGCACCACCACCGTCCCGCTCGGCCAGGTCAAGATCCGCTACTACCTCACGGGCGCGGAGACGTACCGCTTCGCCTGCTCCTGGGCGGTGATCGGCTGCTCCACGGTCACCGGCCGGTTCGTCCCGCAGGAGGGCGGCGCGCAGTACCTCGAGGTGGGCTTCACGACGGGCAGCCTGAGCCCCGGCCAGCACACGAGTGACCTGCAGCTCCGCTTCTACCGCGCGGACTGGCAGAGCTTCACCCAGAGCGACGACTACTCCTACGGCCCGAACACCGCCTACGCCGACTGGGACAAGATCACCGTCTACGTGGACGGCCGGGTCGGCGCGCGCCGGGGCGGCCGGCGTCGTGACGACCAGGGCGGCGACCAGCGCGGTGGTGAGGACGGTGAGCAGGGTGGCGGGGAGGGCTGAGGACG
>NZ_SSXE01000478.1 GCF_021699195.1 Nonomuraea sp. MG754425 | reverse complement strand
CCCGCCGCAACCGCTGACACACCCAACCCGCCCCCGCGGACCCACGTGCGTCCGCGAGGGTCCATGTGCGTCCGCGTTGGTCCGCACGGGTCCGGGCGGGCGTGGTGCAGGGCGAGCAGGGCGGTGTCCAGCCGCCGCCCTGCCTCCTCGGTGGCCCAGCTCCGCCCGCCGGCCTGTTCGACCAGGTGGGCGGCCTGCGTGAGCGCCGCCGTGTCCAGGGTGTCGCCCGGTGGGCGGGCGTACAGGCGGGCCAGGCGTTCTCCCTCCGGGGTGCCGGAGGTGAGGGCGGCCACCACCGGCAGCGACTTCTTCCGTGCGGCCAGGTCGGAACCGACCGGCTTCCCCGTCGCCGCGTCGTCGCCCCAGATCCCGAGCAGGTCGTCCACCAACTGGAAGGCCACGCCCAGCTCGCGGCCGAACTCCCGCAGGCGGCGCGCCCGCTCGGGGGCGGCGCCGGCCGCGAGCGCGCCCAGTTCGCACGCCGCGCCCAGCAGGGCACCCGTCTTGGCCTCGGCCATCGACAGGCACGCCGCCAGTCCGACCTCCGCATGCCGTTCGAACGCCAGATCCAGCGACTGGCCCACGCACAGCTCCCGGACCGCGGCGGCGAGCACCCGCGC
>NZ_SSXE01000477.1 GCF_021699195.1 Nonomuraea sp. MG754425 | reverse complement strand
GACTACCTCGACAAATACGCGCTCCGCTGCGCCTTCCTCGCGTTGGGCATGTGACCGGCTCGACGCAAGAACGCCATGGTGGTTGGCCGGCACGGCGCGACTCTGCCGGCCAGAGGGGGCCTTTCCGGGGGCCCCGGACTGACCGCGCGCCTGTCTGGTCTCACTTGATGCTTGAAGCGCGCCCAGTTGCCGAATTTTTCTTATGGTAGTTAAGGCAGCGGCGCTCCGCGCCGCCGCACACACCCGGCCCGCCACACCAGCACGCACCGCCGCCCCACCCGGCAACCGATAACATGGGGGCCCAGGAACCCCGCTTGAGCCTCGCGCGTTCCCCGCATGTCACCCTTCGCCACAAGGAGAATCATGAACTTAGGCGTCCCGGAACTAATCCAACTGCTTGTGATCGGCGGCGGAGTGTTCCTCATCGTGCGACTGGCGACCCGCCGACGAAGGTAGGGAGCGTCTGACAAATGATCAACGCTCACGGTTCAATGGTTGATCGTGGTGCGACGTGGTGTGTGAGGGGCTTTCCCCATAAACGTGGACACCGATTTCAGGCGGCAGAGTTCAGGTTATCTGTCGTCTTCTCGTAGTCGATCGGGCTGAGTTGGCCGAGTCGTG
>NZ_SSXE01000476.1 GCF_021699195.1 Nonomuraea sp. MG754425 | reverse complement strand
GGGGAACCCACCTCTTCGCGGGGTCGGGAGGAGGAGCCTTCGGTAATTCGGGCGGTTCGCCGGAACGGCCGGGCCCTTCCGGTCGCCCCCCTGGTGTCGTCATGGGGCCATGATGCGGCAGCCCGCCGGAACGGTCCAGAACCGGTTTCGACACCCCGTCCCACGAGTTTGATCGCGAGGGGGCCGCACTTGATCGGCCGTTGAGCCGCCGCCACGTAGGGTCCGGACATGCGTGCAGGCAGCACCTGGGCGGATGTGGCCGCGACCGTGGCCGGAGGCATGGGACGACTGTGGCGGCGCAGGCTCTGGACCGGACGACGGCGGCTGGCCTGCCGGGCGGCGTCCAGCCTGTCGGCCACGCTCCCCCAGTTGCGGGCCGACATACGCGACGCCACGACGAGCGCCGACCGCGCGGTAGCGGTCGCCCGATGGCGCTCACGCTGGATGTTCGCCGCGGCCATGATCGACCTCGCCGACCCCGCCACCGCCCGCGCGGTACGCGTCAGCGGGCGGCGGCTGTACCGGCACCTCATGAAGGTCGAGGTGCTCGGCACGGCCTGGCCGGTCGGCGGCATCCGCCGCGACTCCGCCGACCGCATCGAAACCACCGCCCGCGCCACCGCCCACCAC
>NZ_SSXE01000475.1 GCF_021699195.1 Nonomuraea sp. MG754425 | reverse complement strand
CGCCGCGCCGCCGCCCGCGCCGCGCCCGCCATGACGACGGCCGACTGCCAGCGCCGCGCCCACGCCCCCAGCCCGAGCGACTCCAGCAGCCCCAGCTCCTCCCCGGTCAGGGGCGTCCCGGCGCGCACGGCCCTGACGCAGTGCCTGGCCTGCGCCCGCCGCTCGGACGCCAGCCGCAGCACGGCGGCACGCATGGGCGCGGCACGCAACTCGAAGCAGCGGCGCTCGGCGGCCAGGCGGCGTTCAGCGGCGAGCAGCCGCTCGGTGACCCACCGCAGGCCGGGGTGGCCGAGCCCGTCGAGCAGCGACACCGGCAGCCCGGTGGTGCGCAGCAGGAACCACGGACGCAGCTCGACGACCAGCTCTCGCCCGCCGGCCGGCGCCGTCCAGCGCATCCCGGAGCCGCCGCCCGCCTGCGGGACGTCCGCCGTGCGCCGCCGCCCTAACGACGGCTCCGGCCGCCGCGCGGCGCTCACCCGCGTCCCCGCAGCACCCCGGCCTCGGCCAGCCCGGCCGTGCGCCGTTCGCGGGCGATGGCGGGCAGGCCGTCGAGGGCGTGCGGGTCGTCGGCGGCGAGCCGGGCGACGGGCGCGACCAGCCCCTGCTGGAGCCGGAACGAGCGCCCGGAGCGCAGGCTGACCGCGAACG
>NZ_SSXE01000474.1 GCF_021699195.1 Nonomuraea sp. MG754425 | reverse complement strand
TGCGCCTGCCGATAATTACATCCGCCCAGGTCGTGGCCCTGCGAGGGCTTTGTGTGGAGTACGCGAGCTCCGGACTCAGGAGACGGGAGCGCGTACGGCAAGATGATCGGCTGTGCTCCTTCGCCTGGCCTATCTGACCGTCACAAACGCTTTCGCCGCGCTGCGGTTGCTGCCTATGGGCGATCGGGACAAGGATGTGGAGATCCTCGCCCTGCGGCACCAGGTCACCGTCCTTGAACGCCAACTCGGCGCCGACACCCGGGTGAGATTCGCATCCGCGGACCGAGCCTTCCTGTCTGCGCTCCTGACCTCGCTGCCCCGGGAGGTCCTGCGTCGGCTGCGGCTGCTCATCCAACCGGATACCGTGCTGCGCTGGCATCGCGATCTGATGGGACGGCGGCATGCCCGTACCTGCCGGCCGAAGCGGCGTGGGCGCCCGCCCACGGTCCGCTCCATCCGCGTTCTTGTCCTGCGTCTGGTTCGGGAGAACCCGAGCTGGGGCTATCGGCGGGTGCATGGTGAACTCACCACGCTTGGTATCAAGGTCGCGCCGTCCACGGTGTGGGAGATCCTCAAGCAGGAAGGTCTCGATCCGGCGCCCGAGCGGGCCTCCACCACCTGGGCCGACTTCCTGCGCTCGCAAGCCGATGCCCTGCTGGC
>NZ_SSXE01000473.1 GCF_021699195.1 Nonomuraea sp. MG754425 | reverse complement strand
GAGGGCCGGTGGTCACGGCCGGAGCCGCGTGAGCACTTCCGGCAGTATCTGCGGGGATTGCTGGCGCCGCTGGCGCGGAAGAACTCCTGGACCATCTCGGAGTTCACCGGGGAACGCCGGCCCACGGCGATCCAGAGGTTCATCAACCTGACCCCGTGGGATGCCGACGGGCTGCGCGATGAGGTACGCGCCTATGCGGTGGAGCATTTCGCTGATGAGCGGGCGGTTCTGATCGCCGATCCCACGGGGTTCGCCAAGAAGGGCAGGAAGTCGGCGGGTGTGCAGCGGCAGTATTCCGGGACGCTGGGCCGGATCGACAACTGTCAGATCGGCACCTTCCTGGCCTATGCCAATACGGCCGGCGACCGGGTGCTGATCGACCGGGAGTTGTATCTGCCGGAGGATTCCTGGTGCGCCGATGCCGGACGCCGGGCCGAGGCGCGCGTTCCGGCCGGTGTGCGGTTCGCCACGCGCCCACGGCAGGTCCAGGCCATGATCGAGCGGGCTCGGACGGCGGGGGTGCCGTTCTCCTGGATCGCCGCCGATGAGGAATTCGGTCAGAATCCCGGCCTGCGCGCTTATCTGGAAGGCGAGCAGATCGCCTACTGCATGGCGGTGCCCAAGACCACCGACATCGCCACCGGAAACATCTCCACGGCCAAGGACCA
>NZ_SSXE01000472.1 GCF_021699195.1 Nonomuraea sp. MG754425 | reverse complement strand
GGTGTCGCCGGCCGGGCATCTCGACGCCGCCGGCTGCAACGTGCCCAGCGACGGCGTGCTCGACGCGATGGCGGCGCACCTGCGGCTGGAACGCGAGCGCGGCGGCTACCGCGCCGTCCCCGACCTCACCGCCGCCCGATCGGCCCTGGCCGCCCTGGTCACGGCAGGCCCGGGGGACGTGGCGTTCCTGGAGAGCGGGACGGCGGCGATGGCGGCGCTGCTCGGCGGGTGGCGGCTCGGACCGGGCAGCCGCGTCGCCTGCGCCCGCACCGAGTACGGCGGCACGCTCATGCTGCTGCGCCGCCTGTCCGTCCGGCACGGCTGGCGGCTCGTCGAACTGCCGGTGGACGGCCGGGCCCGGATCGACCCCGACGGCGTGCGCGCCCGGCTGGCGACGGGCCTGGACCTGGTGGTCGTCTCGCACCTCGGCTCCCACCACGGCGTCGTGCAACCGGCGGCGGAGATCGCGGCCCTGTGCCGGGCGGCGGGCGTGCCGCTCGTGCTGGACGTCTGCCAGTCGCTGGGGCACCTGGAGGTGCGCGGCACGGGCGCCACCGCCTACGTGGGCACCTCCCGCAAGTGGCTGGCCGGCCCGCGTGGCGTCGGCTTCCTGATCGTGCCCGGCCCGACCGCCGCCATGGACGCCCCCGCCCCCACCCTCAGCGGTCACCTCTGGCC
>NZ_SSXE01000471.1 GCF_021699195.1 Nonomuraea sp. MG754425 | reverse complement strand
ACGTTGGGGTTCGTGGGGGTGGCGGGAATTCGGCGTATGGGTACTTGTCCGAGTGTGTCGAGAAAAGAGACCCCGGGTTCCTGGGCCGCCCGACGGTCACGGCATTCGTTTCGCGGGAAGGACCAGATTCTGCGCACGACGAGAGGGGGGTCCTCGTGGCGGACGACGCGACGGGTCTCGCGGGGTTCCTGTACGAGTTCGGGCTGCTCAAACGCTACAAGCGGACCGGCTGGCTGGTCGCCGGCGTCCGCGACCCGGAGAGCATCGCCGAGCACTCCTTCCGGGCCGCGGTCATCGCCGCGGTGATCGCCGGGATGGAGGGCGGCGATCCGCAGCGGGCGGCGTTCATGAGCCTGTTCCACGACACGCAGGAAACCCGCATCACCGACATCCCGTACATCGGCAAGCGTTACCTCAAGGCCACCGCCAACGAGGACGTCACCGCCGACCAGGTGCGCGGCCTGCCCCCGGAGGTGGCCGGGATGGTGAGCGACGCCGTGGCCGAGTACGAGGAGAAGGTCACCCTGGAGGCGGTCTGCGCCCGCGACGCCGACAAGCTGGAGTGCCTCATCCAGGCCGTCGAGTACCGCGCGCAGGGCCACCACAACGTGCAGGGGTGGATCGACAGCTCGCTGGCCGCGATCACCACGCGGACGGGCAAGCGGCTGGCCGAGGAGGCGCTGAGCACG
>NZ_SSXE01000048.1 GCF_021699195.1 Nonomuraea sp. MG754425 | reverse complement strand
GAGGCTCTGTGCCCTCGCCGTCCCCCCGTCCCGGCCATCGGCCCGGCGCCCGGCCGGTGTCCCGGCATGGGTCCCGCACCTGGCATGGGGCCTGGCATGGGGCCTGCGCCCGGGGTCGGTCCCGGGATCGGTCCTGGCATCGGTCCTGTGCCCGGCATGCCCGACATGCCGGGCATCCCCGGCATCCCCGGCATGGGCGTGCCGGGCGGCACGGGGCCCGGGGCGGCGTTCGGCAGGGGGGCCGAGTCCGTCGTCTGGCCGCTGAGCAGCCGCAGGATCACGTCCCGCATCGTCGGCCGCCGCTGCGGGTCCTTGGCCAGGCAGGCGTACACGATCGAGCGCAGCGGCTGCGGCAGATCGCCCAACTGGGGCTCGTTGTGCAGGATCCGGTTGATGATCGCGGGCAGCGTGTCCTGCCCGAACGGCGGCGTCCCTGCGCCGGCCCACACCATGACCGAGGCCCACGCGAAGACGTCGGACGCCGGGCCCACCGGCTGTCCCGCGAGCTGCTCGGGCGACATGTACGCCGGCGTCCCCACGACGGAGCTGGTGTGCGTGACGGCGTCGTCCATGGCCCTGGCGATGCCGAAGTCGATGACGCGCGGCCCGCCGGGGCCGAGCAGCACGTTCGCGGGCTTGAAGTCGCGGTGCACGACGCCCGCCTGGTGGATGGCGGCCAGCGCGGTGGCGGTGGCGACGGCCAGGCGTTGCAGGTCGGCCCCGCCGTGCCGGCCGGCCTGCTGGAGCGACGGCCCTTCGACGTACTCGGTCACGATGTACGGCCGGGGCCCGCTCAGCGAGGCGTCCAGCACCTGCGCGATGCAGAACGGCTCCACCCGCCGGGCCGCCTCGATCTCCTTGGCGAGCCGGCCGTCGATGCCGGCGCCCTCGCGCAGCACCTTGACCGCCACCGTCCGGCCGTCGGCCGCCTGCCCGAGGTAGACGGTGCCCTGCCCGCCGGAGCCGAGCCGGCCGAGCAGCCGGTATGACCCTGCCGCAGTCGGGTCGTCCTCCCGCAGCGGTTCGACATGCGCCATGAGAGAAGTGACTCCTGAGACGGGTGCGGTGATCTTACGTACGATACCGACTCGTATACATATTTGTAGTGAAGTCGATTATTTGTCCGAAATTCTTCGGTAATCCCGTCAGGAAGGAGTGGAACTGTCGAATGCCCCCGATCAGCCGGGGGAGCCGCTCACCACAACCTGTCGGCCAGGCCGCCCCGGGGCAGTGACACGGCCACGACCAGCCCGCCGCCCTCCCGGGGCCGCGCCCGCACGTCCCCGCCGTGCGCGGTCGCCACCGACCGGACGATCGACAGCCCCAGCCCGGCGCTCGTCCCCGTCACGGCCCGCTCGCCGGCCTGCCGGTGGAACGGCTTGAACAGCAGCGGCACGTCGTACGGCGGCACGAGCGGCCCGGTGTTGCTGACCTCCACCTCGACCTTCCCCCCGGACACCGTGCGGCTGACGACCCGCACCCAGCCGGTGCCGTCGTCGAGGTTGTAGCGGATGCCGTTCTCGACCAGGTTGTGCACGAGCCGTTCGAGCAGCAGCGCGTCCCCGGTGGTCGGGGCGGGGGCGACGGCCTCGTACACGGTGACCTTGGCGTCGGCGGCCGGCTCGGCGGACTGGGCGGTCACGTGGGTGACGACGTCGGCCAGGTCCACGGGGGAGCGGTCGGCGACCTCCTGCTCGGACCTGGCGAGCAGCAGCAGGCCGCCGATGAGCCGCTCGTGCCGGGCGTTGATCTCCAGCAGGCTCTCGCCCAGGTCCTTGACGTCGTCGGAGGCCGTACGGCGGTGCATGGCCAGCTCGACCAGCGCCCGGTTGAGCGTCAGCGGCGTGCGCAGTTCGTGGGAGGCGTTGGCGACGAACCGGCGCTGCCCGTCGAAGGAGTGGTCGAGCCGCTCCACCATGGTGTCGAAGGTGTCGGCCAGGTCCTTGACCTCGTCGGCCGGGCCGCTGAGCGCGATCCGCTCGTGCAGCCCGCGCTCGGCCATCGGCGCGGCGGCGATCTTGCGCGCGGTGGCGGTGACCAGGTGCAGCGGGGCCAGCACCCGCCCGGCCACCACCCAGCCCAGCCCCACCGCGCCGCCGCCGACCAGGACGAGCGCGACCGTGCCCTGCGTGAGCAGCGAGGTCACGGCGGCGTCGCGCAGGCCCTGCTGCTCCCGCCACAACCAGTCGATCGCGGCGTCGCCGGTCAGGGTGACGTCTTCCTTGGCGATGAAGATCTGCCGATGCCTGCCGGGCTCGGTGGGGGCGCCGTACCGTTCGTCGAAGGTCTGCGCGAGCTGCTGGTTGAACAGCAGGTACGTGACGCCGAGCAGGACCAGCCCGGCCAGGAAGAACAGGGCCCCGTACACCAGGGTGAGCCGCAGCCGCAGCGTCGGCCGCATCCGGCGGAGCAGCCCGGACCCCGGCCACGTGCGGGCCGGTCGCTGCCGTGGTTGTGGCCGGGCGTTCATGCGATCCGGTAGCCCACGCCCGCGACGGTCTCCACGACCGGCGGGTCGGCGAGCTTGCGGCGCAGCTTGAGTATGGTGAGGCGGACCGCGCCGGTGAACGGGTCGGCGTTCTCGTCCCACGCCTTCTCCAGGAGTTGCTCGGCGGAGACGACGGTGCCGCCGGCGCGCAGCAGCTCGGCCAGGACGGCGAACTCCTTCTTCGACAGCGGGACGAACCGCCCGTTCCTGAACACCTCCCTGCGCGCCGGGTCGAGCGTGATCCCGGCCCGCCGCAGCACCGGCGGGGCGGCCGGCCGCGAGCGCCGCCCCAGCGCCAGCACCCTGGCGGCCAGTTCGGGGAAGGCGAACGGCTTGGTCAGGTAGTCGTCGGCGCCCATGGACAGCCCGGTGACCCGGTCGTCGAGCTGGGCGGCGGCGGTGAGCATCAGCACCCGCGCGTCGCACTCGGAGGCCACCATCTCCCGGCAGACGTCGTCGCCGTGCACCCGCGGCAGGTCGCGATCCAGCACGACCACGTCGTAGTCGTTGACCGCGATCCGCTCCAGCGCCGCCGCGCCGTCGTGCGCCAGATCGACCGCGTGGGTCTCCTCACGCAGCCACTCGGCAATCGCGTCGGCGAGCATCGGCTCGTCCTCCACCACCAGCACCCGCATGCGTCTCTCGGACCCTTCTCCTCGCTTACAGGGCGAGTGTGGCGGAGCGGACATTCGCTCCGAATAAGCCGCCGATCGCCGCAGGTGACCCGGCCGGGGGACGGAAACGCTGAGGAAACACCGTGGCTTGTTCCATCCCATCGAACGACGACATTTCGACGATGGAGGGGCTTCCATGAGACGACGAGTCCTGAGCGCGCTGGTCACGGCACCGTTCGCGTTCTCCCTGCTGCTGACCGGCTGCGGCTCCGGCGACGGGGGCGGCGCGGACGTGGCCTCGGTGAGCGGCGGCACGGGCAATCCGAGCGCCGCCGCCGCCGAACCGAGCGAGGACCCCCAGGAGCGGGCGCTGAAGTTCGCCCAGTGCATGCGCGAGAACGGCGTCGAGGTCCCGGACCCGGACTCCAGCGGCCGGTTCATGATGAAGTTCGACAAGGGCACCTCGCCGGAGAAGGTGGAGGCGGCCCAGGCCGCCTGCAAGCAGTACGCGCCCAGCGGCAAGCTCCAGGGCGGCGGCGACCCCAAGATGGCCGAGAACCTGCGCAAGCTCGCCCAGTGCATGCGTGACAACGGCGTGGAGAGCTACCCCGACCCCGAGGGCGGCATGATGCGCATCACGCCCGACATCGCCGAGGACCCCGACTTCAAGTCCGCCGAGGAGACGTGCAAGAAGGAGTCCGCCGAGGCCGGCATGGGAGGCTCTTGATGCCCCCACCGAACGACACGGCAGCCAACGGCACGGCCGCCGTGGACGCCGATCCGCGGGCCACGCCCGCCCGGCAGCGCCGCCGCCGCGGCAGGGGCCGGCTGGCGGCCGGGCTGCTCGTGCTGGTGGCGGTGGCGGGCGGCGGGTTCGTCGCGGTGAACAGCGCGGGCCTGCTCGAAGGCGGGGCAGGGCCGACCCGCTCCGCCGCCGTCCTGCCCCCGGCCACCACGACGGTGACCAGGCAGACGTTGAACGACACCAGGGACGCCGACGGCGAACTCGGCTACGGCCCGGTGACCTCGGCCCTGACCCGCCGGCCGGGCACGATCACCTGGCTGCCGGCCGGCGGCGCGACGATCACCCGCGGCAGGTCGCTGTACCGGCTGGACAACGAGCCGGTCGTGCTCATGTACGGGGACACGCCCGCCTACCGCGACCTCAAGATCGGGGTTGCGGGCAAGGACGTGAAGAACCTGGAGCGCAACCTGCGCGCACTCGGCTACGACGGCTTCACGGTGGACGAGGAGTTCACCTACGACACCTACCGGGCCGTCCTGGAGTGGCAGGAGGACCGCGGACTGGACGAGACCGGCGTGGTCGAGCTGGGCCGGGTCGTCTTCGCCCCCGGCAAGGTGCGCGTGGAGAGCCTGGAAGCCGAGAAGGGCCAGCCGGCCCAGCCCGGCCAGAAGGTGCTGACGCACACCGGCACGGCCAAGGTGATCACGGTGCAGCTCGCGGCCGAGGACCAGCGGATGGCCAGGAAGGGCGCCAAGGTCGAGGTCACGCTGCCGGCCGGCAAGAGCGTGAAGGGCGAGGTCACCGAGGTCGCCACGGTCATCGTGCCGGGCGAGGGCCAGAACGCCGACCCCGAGACGCGGGTGGAGGCGCTGGTCTCGATCGGCTCCGCCAAGGCGGCCAAGGGGCTGGACAAGGCGTCGGTGGACGTGACGTTCACCGCCTCGCAGCGCAAGAACGTGCTGACCGTGCCGGTGGCGGCGCTGGTGGCGCTGCAGGAGGGCGGGTTCGGCCTGGAGGTCATCGAGGGCGGCGCCTCGCGGTACGTCGCGGTCGAGACCGGGATGTTCGCCGGCGGGCGGGTCGAGGTCTCGGGGGACGGGCTCACCGAGGGCATGACCGTGGGGATGCCGAAATGACGTTCCCCATGATCGCTCTCACGGACGTGTCCAGGACGTACCCGGGGGGCGTGGCGGCGCTGAGTTCGGTGTCGCTGCGGATCGGCCACGGGGAACTGGTCGCCATCGTCGGGCCCTCCGGATCGGGCAAGTCGACCATGCTCAACGTCGTCGGCACGCTCGACCGGCCGTCGTCGGGGCGCATCCACATCGACGGGTACGACGTCTCGAAGCTGTCGGACAACCAGCTCTCGGCGCTGCGCGCGACCACGATCGGGTTCGTCTTCCAGTCCTTCCACCTGGCCGCCAAGGTGCCGGCGCTGGACAACGTGGCCGACGGCCTCGTCTACACCGGCCTGTCCAGGGCCGAGCGGCGGCGTCGCGCGGCGGCGGCGCTCAGGCGGGTGGGGCTGGAGCACCGCATGGACCACGAGCCGCACGAGCTGTCGGGCGGGGAGCGGCAGCGCGTGGCCATCGCCAGGGCCGTGGCGGGCGACCCGCCGCTGCTCCTGGCCGACGAGCCCACCGGTGCGCTCGACTCCGTCTCGGGTTCGGGGGTGATGGAGCTGCTGCACGAGCTGAACGCGGGCGGCACCACCATCGTGATCATCACGCACGACCGCGAGATCGCCGCCGGCCTGCCCAGGCAGGTGCGGATGCGCGACGGCCGGATCGTCGCCGACTCCGCCGGTGAGCTCGCGGAGCCGGTGGAATCAGGGGTGGCGTGATGGCGGCCATGGAGGCGGGACGGCCCAGGCTCGCTCCCGCCAGGATGCGCCCCCGCGACGTCATGCGGGTCGGCGCGGTCGGCCTGCGCACGCGACCGCTGCGGGCGTTCCTGTCGGCATTGGGCATCGCCATCGGCATCGCGGCCATGGTCGGCGTGGTCGGGCTCTCGTCGTCCTCGGGAGCCGAGCTCGACCGCCAGCTCAGCGCGCTGGGCACGAACCTGCTCACCCTCTCCGCGGGCTCGACGCTCATGGGGGAGGCGGCCCAGTTGCCGACGGACGCCGAGGCGATGATCGAGCGGATCGGGCCCGTGCAGGCGGTCTCGTCCGTCGGGAAGGTCGCCGAGGCCAAGGTCTACCGCTCGGAGCAGATCCCGGAGGCGCAGACGGGCGGGCTGACCACGTACGCGGCCCGCCTCGACCTGCCCGCCACGGTGGGCGCGACGCTGCGCAGCGGCACCTGGCTCAACGCGGCCACCGAACGGTACCCGGCCGCCGTGCTCGGCTCGTCCGCCGCCCAGCGGCTCGGCGTCGGCGCGGCCGGGCCGGACACGCAGGTCGTCGTGGGCGGCGTGCGCTTCACGGTCGTCGGCGTCCTGGCGCCCGTGGCGCTGGCCGCGGAGCTGGACAGCGGCGTCATGATCGGCTGGCCGGTGGCGGCGGGACGGCTGGGCTTCGACGGCCACCCGACGACCCTCTACACGCGCTCGGAGGAGGCCCGGCTGGAGTCCGTCCGCCAGGTGCTGGCGGGCACGGCCAACCCGGAGGCGCCGAACGAGGTGGACATCTCCCGGCCGTCCGACGTGCTGGCCGCCAAGCAGGCCACCAGCCAGGCGTTCACCGGCCTCCTGCTGGGGGTGGGCGCGGTGGCCCTGCTCGTGGGCGGGGTCGGCGTGGCCAACACGATGGTCATCTCGGTCCTGGAGCGTCGCGCGGAGATCGGCCTGCGCCGCTCGCTGGGGGCCACCAGAGGGCAGATCAGGACGCAGTTCCTGGCCGAGTCCCTGCTGCTGTCGGCGATCGGCGGCACCGGCGGCGTCCTGCTGGGGACGGCCGTCACGATGGGGTACGCGCTCTACAGCGGCTGGCCGTCGGTCGTCCCGGTGTGGGCCACGGCCGGGGGGCTCGCCGCGACGCTGGTCATCGGGGCCGTCGCCGGTCTCTACCCGGCCGTGCGCGCCTCCCGCCTGTCGCCGACGGAGGCCCTGTCCACGCCGTAGTTGCCGGTCGCGGCCGGTCGCGACCGGTCCGGGGGCGCGGGTCAGCCGGTCGGGTAGCAGGTCGTCCGGCCGACCACGCGCACCCCGGGCCGGTCGCCCGACCGCACGGTCAGCTCGAACTCCACCCAGGTGCGCGGATGGCGTAACACCGCCACGTCCTGGTCGTCGTCGCGCAGGTCGGGGTCGTCGGCGACCCGGTCGTAGCCCATCGCCCGCAGCCGCCGCAGCAGCCCGTCGGACACCTCGGGGAGGTCGCTCTCGGCCCGGACGGAGTGGCGCACCTTGCCGGGCACGCAGGCGTGGTCGTCGCGCCGGTCGGGGGCCGACAGGCGCAACCCGGCGTCGCCGAGGAGGTGACCGGCGTCGGCGTCGAGCTGCCTGACGGCCTCCTCGCGGGTGGGCGGCCGTTCCGCGGCCATGCACGCGGTGACCGCCGCAGCGCACAGGAGCAGCGCGGGCAGGACGTGACGGCGGGCACGCACGAGGCGACCCTACCGAAGATCACTATCAGCTAACGGGCTAATAACACAAAAGCACAGATGTGCGCTGTGCGCGCTCAGGGCATGATCCGCCCTTCTCAGGGCAGATGCCGAGGATGAACGGCAGGCGTTTCGCACCGGAGCCGGATGATCCTCGACACCTTTGACCAGCTACGCGTCACCCTCGTTCCGCACCCGTTCGGCCTGCGCATCACCGGCGAGATCGACTGCGGCAACCGCCGCCTGCTCGCCGACGCCCTCGGCTGGGCCCTCCTGGCGGGCAGCCGGCAGCTCCGGCTCGACCTGTCGGGCCTGGTCTTCCTCGACGTGGCCGGGTTGCGCCTCATCGTCGGCACCGCGGCCCGATTATCCGCCGGCCGCGAGGTGGTGCTCGACCCGATCTCGCCGATGGTCCGCCGCCTGCTCGCGGTGACGGGCTGGGACCGGGCCCCCGGCCTGCGCGTGCCCTCCCGGGCCTGAACCCGTGACCGGGAGGCTAGGGCCGCCAGCGGCGCAGGTCCGTCTCCTTCTCGTACGGCTGCTCGTCCGGGTACGTGAGCAGTTCCAGCGTCCCGCCCCAGGGCGCGCGGCAGTACACGAACCGGTTGCGCTCGCCCGCCTCGGGCCCCGGCAGCGGCACCGGCTCCGACAACCAGGTGCCGCCCGCGTCGGTCACCCGGCGCAGCGACTCCTCCAGGTTCTCCACGTACAGGGCGACGTGCTGCCACCCGAGGTCGCACGGCAGACCGGCCCCGGCCTGCCGCGGCCCGCTGAACTCGAACAACTCGATGCCCGGCCCGTTCGGCAGGCGGAGCATGCGCACCGCGACCTCCGCCGTCCCCTGCGGCACCCCGAGCCGCCGCTCGGTCGCCCAGCCGCCCTTGGGCCCGTGCTCACGCGGCAGCGTGTCGTAGAGCACCTCGGCGCCGAACGCGCGGGCGAAGAACTCCGTGGCCGCGTCGAGATCGGGCACCGTCATCCCGACGTGGTCGATGCCGCGGACGGTCATGGCTGCCTCCTGCCGATCATGTGCGCCCGCCGCGGAATCTCCCGGCCAGCCCCAGCTCGTCCACGAACCGGCCCAGGCCGAGTGCCACGCTCACCAGCGGGTGCTCGGCTCTGCGCACCGGCATGCACAGCGCCTCGCGCAGCCGCCGTCCGAGCCCGTGCAGCATCGCCCCGCCGCCGACCAGGACCGCGCCGCGCTCGCCGAGGTCGGCGGTCAGCTCGGCCGGGCACCGTTCCACGGTCTCCATCGCCGCCCAGGCGATCGTCTCGACCGGCTGCCGGGTGGCCTCCAGGATCTGTTCGACAGACAGCGTCAGCTCCTGCTCGCGGCCGGTGTCGGGGTCGCGGGCCAGCACGACCACCTGCCCGTCGCGCGCGCCGTGCTTGGCCGACTCGGCCTCGGAGTCGTCGAGCTGCAGCCCGTGCTCGCGCTCGACGAGGCGGGCGATCGCCCTGGTCATGGCCCGTCCGCCGTAGGGGACCGAGCCGGTCGCCACCACGGACTCGCCGGACAGCACGGCGATCCGCGCCGCGTCGCGGCCGATGTCGATCACCATGTGGCCGGTGCAGTCGTTGAGTGTGAGGCCCGCGCCGAGGGCCGCCGCGAGCGCGTGCGGCACGAGGTGCACGGTCCGGGCGTCCGCGTCGTACGCGATGTCCCGCAGGGCCGCCCGGTCGATCGGTGTGGAGTCGCCGGGCAGTGCCAGGACCAGGCGCGGCCTGGCGTACGGGTGCCAGTGCACCTTGCGCAGGAAGTGGCGGATCATGCGCCGGGCGAGTTCGGTGTCGGCCGGCAGCCCACCGCTGACCGGCCAGTGCGTACGTCCGACCGCCCCCAGGGCGGCGGCCTCCGCGCCGTACCCGATCACCTTGCCCGTCCGCCCGTCGCACATGACGGCGGAGGGTTCGTCGAGCACGATGCCCTTACGCCTGACGTAGATCCGCGTGCTCGCCGCACCAAGATCCACCGCGACGTCACGACCGAGCAGTCTCATCGTCGGATCTATTTCCGGACCTGCTCCAACGCAACACCACGATCCGAACGGTTCCCCTTTACCCGTCCGGCCGGGACGTCGTGGCCGGTGGTGGGCGCGCGGGCCGGTTCCGGAGGCTCGTGGAGGAGATCGAGGCCGGTTTCGCGTCGCACGCGGGCGCGTGCGAAGCTGTGAGTGTCCCCAACACCTTGGAGGTCCTCATGGCGGATACACCGGAGCCGGAAGTCAGCGAGACTCCCGAGGACGAGATGAAGCGCAAGTTCCGCGAGGCGCTGGAGCGCAAGCGCAACCAGCACGCGGAATCGGGCGCGGGTGGCAGGGGCGGCGACCCATCGAAGATTCACGGGTCGCACGGTCCGGCTGCGAGTAAAAGATCGTTCAGGCGCAAGAGCGGCGGCTGAGACTGAGAATCCTGCGGGGGTGCGGCATGGGCCGCGCCCCCTTTTTTCATTCCCATCCCAGGTAGATCTTTTGCCCGATTCATGGTGAATAGTTGGCGAGTGTCCGTTTCGTGGCTACAGTAATCGCCATTACCAGCCGGTGACCTGGTCCTTACCGAGAGGGACCGCCGGTTGGCGCCGAATCCCGAGAGATCGGGAACCGGGGAACCACCTCAATGGGGTGAATCCGGCCCCCCGCCGGTAGGGCATCTCCGCGCCCGAACCCGTCAGCTAACCCGGTAGGCGTGATGGAGAGGATGTTCCGCCCCATGCACCAGCGCGTCGTACCCCCAGACCGCATCCCCCCGGCCGCGGGCTGAGCGGCCCCCTTCCCCAAAGGCTCGTACCTTGCGCTCCGCGTAGCGATATCGCGGTGTCCTGCCCTGCTGCGCCCTTTTTCGGCGAGCGCAATCTCCCTGTCCCCCAGTGAAGGGTCTTGCTGCTTTATGTTTGCCCGTTTTGGCCTGCGTTCCCTCGCCGCCCTCACCGCCTCGGCCGTGAGCGCGCTGACCATTGCCGGTACGGCGGCCCACGCCGATACCGGCACAGAAGAGAAGGCCCTGCTCAAGGGCTCGACCACGGCCTCGTACTTCTGGGACGACGCCTCCGGCCGCGCCGGCGACACGGGCCTGCCGGCCAGTGGCAAGCCGATGCAGAAAGGGCTGGCCGCCAGCCCGAGCTGGCCGCTGCTGACCGAGGGCTACGTGGTCTACAAGGGCAAGAAGATGCCCTTCTTCGTGGGTGACCGCGGGCCGGGCGAGCCCTCCAACCGGGGCATCATGCTGGACCTCGACGCCAAGACCTTCGCCGCGCTGACCGGCGGCAGGTTCAACTCCGCCACGCTCGGTGTGGACGGAGTCGGCGGCCAGGGCCACATCGACGTCGACTACGTCATCACCAAGTGGGGCGACGGCGTGGGCAAGAAGAACCACCCGGTGCCCTTCTCGACCGGAGCCTGGGCCAAGCGCGACAAGAACCCGGCGACCCCGCCGCAGACCGACGCGGACACCTCCTCCGCCGGCGGCCAGTTGGTGGACGCCCCCGAGACCGCCGGCCCCGGCGTGGTCGGCACGTCGCTGATGGCCGGCGTCCTGGTCATCGCGGGCGGCGGCGTGGTGCTCGGCGGCGATCGCCTGCGCGCCCTCATCAAGCGCTGACCGCACGACGTCTCCCGACACGGGCAATCCCGCTTTACGGAGCGGCGACCAGAATGACATTCTGGGCGTCGTGACCTCTCGCGCAGCCGCGAACGGCATCGAAATCGCCTACGAGAGCTTCGGCTCACCCGACGGCCGGCCCCTGCTTCTCATCATGGGACTCGGCGCCCAGCTCATCCAGTGGGACGAAGGGCTCTGCGAGCTCCTGGCGGACCAGGGCCACCACGTCATCCGGTTCGACAACCGCGACGCGGGCCTGTCCACGCACTTCCACGACCACGGCCCACCCGTACCGGGCGCGGCCCCGCCGTACCTGCTGGACGACCTGGCCGACGACACCGCGGCCCTCCTGGACGTCCTCGGCCGGCCCGCCGCCCACATCGTGGGCGCCTCGATGGGCGGGATGATCGCCCAGACGCTGGCCATCCGGCACCCCGGGCGGGTGCTCACACTGACCTCGATCATGTCCACCCCGGGCCCGTCCGTGGCCCCGCCCACGGAGGCCGCGGCCGCGGTGCTGTTCCGCCGGCCGCCCGAAGGCCGCGAGGCGGTGCTGGAGCAGGCGCTGCGCACCTGGTCCACGATCGGCTCGCCGGGCTACGCCCAGGACCGGGAGAAGATCGTCGAGATGGCCGGGCGGGCGTACGACCGCTGCTTCGACCCGGCGGGCACGGCCAGGCAGATGGCCGCGATCATGGCCTCGGGCGACCGCACCGAGCGGCTCGCCGGGGTACGGGTGCCCACCCTCGTGCTGCACGGGGAGGCGGACCAGCTCGTCCCGGTGGCGGGCGGCCGGGCCACGGCGGCGGCCGTCCCGGGAGCGCGGCTGGTGACGTACCCGGGGATGGGGCACGACCTGCCGCGCGAGCTCTGGCCGAGCGTCGCGGCCGAGATCACCAAGCTGACCTCCGCCTGACGCCCCGGCCGGTGGCCCGCCTCCCCATGGGCGCGGGCCACCGCGACGGGCGTCAGACCTCCAGCTTCTCCTCGATGCCCCTGAGCTGGTGGCGGGCCATCGCCAGGTTGGCGCGCCCGCGGTCGAGCGCCAGGTACAGGAACAGGCCCTTGCCGCCGCGCCCGGTGATCGGGCGGATGATGTGGTACTGGCCGCTCAGCGTGATCAGGATGTCCTCGATGGCGTCCTTGAGACCCAGCGAGTCCATCGTGCGCAGCTTGGCCTTGACCACCTCCGTGTTGCCGGCCGCGGCGACCTGGAGGTCCAGGTCCTTGGAGCCGCCGAGCGCGCCCAGCGCCATGCCGCTGCCGTGATCGACGATCGCCGCCCCGAGGGAGCCGTCGATGGTCATCATCTCCTTGAGTGACACGTCCATGCCGGCCATGTTCTCTCCTCCCTTTTTCGTGTGCTCAGTGCCTTCGTGCTGCGACGGCGGCCACTGCGGCAGCCGTCTTCCTGCCCTCCAGCCGCAGCAGCCCGACGTTCGCGCCGGGACCGGCCAGGACCGTGAGGACGATGGTGGGGCCGGCGGCGTAGCAGGCCGCGAAACCGGCGGTGCCCGAGATGAGCGTCTCCTCGAACGTCCCCTGACCGGTGATGACCAGCATCCGCCTGCTCATGGCGAGCAGCGCCGCGGACAGCGCCGCCGCCTGCTCGCCCGGCCCGCCCGCGAGGTCGCAGGCGATCTGCAGGCCGTCCACGGTGCAGGCGACGCTCCCCTGGACGTCCGGGGTGCGCCCGCGCAGGAGCGCCATCTCCTCCAGAACCTCTTGCCGTAGCTCCACCGGTGGCCTCCTCCTGAGTGAGGGGAACCTCACGACAGCTCCTCGAGCGCCTTCTTCAGCCGCATCAGCAGCGCCAGATCGGTCGGATCACCCGTCACGGGCGGGCCCAGCGGCTGGGCCGCCGCCCCGGGATCGTGCGGCGGTCGCGCGGCCGTGGCCGCCCGCCGGTTGGGCAGGTCGGGCGCGGCGAGCAGCCCCGACGCGGCCAGCCGCCGCACCGCCACCAGCACCGGGTACGCCGGCCGCCCGATCTGCTTGGCCAGCTCCGGCGGCGTCGCCTTGTGGTCGGCCCGGACGACGACCTCCCACTGGACCCGGCTCAGCGTCACCCCGTGGCCCGGCAGCCGCGCCAGCGGCCGTACCGGAAGGGTGTCCACGTCGGCGGAGGGCCAGATCCGGGCGAGCTGCGCCCGCCGCCGCGCGCACTCCCGCACCAGCCCCGGCACGTCGAAGAACCACTGCCCGCCCAGCCAGTGCCGCTCGCCGGGGCGGAACTTGGGCCGCGTCCCGCTGACCGGCAGCAGGAAGAAGGCCGCGTCCAGGACGCCGCCGAGCACCGCGTACTGCAGCTCGCCCGGGGTGACCGGGCCCTCGGCGAGCAGCCGCTCGCAGCCGCCGTCGGCCCGCAGCCGGCGCAGCGCCGTCTCGGTCGTCAGCCCCCTGGCCGCGAGCAGCCGTTCCACGCTGGGGGTCTGCGCGCACTCCATGTACGTCACGCGCCCGTCGGCGAGGAAGATCGTGCCGCTCCTGCCGACCTGGAGCGCGCCCGTGGAGCGTTCGCGGGCGAGCCCCGCCAGGAGGGTGTCCAGCTTGCTCATCGGCTCAGGTCGCCAGCTCGCCGGAGATGGCCCGCAGGCGGTAGCGGGCCAGGGCGAGGTTCGATCGCTCCAGGTCGAGACGTACGTAGATGACGAGCGGCCCCTCGAAGACCGTCTCCAGCAGCCGGAGCAGATGGTGGCCCTTGTCGGTGGTGACGAGCATGTCGTCGATGCGCACGACCTCGCCGGGGCAGGAGCGGGCCAGGCCGTCCGTGGTGGCGCGCAGGGCCTCGGTCAGGGCGGCGGCCGATCGGTCGGCGTCCACCCCGTCCGCCGCGCTGAAGGCGACCGCCATGCCGCTCGTGTGGTCCACCAGCATGGCGTCCAGCGCGCCCGGTATGGACATGACCTCAGCCAGGCAGGTGTCGATTCCCAGCACGTGACCTCCCTCGCCGTGGGTGGAACGCGAACAGCGTAGGGGGAGGGAAAGGCATCGGCGTGACGGGCGGTGACCGGCGGGATGCTTTTATTCGGCTGCGATGGAGAAAAACAACACCGTTATATATATCTGTACGATTTATGAGAATTTCTCGCGGCAGCGCATGATCTCGGCGACATGCTGTTCGGCCCAGTCGGCCACCACGGAGATCGGCCCGTGCAGCGAGCGTCCGAGCGTCGTCAGCTCGTACTCCACGCGCGGCGGCACCTCCGCGAACACCTCCCGCGTCACCAGCCCGTCCTGCTCCATGGCCCGCAGGGTCTGGGTGAGCACCTTGGGGGTGACGCCGCCGATGCGCGTCCTGAGCTGGGTGAAGCGCATCGGGCCGCCGTCCAGGCAGAGCAGCACCAGCGCCGACCATTTATCGCCGATCCGGTCGAGAACCACCCTGGTCGGGCAGTTCGGGTCGAAGACATCGCCGGTATCCATAAGGTACTTATAGCACGATGAAGTAACCAGTATCCGATGGATACTCTTGCGCGTATGAAGATCCTGCTCTTTGGCGCTACCGGCATGGTCGGCCAGCGCATCGCCGCCGAACTGCGCGACCGCGGCCACGAGGTGACCGGCCTCAGCCGCGGCGGGCCCGTCAAGGGCGACGTCCACGACACCGCCACGCTGGCCGAGGGCCACGACGTGATCGTCTCCGCCATCGCCCCGCCGCGCGACGGCACCGAGCCCGAGCCGCCCTTCCTGGCGGCCAACCGCGCGCTCATCGACGGCGCGCGGACGGCCGGGGTGCCGCGGGTGATCGTCGTGGGCGGCGCGGGGAGCCTCCAGGTGGCCCCCGGCCACGACCTCGTCGACACGCCCGACTTCCCGGCCGTCTACAAGAAGGAGTCGCTGGCCGGACGCGCGCTGCTGCGCCTGTACCGGGAGGTGGACGACCTCGACTGGACGTTCTTCTCCCCGGCGGCGGAGATCGCGCCCGGCGAGCGCACCGGGTCCTACCGGCTCGGCGGCGACCTGCTGATGACCGACTCCGAGGGGCGCAGCTTCATCAGCGCCGAGGACTTCGCCGTCGCGATCGCCGACGAGGTGGACGAGCCCGCCCACCCGCGCCGGCGCGTCTCGGTCGCCTACTGAGCGGACCGGCCCGGGGTCACTCGTCCGGATCGTCGGGCAGCAGCGCCCGCTCGTCGGGCTTGTGCACGAGCACCTTGTCCACGTACGACTTCATCGCCACCGCCAGCCCGACGTCGGAGCCCTCCTGCTCCGACAGGAACCAGCGGTGGTCGAGGACCTCGTGGAAGAGCTGCGCGGGATCGAGCTTCCCGCGCAGCTCGGCGGGGATGGCCTCGACGGTCGGCTGGAACACCTCGGCCAGCCACCGGTGCGCCACGATGGCCTCGTCCTCGTGCCGCAGCCCCCTGGCCACCCGGAAGCCGTCGAGGTCGTTGAGCAGCCGCCGGGCCTGGTTCTCCTCCACGTCGAGCCCGGTCAGGCGGAGCAGCCGCCGCTGGTGGTGGCCGGCGTCCACGACCTTGGGGCGGACGATCAGCCGGCCGGTGCCGACCTTGCGGCGCACCATCATCTCGGCCACGTCGAAGCCGAGCAGGTTCAGCCGCCTGATGCGCTGCTCCACGCGGTGCCAGTCCACCTCCTCGATGATCTCGCTCTCGTTGATCTCGTTCCACAGGCGGTGGTAGCGGGACACGACGTCCTCGGCGGTCTCCATGGGGTCGATCGACGGGTGCAGCAGCCCGCCGGCCTCCAGGTCGAGCATCTCGCCGAAGATGTTCGTGTGCGCGCTCTCGATGTCGGCGAGCCGCTGGCCCTCGCTGATCATCGGGTGCATCTCGCCGGTCTCGGCGTCCACGAGGTAGGCGGCGAACGCGCCCGCGTCGCGGCGGAACAACGTGTTCGACAGCGAGCAGTCGCCCCAGTAGAACCCGTTCAGGTGCAGCCGGACGAGCAGCACGGCCAGCGCGTCGAGCAGGCGGGTGAGCGTGTCGGGACGCAGGGTGCCGGACATGACCGCGCGGTAGGGGAGGGAGAACTGCAGGTGCCGGGTGATCAGGGCGGCGTCGAGGCCGTCCTCCCGGCCGGTGACGTACGCGACCGGTTCGACGGAGGGGGCGTCGAGCCTGGCCAGGTCCCACAGGAGCTGGTACTCCCGCTTGGCGTACCGCTCGCTGATCTCCTTGATCGCGTACACCTTGCCGGAGAGCCGGGCGAAGCGGACGACGTGCCGCGAGATGCCGCGCGGCAGATCGACGAGATGGTGTCGCGGCCAGTCCTCCAGCGGCGTCTCCCAAGGAAGGCGGATCAGGTCAGGGTCGCCTAGCGCGCCGGTGATCTGCAGGGGCATTTTCTCAGGATATGGTGCATCGGTGGACGAGTTTCTCAAGTGGTACTTTTCAGACCGTCCCGTCGTCGCCGCCTCCCTCGGGGCCGACGGTCACGATCACACGCTCGGCGACTTCTCCGCCTCCGCCTGGCAGGCCCGCGAACGTGAGCAGGTGCTCTGGCTCGACCGCCTCTCCGCCGCCGAGGCCCCCACACTCGATGACGAGATCGACAGAGATCTCGTCCTGTCCCAGCTCAGGGGTTCGATCGCGCTCGCGTCCTGGCCCGAGTGGCGGCGCGACCCGGGCGTCTACCTCGGGGCGATCTTCACCTCCATGTACGCGCCCTTCCAGCGCCGCCTCAAGCCCGAGCCCGAACTGGTCGCCTCCGCCCTGTCCCGCCTGGCCGAGGTGCCCGCCGTGCTGGCCGCCTGCCGCGCCAACCTCGACCCCGACCTCGCCGCCCCGCTGCTCATCACCCGCGGGCTCGGCCAGGCGCGCACCGGCCGCAACTTCCTGACCCGCACCGTCCCGTCCATGGTCGCGGACGAGGACCTGCGCGCCAGGCTGGCCGCCGCCGCCGAACCGGCCGCCCAGGCGTTCGACGACCTCGTGGCCTTCCTCGAAGGCTTCGCGTGCGGCGGCACCTGGCGGATGGGCGAGCGGCTCTACTCCACGCTGCTGCGCGAGCGCGAGCTGCTCGGGTACGGCGCCGCCGAACTGCACGAGAAGGGCAAGGCCGCCTGGGCCGAGCTGGACACCCGCATGAGCGAGGTGGCGGTCCGGGTCAACGGCTCCCCGGACTGGCGGGCGGCCATGGAGTCCCTCATGGACGACCACCCGCCGACCCTGGCCGACATGCGGGCCGAGTACGAGGCCGAGACCCTGCGCGCCCGCGAGTTCGTCCGGGCGCGGGACCTCGTGACCTTCGCCGACGGCGAGGAGTGCGCGGTGCTGCCGTCGGCGGAGTACACCCGGCCGGTCCTGTCGGTGGCCCACTACCTGGCGCCGCCGCCGCTCAGCGCGTCGCGGGCGGGCGTGTTCTTCGTGCCGTACACGCCGGACGGCTTCACCCCCGAGCAGGTGCGCCAGCGCCTGCGGACGAACTCGCGGGCCCAGATGCCCTCGATCGCCGTGCACGAGGCATACCCCGGGCACCACTGGCACCTGTCGTACATGGCGGGCAACCCCCGTACGGTCAGGAAGGTCTTCAGGACGCCGTACTTCACCGAGGGCTGGGCCCTGTACGTCGAGAAGATGCTGCACGAGCAGGGCTACTTCGACACCCCGGCCACCGAGCTGGCACACCTCGACTGCCGCATCTTCCGGGCCGCCCGGATGGTCGTGGACACCGCGCTGCACTGCGAGGACATGACGATCGAGCAGGCCGAGACGTTCATGGCCACCAAGGCGTCGCTGTCGCCGGGGACCGCGCAGGGCGAGGTCAACCGGTACTGCGCCTGGCCCACGCAGGCCCCCTCCTACCTGACGGGAGCCATCGAGATCGACCGCATCAGGGAGTCGTTCAAGGGCTCGGCCAAGGAGTTCCACGACCGGATCGCCGGATCCGGCGGGCTCCCGCTCGGGCTCGCCGAACAGGCCGCCCTCTCATAGCGGCGGGGGGTTGAGCGCCCGTTCGACCACGGCGGCGAGCTGCTCCTCCGTCAGGACGGCCGGCCTGCCGACGCTCAGCCCCCGCACGTACACCTCGCAGAGCCATTCCAGCAGCCGGGTGGCCTCGAACGCCTCCTCCAGCGTGGCGCCGATCGTCACGCCGCCGTGGTTGGCCATCAGCGCGGCGCGCTTGCCCTCCAGCGCCGCGCGTACGTTCGCGGCCAGCTCGGGGGTGCCGTACGTGGCGTACCCGGCGACCTTCACCACCCCGCCCAGCAGCAGCGCGTTGTAGTGCACGGGCGGCAGCTCGGTCATGGTCGTGGCCACCACCGTCCCGAACACGGAGTGGGTGTGCACGATGGCCTGGGCGTCCGTGCTCTCGTAGATGGCCAGGTGCATGGGGGTCTCGCTGGACGGGCGCAGCTCGCCCTCGACCACCCGGCCGGTCAGGTCCACCAGCGGGCACGTCTCCGGGGTCAGCCGGTCGAGCGCGATCCCCGACGGCGTGACGGCGACCAGGTTGCCCATGCGGACGCTCAGGTTGCCCGAGGTGCCGATGACCAGGCCCTGCTCGATGGCGCGGCGACCGTACTCGCACAACTGCTCGCGAAGGCTCATATGTGTGGAATTTAGCCCATCAGAGGCGGTCGATGGTCCGCCGCATGATCCGTTCGGCGTCCGCGCGGGTCAGCCGTCCCGGGTAGAGCAGCAGGTGCAGGCTGAGCCCGTCGACGAGGGCGAGCAACTCCTCGGCGAGGTCGTCGAGGTCGTCGGACGTCCGCAGCTCGCCCGCCCCCCGTGCTCGGGCCAGCAACTCCCGTACGGCGGCGCGCAGCTCGCCCGCCTCCGCCCGCTGCACCTCGGCCAGCCGGTCGGAGGCCAGGCTCCGGCTCCAGAAGCTGACCTCCAGCCGCGTCTCGGCCGCCCGCTCGTCGTCGAGCGGCAGGTTGTCGAGCAGCACCTCGCGCAGCGCGGCCAGGCTGGTCGCGCCCGCCACCTTGTCCGTCAGCCGGGCCCGGATGCGCTGGTGCGACTGGCTCAGCGCCGAGAGCAGGATGTCGTCCTTGTCGGCGAAGTAGTGGGCGAGCACGCCGTTGGAGTAGCCCGCCTCCTTCGCGATGGCGCGGGTGGTGGCGGCGTCGATGCCGTCCCTGACGATCACCCGGCCGGCCGCCGAGAGAACCTCACGCCTGCGCTCGTCGTGATCGACGATCTTGGGCATCGTGCGCCTCCTCTGTACTCATTGACTTTTTAGTCGGACGTCTGTCTATTTAAACCATGACCGTCGTCACAGTCGGCGTGCACATCGTCGACATCCTCGCCAGACCCGTCGATCACCTCCCGGAGGGCCAGGACACCGTACTGGTCGACCAGATCCGGCTGACCGCCGCCGGCGCCGCCGCGGGCACGGCCGTCGACCTGGTCAAACTGGGCTCCGACGTGGTCACCATGGGCGCCGTCGGCGACGACGAGCTCGGCGACCTCCTGCTCATGGTGCTGGCCAGACGCGGCGTGGACACCTCCCGCCTGGTCCGCAGGGCCGGCGAGCAGACCGCGG
Organism: Nonomuraea sp. MG754425; assembly: GCF_021699195.1. Taxonomy (GTDB): domain Bacteria; phylum Actinomycetota; class Actinomycetes; order Streptosporangiales; family Streptosporangiaceae; genus Nonomuraea. The sequence goes on along the minus strand of NZ_SSXE01000048.1, from coordinate 31,970 downwards.
CCTCGATCCTGCCCATCAGGCCCGACGGCGGGCGTCCCAGCTTCCACGTACCCGGCGCGAACCTGGGCGTCACCTACGCCGACCTCGACCCCGGCCTGATCCGCACGGCGCGGGGCATCCACCTCGGCGGCATGGACGTCACGTTCGGCCTCGGCGACCCGGCCTTCTTCGCCCTGCTCGACGAGGCCAGAGCCGCCGGGGCCGTCGTCACGATGGACCTGCTGTCCGAGCTGCCGGACCTGCTGGCGATGTCCCGCGCCTTCCTCCCGCACGTCGATTTCGTCCTGCCGAACGAGGCCCAGGCCCTGGGCATGACCGGGGCCGCCGACGTCGAGTCCGCCGCGCGGGCGCTGCTCGCCGACGGGCCGCGCGGCGTCGTCGTCACCCTCGGCGCGTCCGGCAGCCTCGTCGTCACCGCGGACGGGACGGAGCACGTGCCGGCGCTGAAGACCGAGGTGTCCGACACCACGGGCTGCGGCGACGCCTACTGCGCGGGCTTCCTCACCGCCCTCCTCCACGGCCGGGACGTGCCCACCGCCGCCCGCTGGGGCACGGCCGCCGCCGCCCGCGTCGCCACCGGCCTCGGCTCCGACGCCGGCCTCACCGACCTCGCCACCACCCTCAGCCTCCTCGACCAGGGAAACCTCCATGACTCTTGACGCCGACCTGCGCCGGCGCGCCGCGAAAGTCGTCCCCGGCGGCATGTACGGCCACCTCAACGCCGCCCTCTTCGCCCCCGGCTACCCCCAGTTCTTCGAGCGCGGCGAGGGCTGCCGGCAGTGGGACGCCGACGGCCGCTCGTACATCGACTTCATGTGCAGTTGGGGACCGGTCGTGCTCGGGCACCGGCACCCGCGCGTCGAGGAGGCCGCCGCCCGCCAGGCCGCGCTCGGCGACTGCCTCAACGGGCCCGGAGCGATCATGGTGGAGCTGGCGGAGCTGCTGGTGGACACCGTGCCGAGCGCCGACTGGGCGATGTTCTCCAAGAACGGCACCGACGCCACCACGCAGGCGCTCATGGTCGCCAGGGCCGCCACGGGGCGGACGAAGGTGCTGATGGCGCACGGGGCGTACCACGGGGCGGACCCGTGGTGCACGCCCTCCCTGTCGGGGACCACGCCGAACGAGCGGGCCGACCTGGTCGAGTTCGCCTACAACTCCCTGGAGTCCCTGGAGGCCGCGGCGGCGACCGTCGAGGGGGACGTGGCCGCGATCATCGTCACCCCCTTCCGGCACGACTCGTTCGAGGACCAGGAACTGGTCGAGCCCGCCTTCGCCCGCGGCGCCCGCGCCCTGGCCGACCGGCTCGGTGCCGCCCTCGTGATCGACGACGTGCGCGCCGGCTTCCGGATCGACCTGCGCGGGTCGTGGGAGCCGTACGGGGTGCGTCCCGACCTGACGGCCTGGTCGAAGGCGATGGCCAACGGCTACCCGATCGCCGCCGTCACCGGCACGGACGCGCTGCGCGGCCCGGCCCAGACGTTGTACTCGACCGGCTCGTTCTGGTTCTCGGCCGTCGCGATGGCCGCGGCCAAGGCCACCATCGAGACCCTGCGGGACGACGACGGCATCGCCGCCATGGAACGGGCCGGGACCCTGCTGCGCGAAGGGCTGTACGCGCAGGCCAAGGCCCATGGCTTCGTGGTGAACCAGACGGGTCCGGTGACGATCCCGTGGCTCAGCTTCGACGGCGACGCCGACCTGTCGGTGGCGATGCGCTGGAGCGACGCCTGCCTGCGGCACGGGGTGTACCTCCACCCGTGGCACAACTGGTTCATGTCGGCCGCGCACACGGAGGCGGACGTGGCGGCCGCCCTGGAGGGCACGGACCTGGCCTTCGCCGAAACCCGCGCCCATCTCGGCTGAGCCCGCCCGCGCCGGCGACGAGAAAGCTCCTCCCGCCCGGTAATGCTCCGGAACCGCCGGACATGAGTGGGGTGCTGACGCACTCAAGGGAGGAGCCCAAGTGGATCCCGAAACCCGGTTCGAGGAGCTCTACACCGCCTCGTACCGCCCCCTTCTCGGGTACGCGTTACGCCGCTGTCCGGACCCGGACGACGCGGCGGACGTCGTGGCCGAGACGTTCACGGTGGCCTGGCGCCGGATGGCGGACGTCCCGAAGGGGGACGAGGCCCGGTTGTGGCTCTTCGGCGTGGCCAGGAACGTGCTGGCCAACCACCGGCGCGGCGAGCGCCGGCACGAGCGGCGCACTGCGGCCCTGCGCGCGCAACTCGCCGCCTGCCCGGTGCGCTCCGCGCCGCCGCCTTCCGTCCCGCCCGGCTCCGATCCGCTCTCCCGGACGGGGCAGGCGTTCGCCGCCCTGCCCGAGACCGACCGGGAACTGCTCGCCCTGGTGGCGTGGGAGCAACTCAGCCCGGCGGAGATCGCCAAGGTGCTCGGCACGTCCGCGAACGTGGTCCGGGTCCGGCTCTACCGCGCCCGCAACCGGTTCGCCCGCGCCCTGGCGCGGTCCGGGGCCGGTCATCCGCGTTCCGTCGTGTTCGAAGGGAGCAAGCTGTGAACATCGCCGATCTCGCCCGCGTGCGTGACGAGGACCTGGCCGCGACGCCCGCGGGGGACGCGTCCGGCGCGGGGGCCAGGGCGCTGATGGAGTCGATCATGGCCGGCGAGCGTGCGCCCGCCCGCCGCCGGCGCTTGCCCGTGCGGCGCGCTCTCGGGCTCGGGGCGGCGGTGGCCGGGCTGGCCGCCGCGTTCGTCGTCTGGACGCCCTCCCCGGGCCCCGCCGCCGAGTACGCCAACGCCGCCGTCTCGCTCAGAACGGGCCCGCGCACGGACGGCGCGGACTACATCGAGGTCGAGATCAACGATCCCGGGGCCGGGGCCGCCGAGTTCACCGAGGCGTTCCGGGCCGTCGGGCTGGACGCCGAAGTGCGCGCGGCCCCGGTCGCGCCGCAGGACGTGGGCAAGCTGATCGGCCCGCACACCGACGGGGAGTTCCCGCGCGGCACCGGCGTGACCGTCAGCACGCGGACGGAGGGCTGCGGCTCGGCCTGGTGCGGCAAGGTCTCCGTGCCCGTCGGTCTCACCGGGAAGGTCGTCTTCGGGATCGGCAGGCCCGCCGCGCCCGGAGAGCTCTACGCCACCTCGGCGGTGGTCGAGTACGACCCGGGCAACGGGCCGATCGACGGGTACCGGCCGGTCGGCAAGCCGGTGGCCCAGGTCCGGGCCGACATGGAGCGGGCCGGGATGAAGGTCGGGTACGTGGTGATGTGGCGCGCCCCGGACGGCAGCGGCAGCGGGTACGACGTGGACGCGGCGCACGTGCGGGACGGCTGGCCGGTCGGCAGCGTGCGCCGGATCGCCTCCGACGCCGTCACCGTCTCCGTCGACGCCCCCGCCGACGTGCCCGAGGGCTCCCTGCCCAGGATCCGCCCTCCGGACCCGTCCGGCTGGTGGCGGGACTGAGCGTGCTCAGGAACGTCCCCTGGACTCCTCGGCCGCCCAGGTGAAGACGCCCTTCGCCATGAGGGAGAGCTCGTTCGCCGCCCTGGCGGAGAAGACCTCCGCGCGCACGCGGTGCACGCCCGCGTCGTCGGGGGCCGCCAGGGCGGCCAGTTCCGCGAGGTGCCCGGCCAGCCGCTCGTCCCCGCCCGACAGGGCTTGCAGCGCGGCGTCCGCGAGCGCCGCGGGGCCGCCCGCGAGTTGCGCCAGCGCGCCGGCCAGCACCGCGTCGGGGGCGGGTTTGAGGTTGGCCGGGTTGCCGTCGTACCAGCCGCCGTAGAGCCGCCAGAGGTTGCGCACCACGAATTCCGGCTCGTCGTAGCGGGCCCGCAGGTAGGGGCGGCCGGCCAGGTCCGCGGGCGGGCGTACGGAGTGCACGATCTCGTCGAGCCGGGCGCCCGCGTTGAGCAGTTCCAGCGTCTGCGTGACGAGCGAGTCCAGCCACTGCGCCGTCTCCAGCAGCGCCTGCCGGATGCGGCCGGCCCCGAAGACGGGCGCGCCGTGGCTGGGGAGCATGATCTCGGCGTCCATGGCGGCCATCAGCCGCAGCGCGTGCACCCATTCCCTGGGGTAGCGCTGCACCTTCTGCGGGTTGCCGCAGTTGGGCGTCACCCAGATGAACAGGTCGCCGGGCAGCAGCAGCCGGTGCTCGCGGACGTAGCCGATCGTCGCGTCGTCGGTCTCGCCCTTGGCGTGCACGAGGTCGAACGTCAGGTCGCCGCGGCGCACGGTCAGCGCGTCGGTGTAGGTGACGTCGGGGTTGCGGTAGGAGGTCGGCCAGCGCAGGTTCGGGGCCCGGAACTGCCGCTGGTTGATCACCGCGTTGTAGCCGCCGGTCAGCAGGTACCGCTCGAACCGGTCGGCCACGGCCCGGTGGGCGTAGACCGTGGCCCGCGCCGCGCCCTGCTCCTCCTCGAACGGCCCGGTGCCGAACACGTGGTCGATGTGCCCGTGCGAGTAGAAGGCGGTGGTCAGCGGGGCCCGGGTCCAGCGCCGTACGTCCTCGTGGAGCTGTGCCGCCGAGAACGGGCTGCTGGTGTCGAACAGCACCAGTTCGCCCCCGGTCTCGAAGGTGATGACGTTCCCGAAGCCGGGCCACCAGCCCACCCCACCGGCGATCGGCTGGACGCCCTGGCCCGCCATGCCCGCCTCGACGATGTCGTCGTCGGCCTCGCCCCGCCACACCCGGTCCGCGTACTCCTCGATCATGCGACCACTCTGCGTCCCGAACCTCGTTCGGGGCAAGGCGTCACGGCAAGGTCACGTCTCGCCCGCACCCTCTTGACGGGCGTCGGAGGCCGTCCATACGTTGCGGGCAAACGTTTAGGAAACTTTCCTAATTCAGGAGCCGTCATGACCCACCCGGGCGACATCACTCGGCGTCAACTGATGCGCAGGATCGCGATGACCGCGCTGGCCGCCGGTCCCGGCGCGGGGCTGCTCGCCGCCTGCGCCACCGCCGGCACCGGGGCGGGCGCGCCCCTGGCCAGCCCCGCCGCCTCGCTCCCGGCCTCCGCGAACCCGGCGAACCCGTTCGGCGTGGACGCCGCCAAACCCCTCGAAGTGGTCATCTTCAGCGGCGGCTACGGCGACGCGTACGCCAGGACCGTGCACGAGGAGCTCTACAAGAAGGAGTTCCCCGGCGTCACGATCAAGCACACCGCCACCCAGGAGATCGGCACCCAGCTCCGCCCGCGCCTGATCGGCGGCGACGCGCCCGACGTCATCAACAACTCGGGCCCCAAGTCGATGGACCTGGCCGCGCTGGCCGCCGAGGGGCACCTGGCGGACCTGGCCCCGCTGTTCGACGCCCCCTCGATCGACGACCCCGCCAGGAAGGTGCGCGACACCGTCACCCCCGCCGTGCTCGACAACGCCCTGGTCACCGGCAAGGACCTGGTGCTCAACTACACCGTCTCGCACCGCGCGCTGTGGTACAACGCCAAGCTGTTCGCCGCGAAGGGCTGGAAGGTGCCGGAGACCTGGCAGGAGTTCACGGCGCTGGGGGAGACGGCCAAGGGGGAGGGCGTCCTGCTGTTCGCCTACCCCGGGCAGAAGGGGCCGTACTACCAGCTCTGGAACGTCCTCTACACCGCCGCCAAGATCGGCGGCAACCAGGTCATCCTCGACATCGACAACCTGGTGGACAACGCCTGGACCGCCGGGCCGATGAAGCGGGCGGTCACCGTCTGGGCAGAGGTCCAGGCCACCTACGGCGACAAGGCGTACTTCGGCCTCGACCACACCCAGACCCAGATCAAGCAGCTCCAGAACAAGGTGCTGTTCTACCCGGTCGGCTCCTGGGTCGAGAACGAGATGGCCAAGGACACACCAGAAGACTTCGAGTACGCCATCGCCCCCATCCCCGAGGTCACCGGCTCCGACGCGATGCCGTACGGCGCCATCCAGGTCGGCGTCGGCGAGAACTTCGTGGTCGCCGCCAAGGGGCGCAACCCGCAGGGCGGCCTCGAGTACCTGCGCCTCATGCTCTCCAAGGAAGGCGCGCGCAGGTTCACCGAGCTGACCAAGAACGTCACGGTCGTCAACGGCGCGGCCGAGGGCGTCGACCTGCCCGCCGGCCTCAAGAGCGCGGCCCGCGCCCAGGACCGGGCGGGCCAGAACATCATCACCGAGGCCCGCTTCGAGGGCTGGTACAAGGAGCTGTTCGACTACGGCACCGAGCAGATCAACGTCGTCATGGCCGGCCGGATCACCCCGGACGAGTTCTGCGCGCGCATGCAGAAGAAGGCCGACGACGTCAAGAAGGACGACTCGGTCACCAAGCAGACGCGGAACCGGTGACCGATGGAGCGGCTGCGCACGTACGGCTTCGTCGCCGGGTTCCTCGCCGTCCCCCTCACGCTGTACACGGTCTTCGTCATCAGCCCGTACGCGCAGGCGTTCCAGCTCTCGCTGACGAACTGGAACGGCTACAGCTCGATCGTCCAGTACGTCGGGCTGGACAACTTCGGCCGGCTGCTCACCGACGAGGTCTTCTGGCGGGCGCTGCGCAACCATGGGCTCCTGCTGCTGGTGCTGCCGCTCGTGACCATCGTCATCGCGCTCTTCCTCGCCTTCCTGCTCAACCTCGGCGGCGGCACCCGCGGCGACGGCATGAGAGGGGTCTGGGGGTCGGCCTTCTACCGGGTGGTGTTCTTCTTCCCCCAGGTCCTGGCCGTGGCCGTGGTCGGCGTGCTGTTCCAGGCCGTCTACCGGCCCGACGAGGACGGCGTCGTCAACGGCGTGCTGGCCAGGTTCGGCCTCGAACCCGTCGGCTGGCTCATCGAGCCGGACCTCGCCCTGTGGTCGATCATCGCGGTCATGGTCTGGCAGGGGGTCGGCTTCTACGTGGTGCTGTTCTCCGCGGGCATGGCCGCCATCCCCAAGGACTACTTCGAGGCCGCCGCGCTGGACGGGGCCGGCCGCGTCCGGCTGTTCTTCTCGATCACGCTGCCGCTGCTGCGCGACACCGTGCGGGTCGGCTGGATCTACCTGGGCATCGCGGCCTTCGACGGGTTCGCGCTCGTCCAGGTGCTGGCGGGCGACAAGGGCGAGCCCGACAGGGCCACCACCATCCTGCCGATCACCATCTACAACACCGCCTTCTCCTACCAGAAGGTCGGGTACGCGTCCGCGATGGGCGTGGCGCTGTTCTTCCTCACCGTGACCTTCGCGGTGCTGACCTTGCGCACGACCGGACGCGAGAGGGTTGAGCCGTAGATGGGCACGCGGAAAACGGACCGGCCGCCGCTCGGCGTGCTCGGCGGGCTCTCCCACGTGGCGCTGGCCGTCTGGGCGCTGCTGATCGTCGCCCCGCTGCTGTGGACGTTCCTGGCCTCGTTCAAGAGCAACACCGAGATCTTCGGCGACCCGCTGCGGCTGCCCGGCGCGCTGCGCCTCGACGCGTGGGGCCGGGCCTGGGACACGGCGCACATCGGGCTGTACATGCTGAACACCGTCGTCGTGGTGGTCCTCGGCACGGCGGGCACCATGGTGTTCGGGTCGATGGCGGCGTACGTGCTGGCGCGCTACCGGTTCGCCGGCAGCAGGCTGCTCTACTACTACTTCGTGGCCGGGCTGGCCTTCCCGGTGTTCCTGGCGCTCGGACCGCTGTTCTTCGTGGTCAAACAGGTCGGGCTGCTCAACAGCCACGTCGGCCTCGTGCTGGTCTACATCGCCTACTCGCTGCCGTTCACGGTGTTCTTCCTGGCGGCCTTCTTCCGGACGCTGCCGGAGGCCGTGGCCGAGGCCGCCCGGATCGACGGCGCCTCGCACACCCGCACGTTCCTCCAGATCATGGTGCCCATGGCCCGGCCGGGCCTGATCAGCATCACCATCTTCAACGTGCTCGGCCAGTGGAACCAGTACCTCCTGCCCCTCGTCCTGCTCGCCGGCGCGCCGGACAAGTGGGTGCTCACCCAGGGCATCGCCCGCATCTCCACGCTGGCCGGCTACGAGGCGGACTGGCCCGGCCTGTTCGCCGCCCTGTCCATCACCATCCTCCCGGTCATGATCGTGTACATCGTCTTCCAGCGGCAGATCCAGTCCGGCCTCGGCGCGGGCGCCCTGAAGTAACGTGGCCGCATGGACGTCGAGAGCAAGCTCAGCGACCTGCCCCGATGGCGGCGCGAGGGCGACGAGATCAAGCGCACGATCACCGCGCCCGACTTCCCCACGGCCATCCGCATCGTCGACGAGATCGCGGTCCGGGCGGAGGAGGCCAACCATCATCCCGACATCGACATCCGGTGGCGCACCCTCCACCTGGCCCTCACCACCCACGACAAGGGCGGCCTCACCGACCTCGACTTCACGCTGGCCGCCGTGATCGACGACATCGCGGCAAAACACGGCGCCCAGGCCGAATGACCGTACGTAGCAGGCCGGTCACTCGTTAAAGTGGGGTCCCCTCGGAGCCCCCGAAGCCGGAGGGGGCTCCCGTCGTGGGAGGTCACCATGCGCGTGCCCGCAGTCCTGCTCGTCTTCCTGACCGCGATGGCCGGGGGCTGCGCGGGCCCTCCGGCCCCGATCGACAACGTCCAGAACGCCAAGGGGGCGCGCGGCGAGGTGGTCAACCTCAACGCCGCCGGCGAGTTCGCCGCCGACGCCGACACGGCCGTCGCCTACGACCGCAAGCTCGCCCCCGAGGGCGCCCAGGCCAGCGTGAGCGTCGAGTCGTCCGAGGGCCAGACCCGCACCTCGCTCGTCGTCGAGGGCCTGCTGCCCCAGCACCACTACGGCGCCCACCTGCACGCCAAGCCGTGCGGCGACCGTCCCGACGACGCGGGCTCCCACTACCAGCACCATCCCGGCCGGATCGACCCCGGCAGCGAGATCTGGCTCGACTTCACCACCGACACCGAGGGCGCGGGACGCGCCAGCGCCCGCAACGACTGGGCGCTGGAACGTGCCAAGCTGCCCGGCTCCCTCGTCATCCACGCCCAGCCCACCACGACCTCGGGCCCGCAGGCCGGCCAGGCCGGCCCCCGCATCGCCTGCCTCACCCTGGCCTGACGGCCCCACCACCCGGACCTCTCCACTCCGGCGCCGGGGGAGAGGTCCGGCGGGTCATTCCCCGTGGTAGAGGCGTTCGAGATCCACGAGCTGGAGCTGCCCCGCGCTCCTCCTGGCGCGTTCCCGGAGCGCGGGCATGAAACCGGCGCCGCTGAACAGCGTGATGGCGTTCGGGGCCCGGCCCTGCTCCCGCAGGATCGTCGCGATCCGCTCCATCCGTTCGAGGTGCGCCAGGCCCATCGTGTCGCCCCACTTCGCCTCGCCGATGGCCAGGACCCTGCCGTCGGCGTCCAGCGCGACGAGGTCAACCTCGTGGTTGGCGCGGGTGGCGGGGTCATGGACGACGCCGGACAGGACCTGCATGGCCATGCCCCCGAGGGTTTCGTCGGCGGCCATGCTGTGCGCCCAGGTCCTGCAGATGTGCTCGAAGACCGGCCCGGTCACGGCGCTGCGGAAACGCGGCTGGGCGGCCGTCCACAGGCGTTCGGTCCGGCCCGGTCGCACCTGTTCGAGCTGCGCGTAGACGGGTCTCATGACCGAGTGGTAGAAGCGGACCAGCGGCTCGGTGATGCGGTAGGCGGAGCGGTTGCGCCGGAAGGCGTCCGGCTCGACCGTCAGCAGCCCCGCGCCGGCGAGCACGGTCAGATGGTGGGAGATGTCCGTGGCCTTGCGCTCGATCCGGCTCGCGATGGAGCCCCGGGTGCAGTTCCCCTCGGCGACGGCGGCGAGCACCGTGTGGTACAGGCCGGTGTTCGTGAGCGTCGGATCCTCCGCGAGCAGCGCTCTCACCTCCCTGAAGAGCGGGCTGGCCGGGCTGAGGACGTGCTCGATCACCCACCGGTCGAAGTCCTCCAGGCTGGTGGGGGCGGCGCCGCGCAGGAACTCGGTCCGGTACGCCGGCGTCCCGCCCACGACCAGGTAGACGAGTGCGGCGAGCCGTAGGTCGTCCAGCTTCCAGAACTCGCGGGCGGCGCGGTAGTCGAAGGTCGGCACGATCAGCTCCAGTGACGCGCGCCCGCGCAACGGAGCACTGCCCATCAGCAGGTTGCCCATGAACGAGATCGACGAGCCGCAGAGCAGGATCCGCGCCCGCGACTCCACCCGCTCCCTGCGCCGGGGCGACAGCGCCCGCTGGATCAGCGAGGGCAGCTCCGGCGCCCCGTGCACCAGGTAGGGAAACTCGTCGATGACCACGGGGACGGGACGCTCACCCCCGAGCGCGAGCAAGGCGTCGAGGGCCTCCTCCCAGTGCGTGAACCGCACCGTCCCCGGCGCGCCCGCATGGCGTCCCACCGCTTCGCCGAGTTGCCGTAGTGCCTCCTGCCGGGGCACGGCCTCCGTCGCCGAGTAGTAGAAGCCGCCGGTGGCCTCGCACACGGCTTCGAGCAGGAACGTCTTGCCCTGCCGCCGCTGTCCCGACACGACGCCGAGGCTCGCCCCGGGCTCCTGGTCGGTGACGAACCTGGTGAGCTGCGCCCACTCCCAGGTGCGGTCGAACATGTCCGTGGGCTTCGGCAGATTCATGAGTCCCCCCTGCTTTTAGGAGTGCAATTATAAGAAGTGCACTCCTAAAAGCAGCGGAACGGGGTTCGGTCAGGGGTTCTTGGCCAGGGTGAAGGAGCCGGCGGCGATGGCGAGTTGTTCCACCAGCGTCTGGTCCGGGATCGGGGCCGTCGGGTCGATCGCCATCGTGGTGACGACGTACGCCTTGCCCGCCGCCGTACGCGCCAGGAAGCTCAGGTCCGACACCCCGGGCTCCGAGCCGCCCTTGAACCACCGGACCGGCCACTCGGCCGGGTCCAGGGCGAGGCCCGCGTCGTTGATCGACATGATCTCGCCGATCCGGCGGTCGCCCAGCTTCACCAGCCCCGCGTAGGCCCGGCAGATCTGGTTCGGTGAGGCGTACCACTCCACGGAGCCCAGCTCGCGCGGCTCGGGCCACGCCTGGATCTTCGACAGCGGCACCCGGGCGGTGACCTTCTCCAGGTAGACGCGCTGCTTGGCGTCGTTCAGCGACAGATAGCGCTTGGCGTGGCGCGGGTAGTCGGCGCCCTTGAGCACGAACAGGTCGCGGGTCGTCATGAGCGGCACGTTGCGCTTGTCGTTCACGCCCCAGGCGCGCATCGTGCGTTCCACCGCCTTGCGGCCCACCTTGTGGATCAGCAGGTCGGTGGCCGTGTTGTCGCTGATGGAGATCATCAGCTTGGCGGCCTCCAGCACCGACACCTTGCTGCCGTCGGGCCGGTCCTGGAGTTCGCCGGTCGGCAGGCTCTTCAGCTCGGGGGTGATCGTGAGCTGGGTGTTCCAGCCGAGCGCGCCGCTCCTGACACGCTCGGCCACCGCGCCCAGCACGTACAGCTTGATCATGGAGCCGAGCGGGCGGGGCTCGCCGGCGGCGAGCGTGTGCACGGGCCGGCACCTGCCGTCGGAGCCCAGCTCGGCGGCGAGGAAGCCGGCCTGCGGGGTGGCCGCGCGCAGGCGCTCGTCCACCTCGGTCCAGCTCTTCGGGGCCGGGCGCGGCTGGAGCGGCTCGCGGAACTGCAGGCCGGCGATCAGGCCCGCGCCGTCCACGGACAGCAGGAGCTCGTACGGCTTGGCGGCCACCACGACCCGGGCGACGAGCTGCGTGTCCTGCGCCGACACCAGCCGCTCCAGCGTCATCGCCGCGAAGGCCGCCAGCACCTGGTTGACCTGCGCGGGCGGGATGGCCTTGAGGAAGTCGGCGCTGAAGTGCAGGCCCAGCTCGCCGTCCGCGATCGGCGTGCGCTTGACCGCGTCGAGCAGCCAGCCGAGCTGCCGTCCCGCCGGGGTGTCGGGGATCTCGGGCGCGGCGGCCACCGAAGCGGCCGTGGCCTGGGCGGGGACCGGCAGGGTGACGCAGGCCGTCATGGCGATCGCAGCCGTGGCCGCCGCGAGGGCCCGGACGGGCTTCGACGGGGTGTGCATGAGATGACTCCATTCGACGGATCGGCTTCGGAGCTCCAGCCAACCGCGACGGGCGGGTCCGTGACCACCGTGCGGGCCGCCGTCCCGGCTGGTGAGGCCGGCCGCGCGAAATATGCGGATAACCTCATAGACGCCGCTCCCGAACGTTCGTCACGATGAGGCTCCATGAGTTCCAGGCTGCCGGCCGGGTCGCTGGCCTCGATCGCCGCCGGCAGCGTCGTGATCGGCGCGCTCCTGGAGAGCGGCCTGCCCGCTCCCGCGTCGCAGTGGACGTTCATCGTCTGCGCGCTGCCGCTGCCCGCGCTCGGCCTGCTGCTGGCCGTCCGGCGGCCCGAGCTGCGCTACGGCTGGCTGCTCCTGGCCACCGCGCTGTCCTTCGGGCTCGCCACGCTCGGCGTGGGGCTGTCGATGCGGGGCGTCCCCGCGCTCATCGGCGCCCCGCTCGCCGCCCTGTTCACGGTGTTCTACGGCCTGTCCTGGATCTTCGTGCCCCTGCTGTTCCCCGACGGGCGGCTGCCGTCGCGCCGGTGGCGCGCCGTGGCGTGGATCTCCGGCGTGGCGGTCGTGCTGCACGGGGGAGGGCTCCTGCTGGGCGGCCTGTCGCCGTCGCGGGGGACCCGGCCGCCGACGAGCTTCGATCTCGTCCTGGCGTTCGTCGCGGGGGGCGGGCAACTGGTCACGTGGATCATGGCGGTGGTCGTGTTCTGCGGCCTCGTCGTCCGCTGGCGGCGCGCCGACCCGCCCGAGCGCGGCCAGTACGCCTGGATGGTCTCGGGCGCGGCGGCGACCGTGGTGGGCGCGGTGCTGCTGATGGCGTTCGTCGCCGGCGGGACGCGGGCCGGCGTGGCCGGGTTCCTGGGGATCGTGATGGTGATGGCCGCGCTGCCCGCCGCCATCGCCGTGGCGATCGTCCGCCACCGGCTGCTGGACGTGCGCGTCGGCCTGCGCGGATCGCGCCTGCACCTGGTGTTCGACCTGCGGCCGACGGTGGACGAGGTGCTGTCCGACCTCGGCACGGCGCTGGAGGACACCCCCGAACCGGTCGAGCAGCTCGGACGGCTGGCCGCCGCGGTGCGCACCGGGCTGGAGCTGCGCTGGGCGGCCGTGGCGCTCGACGACGGCACCCGCGTGGTCTCCGGCAGGCAGGACGACCGCGCGGTGCTGGAGCTGCCGGTACGCGGCGGGCGCATCGAGTGCGGCCCCAAGCAGAGCGGCCCGCTGACCCGCGTGGACCGCCGGCTGGTGCGGGCCCTGGCCGTGCCCGCCGGGCTGGCCATCCAGAGCGCCGGGCTGGTCACCCGCCTGGTCAACGCCCAGGAGGCCGAGCGCCGCCGCATCGAGCGCAACATCCACGACGGCGTGCAGCAGCAACTCGTCGCCCTCATCGCGGGCCTGGAGCTGGCCAGGGCGACCGGCGCGGGCCCGGACACCCTCGCCGACCTGCGCGAGCAGGCCCGCCAGACGCTCACCGACCTGCGCGAGCTGGCCGCCGGCATCCATCCCTCCTCGCTCAGCCAGGGCGGCCTGGTGGAGGCCGTGGAGGAGCGCTGCTCGCGCCTGCCCGTGCGGACGACGGTGAGCGCGCCCCCGTCACTGCGGGCCAGGCGGTTCGCCGACGAGGTCGAGGGTGCGATGTACTTCACGGTGAGCGAGACCGTGGCGAACGCGCTCAAGCACGCGGGCGCGACGGCCATCGAGGTGCGCCTGGCCCACGACGACGGCCGCCTGCGGGCCACGGTCGCCGACGACGGCCGGGGCTTCGAGCCGCGTACGGCGTCCAGGAGAGGGCTGGCCACGCTCGCGGACCGGCTCGACGCGCTCGGCGGGAGCCTGACGGTGGACAGCGGGCCGGGAGAGGGGACACGGGTGAACGCGTGGGTGCCGGTCGATGCCTGAGACGATCCGCACGGTGGTGGCCGACGATCACTACCTGGTGCGCGAGGGCACCCGGCGGTTGCTGGAGACGTCCGGCGAGGTGACGGTCGTGGGCGCGGTGGGCGACGCCGACGAGCTGCTCGACGCCGTACGCCGGCTGCGCCCCGACGTCGTGATCACCGACATCCGGATGCCCGGAGGGCGGTGGCGGGCGGGCTTCGAGGGCATCGACGCGGCCCACCGGATCCGTTCCGCGCATCCCGGGGTCGGGGTGGTGGTGCTGTCGCAGTTCTCGGACGCGCTGTTCGCGTTCGAGCTGTTCAAGCACGGCACCGAGGGGTTCGCCTACCTGCTCAAGGACCGGGTCGGGGACCTCGACGAGCTGCTCGGGGCGATCAGGGCGGTCGCCTCCGGCGGCTCGGTCATCGACCCGAAGGTGGTCGAGGGCCTGCTGGCCAGGCGTGACGTACGGGGCCAGCAGGAGGCCCTGACCGCCCGCGAGCGGGACGTGCTGCGCGAGATGGCCCACGGCCGGACGAACTCCGCCATCGCCCGCGCCCTGCACCTGTCGATCTCGTCGGTGGAGAAGAACGTGAACGCCATCTTCACCAAGCTCGGCCTGGAGAACAGCGGTGACGTGCACAGGAGGGTGGCCGCGGTGCTGGCCTACCTGGGGCCGGAGCCGCCCGATCAGCGGTAGGCGAGGCGGCGCAGCAGGATCTCGGCCGGGCCGCGGTAGCCGACGCGGCGCATGAGGTCGGCGAGCAGCAGCGAGATTCCCCAGGTGCCCGCCGCGACGAGCGTGGCGCCGAACAGGCCCAGGTGGTCCTGCAGGCCCAGCCCGTACGGGAAGAAGACCAGGACGAACGCGATGGACTGGAAGAGGTACAGGCTCATCGAGCGCTGCCCGAGGGCCTCGACCATCGTGGTGAGCCGGCTGCGCCGCCGCCCGGCGCGGATCGCGACGAGGGCGATCAGGGCCGCCAGGCCGATGCCGCCGGCGTATCCGGTGAGGGGCTGGAGCAGCACGGCCGTCCAGAGCGCGGCCGGGGACGGAGCGGTCCACAGCCCGGCCTGGATGAGCGCCGCGGGGACCGAGCCGGCCACGGACACGGCGGTGGTGCCGACGGCGGCGCGCAGCAGCAGGCCGCGGTGCCGTACGGGCTCCTCCAGGTAGCGGCGGCGCGCCGCCCACATGCCCAGCACCACGCCGGGGACGACCGAGAGGCCGCCGACGACCAGGCCGAAGGGCCACACGAGCAGCCGTTCGACGAGCATCGTCCAGAAGTCCGCGTCGCCCGCGGCGTTGCTGCCCGCCGTGAACGTGGAGATGCCCTGCGACATCGGGAACCACATGCCGATCCCGACCATGGCGGTGGCGGGCACCAGGGTGAGCCCGGCGGTCCACAGCAGGGTCGTGTCCTTGCGCCGTAGCAGGCCGGCCAGCAGCACGGAGGCGAGCCCGTACATGGCGAGGATGTCGATCGAGACCAGCAGCGCCGTGTGCACGAGGCCGAAGGCCACCAGCCACCATCCGCGCCGGCGCAGCAGCTTGCGGGCGCCGACCCAGTCGCCGCCGGAGCGGGCGAGCTGCCGGTCGAGCATCTGCACCAGCGCGTAGCCGAACAGGAAGGCGAACATCGGCCGCGCGTGGTTGTTGACGAACAGGAAGTGGAAGACGTCGGTGATCACGTTGAGCACGGCGGGGCCGCGGTGGACGTCGGTGACGAACAGCGGCGCGTGCGCGAACGCGATGGCCAGCAACATCGCGCCGCGCGCCAGGTCGGGGGCGAGGGCCCGCCCCGGGAGGGCGGCGCCGGGCCGGGCCGGCGCCACGATGGGCATGGTCAATGCTCCTCCTGAACGCATGGTGTCAACCGCCGCTGGTCTTCATGTACTGGGCCGTCTCGATGTTCTTGTGCAGCGCGGTGACGATGGGTTCGACGGGGGTCGCCAGTTGCCGGATGCGGTCGCGGTGCAGGTGCGCCTCGCGCTCGTCCACCACCCCCTTGAGCCGGGCCGTGACGGCCAGCGCCGCCAGGGCGCCCAGCTTCCGCTCCACGCGGGCGACCGGCCGGCTGCCGCGGACGGCCCGGCCGACTCGTTCGGCGAGCCTGCGTGACAGGTACGCCTTGCGCGGCACGATCCGCTGGACCGGGAAGACCAGCACCCAGTGCCGCTCCACCCGGATCAGCCGGTCGGCGGCCAGCTCGTCGCGTACGAGGTGGACCGCCTTCGTGTGGTCCTTGCCGACCCAGTGCCGCCAGGGCCGGGGCGGCGAGGCCGAGATCTGCTCCCAGACGATCGCCCGCAGCGACTTCGGCCCGGCGCCGGCGGGGGCGGTCACGGCCCGCGCCCGGCCGGAGTCGTCGGCGAGGTCGCCCGCGAGCAGCAGCTCGGCCAGGGTCGTCGCGCGCAGCAGGTAACCGAGCACGCCCCGGTTCGCCAGCCGCTCCTTACGCAGGTCGAAGGCCAGCAGGAAGGCCGCCCGCGTCAGCGTCTCATCCTGCTTCACCGTCGTCTCCATCCTCTTGCTCCTCTTCTGTGGTGGCGCGCGGCCGGCCGCGCGGGCGCATCCGCCCCACCCCGTCGGGCAGCCGCCCGGCTTCCGCGAGCGCCCTGCGCAGCAGGAACTCGATCTGGGAGTTCGTGCTGCGCAGCTCGTCGGAGGCCCACCTGGACAGTGCGTCGTGGACCACGGGGTCGAGCCGCAACAGGAGTTTCTTCCGCTCCACGGCGATTACTGGTAGAGCGTGCCCGTGTTGACGACCGGCTGGGTGTCGCGATCGCCCACCAGTACCACGAGCAGGTTGCTCACCATGGCCGCCTTGCGCTCCTCGTCCAGCTCCACCACGTCGTGCTCGGCGAGCTTGGCCAGCGCCATCTCCACCATGCCGACCGCGCCCTCGACGATCCGCTGCCGGGCCGCCACCACCGCGCCGGCCTGCTGGCGGCGCAGCATCGCGTGCGCGATCTCGGGCGCGTAGGCCAGGTGGATGATGCGGGACTCGATGACCTTCACCCCGGCGGAGGCGACCCTGGCCCCGATCTCGGTGGAGAGCTGGTCGTTGATCTCCTCGGCGTTGTCGCGCAGCGACAGCCGCGGCTCGCCGTGGGCGTCGTAGGGGTAGGCGCCGGCGATGTGCCGGACGGCCGTCTCCGCCTGGATGGCCACGAACTCCACGAAGTCGTCCACCTCGAACACGGCCTGCGCGGTGTCCTGCACCTGCCAGACCACCACCGTCGCGATCTGGATCGGGTTGCCGTCGGCGTCGTTGACCTTGGTGACGTCGGTCTCGTGGTTGCGGATCCTGGTGGAGACCCGGCGGCGCTGGGTGATCGGGTTGACCCACTGGAAGCCGGGGGTGCGCAGGGTGCCGACGTAGCGGCCGAGGAGCTGCACGACCCGGGCCTCGCCCGGCGCGACGGCGGTGAGCCCGAAGAACATCACGAACCCGACCAGGATCACCAGGATGCTCACGAGGAGCAGCAGGAGCCCCGCGGCCCCCGAGCCCGTGGCGAGCATCGCGATGGCCAGGACGAGCAGCGCGAGCCCGGCCAGTTCCAGCACCGTCGAAACGGTCAGCATCATGAATCCGCCGGCCGCCCTGAGCGGGCGCTCGCTGGTGTGGGGCGCGGGCATGTCGATGACGCCGCCCTCCAGGACGGCCCCGCTCGATGTCTCCGTCATCGTCCTTCCTCCTTCTGTGTGACTTCATCTTGCTAGCAAAGTGATATCACTTTTTCGGCGAGGAGGAAAGCCCGGTGGTAGGGCTGGCCCTACCGGGCGGCGGGGTGACGGCGGCAGTGCGGACCGGCCCGCGCGCCCGTAGGGTTTCCGTCATGCGAAGAACGGCGCTGATCACGGGCCTGCTCGGGCTCGCCGCGATGCTGACCGGCTGCGGCCTGACCCAGCACAACGAGGACACCGTGTCCTACGACGTCACGGAGGCGGTGGCGGCCCTGCACGTCGAGAACGACTCCGGCGACGTGGAGGTGGTCGAGTCCGACCGGCGCGGCATCCACGTGAGCGAGCGGCTGTCGTGGAACAAGGACAAGCCCAAGACCAGCCACCAGGTGCGGGGCGACACCCTCGAACTGAAGTACACCTGTCCCACCACGTGGGGCCTCGGCGCCGCGGGGGTCTCGTGCAGGGTGGACTACACGATCGAGGTGCCCAAGGGGCTGCGCGTGCAGGCCAGTGCCGACTCCGGCGACCTCACGCTGAAGGGCCTGTCGGGCGAGCTGAAGGCGACGACCGACTCCGGCGGCATCCAGGCCGACGATCTGACCGGCGAGCGGGTCGTCGTGCAGACCGACTCGGGAGACCTCACGCTGAACGGCCTGTCGGGCACGCTGGACGCGAAGAGCGACTCCGGCGCCATCGAGGCCGGCGGGCTGACGGGCAAGCGGGTCGTCACGCAGACCAGCTCCGGCAGCGTGACGCTGACCTTCACCGCCCAGCCCGACCAGGTCACGACCGCCTCCGACTCGGGCTCCACCGTGGTCCACGTGCCGCAGGGGCCGTACCACATCGTGGCCACGACCGACTCGGGGAGCAAGGAGATCAACGCCACCGCCGACGCCTCGGCCCCGCGCTCGATCAAGCTGTCCAGCGACTCGGGGGACATCGAGGTCGTCACCCCCTGACGACCCCTGACGGGCGGCGGGTCAGCCGTGCGAGTAGACCACGATCGACACGGCGATGTACTGCACCAGGTAGGCGGCGATCGTGAACGCGTGGAACACCTCGTGGAAGCCGAACCAGCGGGGTGAGGGATCGGGGCGGCGCAGGCCGTAGACGACGGCACCGGCCGAGTAGAACACGCCGCCCACGGCCACCAGCACGACGGCCGCCACGCCCGCGCCCTCCAGCAACTGCGGCATGACGAAGATCGCCGCCCAGCCCAGCGCCAGGTACAGCACCGTGTACAGCCAGCGCGGCGCGCCCATCCAGAACACCCGGAACAGCACCCCGGCCAGCGCCCCGCCCCAGATCACGGACAACACCGCGATCCGGGCCACCCCGTCGAGCGCCAGCAGGGCGAACGGGGTGTAGGTGCCCGCGATGATCAGATAGATGTTCGCGTGATCGAACCGGCGCAGGACCTCCGCCAGCCGGGGCCCCAGCGTGCTGCGATGGTAGGTGGCCGAGATGCCGAACAGCAGGGCCGACGTGACGGCGTAAACGACGGAGGCCAGACGGGCCTGCAAGGTGGGGCCGAGTGCCACGAGCACGAAACCGGCGATCAAGGTGACGGGCAGCGCTCCGGTGTGCAACCAGCCTCGCAGCCGAGGCTTGACGGTGATGGTCGTCATGTAACCTACGGTACCGTAGGTTACGGAAACCACCGACCTGTGGTACCCCGGTCAGAGGCCCGCGAAGAACCGGGCCGCGATGGGCACGGCGGTGGCCCGGCCCGACCCGCCGTTGCGTACGAAGACACAGAAGGCCAGGTCGTCGCGGTAACCGATGAACCAGGCGTGCGACGTCTCGTCCTCCACCTCGGCCGTGCCCGTCTTGCCGGAGACGCCCTCGGGCAGCCCCGACTCGCGGGCCGTCCCGAAGTCGACGACGGCCGCCATCATGTTCCGCAGCGCGGCCACCACGTTCTCGTCCATCCGCACGTCCCCGTGCGGGACGCCGTCGATCCGGCGGACCAGTTCCTCGGTCAGCAGCCGCGGCGAGCGCCAGGTGCCGTTCTGGACGGCGGCGGCCAGCGCGGCCATGCAGAGCGGGGTGGTGACGACCTCGCCCTGGCCGATGGCGTCGGCGGCCAGCATGTCGGGGTCCTCGGCCTCGGGCACGGTGCCGCAGGTCCCGCCGATCCCGGTCGCGATCGGGCGGCCGAAGCCCCACTCGTCCGCGGTCCTGGTCAGCTCCTGCCCCGTCAGCCGGGTGGTCGCCTGCTCCACGAACGTGGTGTTGCAGGAGTGGGCGAAGGCGTCGGTGAGCGTGACGACGCCGCGGTCCACCTCGCCGTCGTTCCTGATGAGCCCGTGGAACGGGATCTGGTACGAGCCGGGGCAGCCGACCTGGGCCGCCGGGTCGAGCCCGTCCTCGATCAGCGCCGCCGCCGTGATCGTCTTGAAGATCGAGCCGGGCGGGAACACGTCCCGGACGGCGCTGTAGTTGTCCCCGAGGCGGTCGGCCAGCGCGAGGATCTCGCCCGTGCTGGGCCGGACGACGATGATCGTGGAGTCCGCCACCCCGTCCAGCGCCCGCGCCGCCGCGGCCTGGACGGGACGCGACAGCGTGGTGCGCTCGACGTTCGCCTTGGGCATGCGGGTCAGCAGCGGCGAGTCGGGCCGCCCCGGCACCTTCGACACCAGCGTCCAGCCGTAGTTGACGTGCTCGAACTCGGGCTTGAGCGGGTTCAGGTACGCCTCGGCGTAGCTGTCGTTCGGGATCTTGTCGCCCTCGCTGGTGACCAGTTCGGCCGCCGACGTCTCGACCTCCTCCAGTTCCAGCGTGCCGCCGTTCCCGAGCAGCGGGTGCAGCGTCTCGGGGGCCCACAGGACCTTCCAGGCGCGATCCCGCACGGCCAGCCGCAACGTGCCGGCGAACGGCCAGTCGCCGAGTTCGGCGAGCTCGCGCACCCCCGCGAACGGCACCTCGGCGGCCTGCTCGCCCGTGCTGCGCACCTGCCCGGGGGTGAGCTGGAGGGTCTCGACGTGTAACTCGTCGCTCAGCTCCCGATGCCGGACGGCGAAGTCGGGCGGCGGCTGGTACACCAGCCGTTCCATCGCCGACACGTTCCCCCGCCGCCAGGCGTCGAAGTACGCGGTGGCCGTCTGGAGGGCGCTGCCCTTGACCCGGTTCGACGCCACGACGGCGAAGGCGCCCGCCCCGGCCACCGCGGTTACCGCGATTACGAGCACAATCAGCTTGCGTCGCATACGGTTTCTCCCAGGAGGGGATCAGACTTGGCTCGTGGACAGCGGGAACCGATGCCTGGCATGTACCCGGTGACGTTCGGCGCGGTCGAACTTCTCAGGGACCTGGACAGGCGGGACGGCTGGGTGCTGTCCAAGGATGGCGTACCTCAGTCGTACGTGGACCTACAAGACCCGACATATCTGGAATTTGAGTATGTACAGCTGATGGCCGACGTGATCGACGTCCTGCCGGACGGGCCACTGAGCTGCGTGCACGTGGGCGGCGGCGCCTGCACCATCCCGCGCTTCGTGGCCGCCACCCGTCCGGGCTCCCGGCACATCGTCATCGAGCCGGACGGCCTGCTGGTCGATCTCGTCCGCGAGTACCTGAACCTGCGCTCGATCCCCCGGCTGAAGGTCCTCGTCACCGGAGGCAGGGAGGGCACCGCCACGGTCTGGGACGAGTCGGCCGACCTGGTGGTCCTCGACGCCTTCGCGGGCGCGACGATGCCGGTCGAACTGGCCACGACCGAGTACATGGGCGATCTCGCCCGGGTCCTGCGCCCCACCGGCACCCTGCTGATCAACCTGGCCGACGGCAAGGGCCTGCCCTTCACCCGGCGCCTGCTGGCCACCGTCGCCAGTACGTTCGGGCAGGTGGCCCTGGTGGCCGAGCCCGGCGTCATGCGGGGCCGCCGCTTCGGCAACCTGATCGTGGCGGCGTCGCGGACGGCGCTCCCGCTCGACCTGATGACCAGGCAGGCGGCACGCGGCCTGACACAGGCCAGATGCGTGCACGGGGAGGCGCTGACGAACTTCATCGCCGGCGCGGCCCCCATCAACGACGGCGACCCGGTCATGGCCCCCGCCCCACCCCCGGCCGTCTTCGACTGACGGGCCCGGCCGCTCGTCGAGGGCGGGGCGGCCACGGTGGAACGCCGCCATGGGCACATACTCGGATACGTGAATCTCGGCCAAGAGCAGTATGTCTCGGTGACCAGCTATCGCAAGGACGGCACCCCGGTCGCCACCCCCGTTTGGGCGGTCCAGGACGGTGCGGCGGTGCTGATCTGGACCGCCGCCGACTCGGGCAAGGTCAAACGCATCCGGAACAACCCGGAGGTCAGCGTGGCCGGGTGCGACTTCCGGGGCAAGCTCAAAACCCCGCCCGTCCAGGGCAGGGCCGAGATCCTCGACGCCGCCGCGACCGAGCGCGTACGCGACCTCCTGCGCCGCAAATACGGCCTCATGGGACGCCTCACCATCCTCGGCAGCAGGCTGCGCCGGGGCGCCGGCGGCACGGTGGGGGTGCGGATCACCGATATTTGACCCGCCGCTGGTCTCTTTCCGGGCAAGAGCCGGAAAGCAGACCAGCATGGGGGAAATTGCTCGATCGTGGTGGTTGCTGCTGATCAGGGGGGTGGCGGCCATCATCTTCGGCGTGCTGGCCCTCATCTGGCCCGGGATCACGCTGCTCGTACTGGTGATCTTCTTCGGCGCGTACGCGCTGGTCAGCGGAATCTTCGCGCTGTTCGCCGGGTTCCGGCACGAGGCGCGGTCCAGAGCCTGGCTGATCATCTCCGGAATCCTCGGCATCCTGGCCGGAATCGTGGCCTTCATCTGGCCGGGCATCACGTCGCTGGCCCTGCTCTACGTGGTGGCCTTCTGGGCCATCTTCGCCGGCGTCTCCGAGATCGTGGCCGGGATCCAGCTCCGCAAGCAGATCGAGAACGAGTGGATGCTCATCGTCGGCGGCGTCCTGTCGGTGATCCTGGGCGTGCTGCTGCTCATCTGGCCGGGCGCGGGCATGCTCAGCCTCGTGTGGCTGATCGGCATCTTCGCGATCCTGTACGGGATCGCCATGATCGCACTCTCTCTTCGCGTGAAGAACTTCACGCCAAGGGAGCATGTGCCGTAAATTTTATGTAGAGACCCGTGTTCCTCGATAGGTCCTCAAGGGGTGCTGGAGGGGAACACTCAGGCCCGATCCGCCCACCGTGGAGGCGCCATGGACGTGCACACCCGCCTAGCCCGCCACCTGCTCGTCGACGGTTACCGTCTCGTGCTCGACCTGGAGCTCAGCCACGGCTCATGGCTGGTCGACGCCCGCAACGGCCGCCGCTACCTCGACTTCTACACCTTCTTCGCCTCGGCCCCGCTCGGCGTGAACCCGCCCTTCGACCCCGACTTCGTCCGGCTGCTCGGCCAGGTGGCCCGCAACAAACCGGCCAACCCCGACATCTACACCGAGCACCTGGCGGACTTCGTCGACACCTTCACCCGCGTGCTCGGCGACCCCGACCTGCCGCACCTGTTCTTCGTCGAGGGCGGCGCCCTGGCCGTCGAGAACGCGCTGAAGACCGCCTTCGACTACAAGAGCCGCCGCAACGAGGCCGCGGGCCGCTCGCGTGACCTGGGCACCAAGGTCATGCACCTGACCAAAGCCTTCCACGGGCGCAGCGGCTACACCCTCAGCCTGACCAACACCGAGCCCGGCAAGACCGACCGCTTCCCCAAGTTCGACTGGCCGCGCATCGACGTGCCCGCCATCCACTTCGGCGACGTCGAGGCCGCCGAGGGGCGGGCGCTGGCCCAGGCGCGGGAGGCGTTCGAGCGTGACCCGTACGGCATCGCCTGCTTCATCGCCGAACCCATCCAGGGGGAGGGCGGCGACAACCACATGCGGGCCGAGTTCCTGCGGGCCATGCAGGACCTGTGCCACGAGTACGACGCGCTGTTCATCCTCGACGAGGTGCAGACCGGCGGCGGCACGACCGGATCCGCGTGGGCCTACCAGCAACTGGGGCTGGCGCCCGATGTGGTGGCGTTCGCCAAGAAGGTGCAGGTCGGCGGGATCATGGCGGGGCGCAGGGTGGACCAGGTGCCCGACAACGTCTTCCAGCAGAGCGGCCGGATCAACTCCACGTGGGGCGGCGGCCTGGTGGACATGGTGCGCAGCCGCGGCATCCTGGAGATCGTCGAGCGGGACGGCCTGATCAACCGCGCCGGCACCGTCGGGAACGACCTGCTCGAACGGCTGTCCAAGCTGGAGGCCGAGAACCCGCAGTCGATGGCGAACGTGCGGGGCCGCGGCCTCATGTGCGCCTTCGACCTGCCCGACCAGGCCGCCCGCGACGCCCTGGTGACCCGGCTCCGGGAGGAGCACGGCGTGCTGGTGCTGCCGTGCGGCCCCAGGTCCGTACGCCTGCGCCCCGCCCTGAACATCCCCGAGGCCGACCTCGACCTCGGCCTGGCCGCCCTGTCCGCGGCGCTCTGAACGACAGCCGAGAGGCGGCCGTGTGATCCCCGGCCCTGCCGGCCAGGGCCGGGGTCACTGCGTGACGCTGGCCCTGCTGCGGTGGGGGCCGGCGTAACGCCAGAAGAAGTTGAGCAGCACGCTGATCCGGTTGCGCCCGCCCAGCAGGTACGCGACGTGCACGAAGATCCAGATCAGCCAGGCGGGCAGCCCGTGCATCGTCAGCCCGTTCTCGAGCTGCAGCACCGCCTCCGCCTTGCCGACCGTCGCCATGATCCCCGGATCGCGGTACGCGAACGGCCGCGCCCGCCCGCCCTTCGCCATCGCCGCGATCTGCCTGCCCACGTGCCGGCCCATCTGGATCGCCGGCTGCGCGAGCTGCGGCGGCGCGTGCGGCGGCCCGGCCAGGTCGCCCACCACGAAGATCTCCGGGTGCCCCGGCACGTTCAGCGCCTCCGTGACCGCGACCCGGCCGCCCTTGCCCTGCTCCAGCCCCCACGAGGGCACCTCGGGCGGCGCGGTGACGCCCAGCGCCCACACGGTCACGTCACTCTTCAGCCGGGTGCCGTCGGCCAGCAGCACCGCGTCCGGCTCCACGCCCGCGACGGTGGCGCCGAGCCGCAGGCGCACCCCGCGCCTGAGCAACGCCTCCGCCGCCGCCTCCCGCAACCGCGGCTTGTACGGCGCCAGCACGTACGCGAACCGCTCCACCAGGGTCACGCTCGTCTGGTCGGGCCGCACCTCGGGATGTGTCAGGGGGATCGTGTTGCGCCGCAGTTCGGCCAGCGTGCCCGCCGTCTCGACGCCTGTCGCCCCCGCGCCCACCACCACGACGTGCATGCTGTCGCGCCGTCCGGCCGCCGTGTCCTCCAGGTAGTGCTGCAGCCGCCGCCGCAGCCCGGCCGCGTCGCCGAGCGAGTAGATCGGCAGCGCGTTCTCCCGCGCCCCCGGCACGTTCAGCCAGTTGGTGGTGACGCCGGTGGCCAGCACGAGGTAGTCGTAGTCGATCGCGTCGCCGTCCTCGAACTCCACCCGCCGCTCGTCGGCCAGCACCTTGCTCAGCGCGGCCCGCCGCGCCCGGACGTTCGGCCATCGGGCGGCGAAGGTCCGGATCGGGTAGGAGACGTCGGCCGTGCCCATCCCGGCCGTGGCCACCTGGTAGAGGAGGGGTTGGAAGGTCGCGTACGGGTGCCGGTCGACCAGCATCACCAGTGCGCCGCTCCTGGCCAGTTCCCGTGTCGTCGCCAGTCCGGCGAAACCGGCGCCCACGACGACGACCCGCGCTCTGTGCACCATGATCTCTCCTTCCCCCGCGAGGGGCACTCGGATGTCAATGGCACAGCCAGCATCTCTTAAACGGCCGTCCGGCGATGGGGGAGGAACGACCGCCATGCCCGGCGCGGCGCACGGCGAACCCGCCTCGTGACCCGGCCGTCCGAAGGCGCGGGAGAACGGTGATCGGCCGCCGCTACTGGCGGCGCGACAGCCAGAGCCCGATGGCGGTGACCCTGGAGTCGACGCCGAGCTTGGCGTAGATCCGGTTGACGTGGTTCTTGACGGTCTTCTCGCTGAGGAAGAGCCGTTGCGCGATCTGCCCGTTGGACTGACCTGTGGCGATCAGGTCCATGACCTCGGCCTCGCGTTTGCTCAGTGACGTGAACACGCTATCGAAAGCTGCGTCGTCGACTCTCATCCGGCCTCCGGGGGCGCGCAGACGGTCAGATCGCCGATGGCCCCCGTGCTGCCGGCGTTAGCGTTAGACAGCGAGCATAACCCGCATTGTCATGATTTGGGGCCGTTGCCCGAAAGAAAACGACAACGGCCGGTCCGAAGGACCGGCCGCTTGCCTTGGGGTGAGTGAAGGGACTTGAACCCTCGACATCCAGGACCACAACCTGGCGCTCTGCCAACTGAGCTACACCCACCATGCCCGCCCGCTGTGTGACGGCACAGGAAAAGTGTAGCGGTGTTCGGGAGTCTTTACGCCACTCGATTATCCGCTGACACGTTCGGCGAGGCCCCTGGCGGTGCTCGAATCGGGCCCCGGCTGACCCACGAAGACGGCCGCGCGGTAGTAACGAAGCTCCCTGATGCTCTCCGTGATATCGGCCAAAGCCCTGTGCCCGCCCTGCTTTTCGGGCGCGGCGAAATAGACCCGCGGGTACCACCGGCGGACCAACTCCTTGATCGAGGAGACGTCGACCATCCGGTAGTGCAAATACGCGTCCACCCCGGGCATGTCGCGGGCGATGAACGTCCGGTCGGTGCCGATCGAGTTGCCGCACAGCGGAGCCTTCTTCGGCTCGGGCACATGGCGGCGGATGTAGTCGAGCACCAGCGACTCCGCCTCGGCCAGGGTCACCCCGCCCGGCAACTCGGGCAGCAGGCCGGAGGCGGTGTGCATCTCGCGCACCACCTGCGACATCTGCTCCAGGGACTCCGGCGGCGGCTTGATCACCACGTCGACGCCCTCGTCGAGCTGGTTCAGCTCGCTGTCGGTGACGACGCACGCCACCTCGACGAGCGCGTCGCGGCTCAGGTCGAGCCCGGTCATCTCACAGTCGATCCAGACCAGCAAGTCACTCATACGATCTCCTCGCCCAGCGGCTCGGAGCGATCCGCCCGCTTGTTACCCCACCAGCCTAGTGCCACCGATCAAGCGGGCTTGAGGGAGCCGAGAACCTTGCCGACCACGTCGGTGCCCAGATTGTCGGGAACGGAGACGTAAACGATCGCCGGGCTCTGGCCCTCACCGCGGTCCATGAGCACGATCGCCCCGTTCTCCTTTTTCCACTTGAAGCCGTTCTCCTCCGAGACCTTGGTGAAGTCGAGCTCGAACTGCAGCACCCACGCGTCGCGGTCGCCGATCTTCATGGCCTTGTCGGCGACGACCTCGCTCTCGTGCGCGAGCTGGTAGAACTGCGTGGTGAAGTGCACGAACACGGCCTTGGCCGTGTCGCCCATGCCCGCCACGCCGCTGTAGGGGTAGAGCTCGTTCAGCAGGCCCGTGTAGACGTTGCCGACCCAGTCGAAGCGGCCGTCGTACTTCTCCTGCGAGATGGCCTTGACACCGGCGGTCCACTGCTGCTCGGTGGGCCGGCCGCTGTTGACGTCGGAGGGGGCCGCCACGGCCCAGTCGTCCGGCACCTCGAAGGAGAGGCCGGCGCGCGGGTCGGTGACGACGTCGCCGGCCGGTTGGGGGAACTCGCCGCCCTGGCCGGGGCTGGGCACGGGGTCGCGCGACGGCGGCTCGTTCGAGGGCGGCTGGCGCGGCTCGTACGTGTCGGCCGGTCTCGGCTGCGCCGTGTTCCGGCCGTCGTCGCCGATGAAGAACAGGCCGGCCACCACGACCAGCGCGATCACCAGCAGCGCGGCCAGCCCGCCGAACACCCAGGGCAGCGGGTTGCCCTGCTTCGGCGGCGGGCCGTAACCGGGCCCCGGCGACGGCCCGCCGCCCCACTGCGGCTGCTGCTGGGTGGGGGCCGCGGGCCCGCCGTAGGGGCTGTGCCCGTGGGCCGGCTGCCCGAACTGCAGCGTGGGGTTGGCCGGCGTCGCCGACCAGTTCGGGCCGGACGGCGACTGGGGCCCGGACGGCGGCGAGCCGGGCTGAGACGGTGGCCCGGACGGCGGTTGCGGCTGCGGGCCGGTGGGCGGCTGCTGGGGCTGGGCCGGCCCCTGCTCCTGGACGTGGGTGGCGTCCGTCCACTGGGCGCCGTCCCACCAGCGGAGTTGTGGCTCTCCGTAGGGGTCCGGGTACCAGCCCGCGGGGGTCTGCGTGGTCATGTTCGCCAGATTAGTAAGAACCGCTATGAGATGCATTGCCGCCGGGTGATCAACACTTGTACGTGAAGCTCGCCTTCCCGGTGCGCACCGGCCCCGGCGTGAGGATGCGCAGCGTGGCGGTGGCCTTGACCTCGCTCTTCCCGCGCAGCGTCCACCGCAGCGGCACCGCGTACGACGTCTGGTCGGCCTTCGTGCGCAGCGTTCCCCTGACGACCTCCTTGTCCAGGTTCTTGCGCCACTCGTAGGTGATCTCGCCGGGCGCCCCGTTCGTCACGACGGTGCCCGTGACGAGGACGGCGCTGTCGCAGCCCTGCGTCTTCTTCGGCGCGGCCACCTTGACCGACTCGACCGCCAGTTCCGGCACGTTCCCCAGCCGGAACCAGGCCAGCAACGCCCCCACCATGATCACGGCGAAGACCGCGGCGGACAGGATCGTCCGCCTGCGCCGCGCCCGCGACGCCCTGGCCCGCGCGGCCGGCCGGTGCACGGTGGACGCCTCCTCGCGCCCCGTCCGCCAGATCCGTTCCGCGGGCGTCTCGGGGTGCCGGGGCTGGGTGCTCACGTCGACCCCGGGCCCGAACTGGACCGGCCCCGACGGCTGCCCCGGCACGTGCAGGAGCGTGACGATGTCGCCCTCGTCGTGCGGCGTCGCGACCGGAGCCGGCCCGTACGAGCGCGGCTGCGCGAACGCCGACCGCCCGCGCGCCGCCCTGGCCAGCCCGTCCCTGCTGATCCGGCCGCCGGGCAGCCGGCCCCGCTCGTTGACCAGCAGGTCGCGCGCGCTCCCCAGACCCAGGGTCTGCGCGGTGGCCGCGGCGCGGTCGAACAACTCGGCGACCTCCGGTGCGGCGCGCCCGGAGGTGGCGGCCAGGCCGCGGGCCAGCGAGGCCCAGCCCGCCGCGTCCCGCTCGCGTGGCGAGACCTGGGCGCGGATGGCGTCGGACAGGCCGCGCTCCGACAGCAGCGAGACGCCCTCCGCGGTGATCACGATCGTGCCCGGGTGCACCGAGCCGTGCGTGACCCCGGCCGCGTGCAGCGCGAGCAGTGTCTGGGCGGTCTCCACCAGCACGGACGCCGCCCCGTTCGGATCGACGGGCGAGCCGCCGCCCGCGCCGGCGGCGAGCAGGTCGGCCAGCGTGGGGCTGACCGCCTGCGCGGTCAGCAGCCACACCTGGTCGCCGGCCGCGACCACGTCGGCCACCGGGATGAGCCCGGTCAGCCCGGCCAGCACGAGCCGCTGGTCGGTCATGACCGCCTGGACGACGCGCTCGCGCACGCCCGGCAGCCCCACGAGCCTCGGGTCGAACAGCAGGGCGCCCGCCCTGCGGCCGTCGGGTGAGATGGCGTCGATCCAGTTGCCGAGCTCGGTCATCCAGGTGTGCTCGGTGAGCCGGAACCCGGCGATACCGTTCTGAGGGTTGTCCATCGCCGTTGCCCCCCGGGCGCGTCTAGCGCTTGTTTCTGTGCCGTCCCGCCCTTCGGCGCCTCACCGCAAGTGTGACCGGAAGCGCGCCCGTCGTCATCAGGCCGAGGGCGAGCAATGCGCCGGCGCTCGACAGCCGCGGCTGCTCCGGCGTGACGGTGGGCCGCTCGCCGCCGACGGGCGTCTCCTCGCCGCCGGGCGACGGGGACTGCGGCGGCGAGACAGTGTTGCGCGTCGGCACGGGCGTCGGTGTGACCGGGACGGGCGTCGGGGTCGCGCGCGGGACGGTGGGCGAGGCGGACGGCTTGCGGTCCTCCACGTCGCCGCTCATCTCGGGCTCGGCGGACGGCGTCGGGGTCGGCGTCGCGGTCCGGCTCGGCCTGGGCGTCCTGGTCCTGGGCGGCGTCTTGACCGGCGTGGGCGTGGGCGTCGCGGTGGTCGTGCGCGTGGGCAGGACGGTCGCCGGCGCGACGGTCGGCGGCGCGGTGCTCACCGTGTCCGTGGGGCTGGGCTCGGGCGTGGTCTCGTCGAGGGTGATCGCCGGCTCCTCGGTCGGCTCCGCGGTCGTCTCCTCGGGCTCGGGCGTGAACGGCTGCGCGGTGCTCGGCCCGACCGAACTGGTCTGCGCCCGCAGCACCGGCTCCGACGGCCCCGAGACGAGGACCACCACCGCCGCGGCGATCAGCACCCCGGCGCCCGCCGCGCCCACCGCGATCTTGGCGGGCAGCCTGCGCAGGAGGCGCGCCGGCCGGGCGAAGCGGGTCTCGGCGAGCGAGGTCGCCGTCTGGGCCGGCTCGTCGAGCCCGCTCGGGAACAGCAGCACCAGCAGGCCCGCCAGGGCGGCCAGGCGGCGGCGTCCGCGCTCCTCCCAGTCCGCGCCGTAGCCCTCGGCCGCGACGGCCTCCAACTCGGTCAGGAACGCCTCCGCCGACGGGGGGCGTCCCGACGGGCTCTTGGCCAGGCCGCGCTCGACCAGGCTGCGCAGCGCCTCGGGGACCTCCTCGACGGGCGGGGACGCGCTCTGGTGCTGGCGGGCCAGCGCCGCGACGTTGGGGGCGCGGAACGGGCGTGTGCCGGTCAGGCACTCGAAGAACACGACGGTGGCCGCGTACACGTCGGTCGCGGGCCCGGCCGCGGCGCCCGCCCACTGCTCGGGCGCCATGTACGGGGGCGTGCCCGCCGCGCCGGCGTCCTCCCCGGCGCGGACCGCGATGCCGAAGTCCACGAGCTTGCTGGTGCCGTCGGCGCGCACCATGACGTTCTCGGGCTTGAAGTCGCGGTGCACGACGCCGATCGCGTGCGCCGAGGCCAGGCCGAGCAGCGAGCCCTTGAGCACGGTCAGCGCCGCCTCGGGGCCGGTGGGGCCCTCGGACCTGATGAGCTCGCGCAGCGAGACGCCGTTGATCAGCTCCATGATGATGGCCGCGCCCTGCCCGGCCTCGACGTAGTCGATCAGCCGGGCGTGGTACTGGCTCTGTAACGTGGCCAGCAGCCTGGCCTCGTGCCGGAACCGGGCGACGAACCCGACGTCGGACCTCAGCTCGTCGCTGAGGTACTTGATGGCGACTTCGGCGCCGTCGTGGTCACGCCTGGCCAGGACCACCCGGCCGGCCGCGCCCGAGCCCAGCTCGCGCACCTCGGTGTAGCCGGGGACCCCCCAGGGCCCATCACCGTACATAACGGTCTCCTCTGGAGTTCTGTGGGCCCCCACCCTCATCAAACGGTCCGTAGCTTAACCAGAGGGAACCGCTTTCCCGCTACCGGTATGCGACAAGTAGCGAAATGTCACTCATCGGTGCCAGAAGAGCTGGGGCGCGGCGTCACCCTCGGCGTCGCCTTGGGCGTTTCCTCGGGCTGCCGGGGCTCCTCGGACGGCTCCTTCGACGGCTCCTCCGACGGTTCTTCGCACGGTGGCGTGGAGCCGCTCGCGGAGGCGCCGCCGCCGGCCGCCGCCGGGTTCGTGACGGCCGTCACCGACCACTTCGTGCCGCAGGGCAGCCGCACCTCGTACCCGAAGGTCCGCCGGTAGGAGGTGCTGCCCGACAGGGTGACGGTCTGGGTGTCGGCCGCCTCGCCGGCGGTGAACCTGACGGTCAGCCGTACCGGCTGGGTGTTCCCCGTGGTCACGCTGACCGGCGCGCTCAGCCCGCCCCTGGTGCCGACGTCACCGATGGACACCCGGTCCACCCGCGGCGGGCAGGTCACCGCGGTCCGCGCGGTGCGGGTCGTCCCGCCGGCGGTGACCTGCGCCGTCAGCGTCGAGCCGCACGGGCGGGCACGGAACATACGCGTGAAGTCCCGGTCGTACGACGTCCGCCCCGACAGCGTCGCGGTCCTGGTGCCGGCCGGCTCGCCGTCCACCGCGAACCTGACCTGGACCGGGATCTCCCCGGTGCCGCTCGCGGCGACCCGCACCCGGGCGGTGGCCGTCAGCCCGGTCAGGCCGAGCCGCACGTCCAGCGCGGTCACGCCGGTCGGGCAGGGCGGCACGGCCAGCGACGCCGACCGGGGCCCGCCGGAGGCCGCGGGGGAGGTGGTGACGGTCAGCGTGACCGTCCCGCCGCACGGGGGCTCGCCCATCGTCCAGGTGATCCGCCGGTTGTAGGAGCCGGCGCCGCTGAGCCGCAGGCGCTCGGTGCGGCCGTCGGTGCCGGGGGCCGACCAGGCCGCCACGGCGGTGACAGGGCCGGTGCCGCTGGTGCGCAGGCCGATCGTGCTGCTCGCGAGGCCGTCCGCGCCGATCGTGATCTCACCCACGGTCACCCCGAGCACCGAGGTGGCCGGCGGCGGCGGATCCTCGGTGACGGTCCGGGTGGGCTGGGTCGCCGGGGG
>NZ_SSXE01000470.1 GCF_021699195.1 Nonomuraea sp. MG754425 | reverse complement strand
TTCCCCCCGCCGCCGGAGCACGGTGCGAGTCAACGGACGGCGCGGCCTCCCCGGCCGCTGAGGCCGCGCCGTCCGTTGACTCGCACCGTGCTCCGGCGGCGGGGGGAACGGGTGCCGTCCAGGCGCAGTGGGCCGCCGTGCTGGCCGCGCTCAAGCAGCGCAGCATCGTCGTCTGGGCGAACGTGAGCACCAACTCCCAGGTGGTGGGTGTCGAGGGCAACCTGGTCACGCTCGGGTTCAGCCAGGTCGGCGCGATGAAGAACTTCACCGGCGGCGGCAAGGACGCGGTGGTGGCCGCCGTGCTGGGCGAGGTGCTGGGCGGCACCTGGCGGGTCGAGGCGGTCGTCGGGGGTTCCCCGGCTCCGCACGCCTCCCGCGGTCCGGCCCGCCCGCCGAGTGCCGCCCCCGCTGCCGGCTCCCACGGGCCGGCCGGTTCCCAGGGTGCTCCGGGCGCGGGTGGTCCTCAGGCCGGTCCGAGCGTGACCGGCCCGCGGGGAGCGACCGGGCCTCAAGGGGCGCAGGGCGGCTCCGGGGCCCAGGGACGTACGGCGTCTCATGGGGCGTCCCAGGAGGAGCAGGGGGACCAGGACTCCGACCACCCGCCGGCCGCTCCGCAGAACGCCCAGGATGCGCCGGACCACCAGACCACCGACGAGTCCTGGCCCGCTGCCCCCGACGACTTCGCCCCCGGCTC
>NZ_SSXE01000469.1 GCF_021699195.1 Nonomuraea sp. MG754425 | reverse complement strand
GTTGATCTTGTAACGACCCACCTTGGCGAGGTCGTAGCGCTTGGCGTTGAAGTAGAGGTTCTCCAGCAGGGTCTGCGCCGACTCCTTGGTCGGCGGCTCGCCCGGCCGCAGCTTGCGGTAGATGTCGAGCAGGGCGTCGTCCTGGCCGGCGGTGTGATCCTTCTCCAGGGTCGCCCGCATCGACTCGTACTGGCCGAACTTCTCGAGGATCTGGTCGCTGGTCCACCCCAGTGCCTTGAGAAGCACGGTGACGGCCTGCTTGCGCTTACGGTCGATGCGCACACCGACGCTGTCGCGCTTGTCGATCTCGAATTCCAGCCAGGCACCCCTCGACGGGATGACCTTGCAGCCGTACAGGTCCTTGTCGGACGTCTTGTCGACATTACGTTCGAAGTAGACGCCGGGCGAGCGGACGAGCTGCGAGACCACGACACGTTCGGTGCCGTTGATGATGAAGGTGCCCTTCGGCGTCATGAGCGGGAAGTCACCCATGAACACCGTCTGGCTCTTGATCTCACCGGTGGTGTTATTGATGAACTCCGCCGTCACGAACATCGGGGCGGAGAAGGTCATGTCCTTCTCTTTGCACTCATCTACGGAGTACTTCGGCGGCTCGAACCGGTGGTCGCGGAACGACAAGGACATCGTCCCCGAGAAGTCCTCGATCGGACTGATCTCTTCGAAGATCTCCTCA
>NZ_SSXE01000468.1 GCF_021699195.1 Nonomuraea sp. MG754425 | reverse complement strand
GTTGATCTTGTAACGACCCACCTTGGCGAGGTCGTAGCGCTTGGCGTTGAAGTAGAGGTTCTCCAGCAGGGTCTGCGCCGACTCCTTGGTCGGCGGCTCACCCGGCCGCAGCTTGCGGTAGATGTCGAGCAGGGCGTCGTCCTGGCCGGCGGTGTGATCCTTCTCCAGGGTCGCCCGCATCGACTCGTACCGGCCGAACTTCTCGAGGATCTGGTCGCTGGTCCACCCGAGCGCCTTGAGAAGCACGGTGACAGGCTGCTTGCGCTTACGGTCGACGCGCACACCGACGCTGTCGCGCTTGTCGATCTCGAACTCCAGCCAGGCACCCCTCGACGGGATGACCTTGCAGCCGTACAGATCCTTGTCGGACGTCTTGTCCACGCTGCGCTCGAAGTAGACGCCCGGCGAGCGGACGAGCTGCGAGACCACGACACGCTCGGTGCCGTTGACGATGAAGGTGCCCTTCGGCGTCATGAGCGGGAAGTCACCCATGAACACCGTCTGGCTCTTGATCTCACCGGTGGCGTTGTTGATGAACTCCGCCGTCACGAACATCGGGGCGGAGAAGGTCATGTCCTTCTCCTTGCACTCGTCCACGGAGTACTTCGGCGGCTCGAACCGGTGGTCGCGGAACGACAAGGACATCGTCCCCGAGAAGTCCTCGATCGGACTGATCTCTTCGAAGATCTCCTCA
>NZ_SSXE01000467.1 GCF_021699195.1 Nonomuraea sp. MG754425 | reverse complement strand
GTGGCACCGAGGCCCCTCCCCCGGCAGGCGCGACCAGTTCCGGCGGCACCGGCTGTGGGGGGCCACCGGGAGCAAGCGCACCCGGCTGCTGCGGCACGGACAACCCTCCCGGAGCAAGCCCACCCGAGCCGGGCGGCACCGACAACCCTCCCCCGTCAGGCCAGACCGGCTCCGGCGAGCCAGGTCGGGGCAGGGCCGATGCGCCAGGCTGCGGCGAGCCACCGGGAGCAAGCGCACCGGGCTGTTGCGGTGCGGACGGCCCTTCAGGCGCGGGCGCGACCGGCTGAGGCGGCACCGGCAACCCTCCCGCAGCGGGTGCGACAGGCCCTTGCGGCATCTGCGTGGCAGGCTGCGACGGAGCCGGTGCGGCGAACTGCGGCGGCACCGGTGGTGGTGCGGCGAGTCGCGGCGGCTCCTGCGACGGTGCAGACACCCCGGCCCCAGCGGACGAGACCGGCTCCGCCTGTACTGGTGCCGCCGATTGCGGCAGCACGAGTGCGACCGACTGCGGCGGTTCCTGCGCGACCGGTTCGGACGGCACCTGCGCGACCGGTTGCGGAAACACCTGAGCGACCGGTTCAGGTGACACCTGCGCGGGCGGCTGCGGAAGCACCTGCGCGCCTGGTTCGGGCGGCATCTGCGCGACCGGCTGCGCTGACGCCGGCGAAGACGGTTGGGGGGCGGGTGTGGTGGTT
>NZ_SSXE01000466.1 GCF_021699195.1 Nonomuraea sp. MG754425 | reverse complement strand
GAGATCAAATGGGCCTCCGGCATCGGCGTCCTCGACGCGCAGGCCCGCACCTGGCTGCTGCCGTACCAGCCCGCCGGCTCCCCCTGCCTGTGCAGCGACCAGAAACGCGACGACCTCGGCCACTTCATCGACCCCGGCCAGTCGATCGACGTCTACGCGGTGCTGCCCGCGCCGTCGGGCAACCCGGCGACGACCACCGTCGTCACCCCCGTCGGACCGCCGATGCTCGACGTGCCCATCAGCGACGAAGCCCCGGCCGGGGACTTCCCCGACCCCGACGCCGAGCCCGTCACCCCGCTCACCCGCCGCCTCATCCTGCCCTCCGAATCGCTGGACAAGTCGGAGGAGACCGCCGACGACGGCAAGGACCTGCAGATCAACCTCTCCTCCGACGTGCTGTTCGCCGTGGACAAAGCCACCCTCACCCCCCGGGCCAAGTCGGTCATCGCCCGGACGGCCGAACTCATCGACGCCTCCCCCGCCACCGAGGTGACGGTGGCCGGCCACGCCGACTCCACCGGCAACGACACCATCAACGACCCCCTGTCGCTACGCCGCGCCCAAGCGGTGCAACGCGCCCTGTCCGCACAACTGTCCAGAGACGGCGTCGACTTCCAGGCCAAGGGCTACGGCTCGCACCGCCCGCTGTACGCCAACGACAGCGACGAAGGCAGACGCCGCAACCGCCGCGTCACCGTGACCTTCCCC
>NZ_SSXE01000465.1 GCF_021699195.1 Nonomuraea sp. MG754425 | reverse complement strand
CCTGGGCCTGTGGTGGTACTTCCAGCCCGTCCCCCTCGGGGACCGAGACCTCGCCGCCCTCGCCCGGACCGTCCATGCCGCCACGGCCACGCCGTTGCCCGGACCCGCGGGCGGGCGGCGGTTCCGCGCCGGGCACCGGCCCGAGGGCGCGTTCACAGGAGACGTGCTTGCGCAGCGCGGTGCGGTCGGGCCGGTAGTACGCAGGCGCGGGCGGGCCGGCGCGGTCCGGATGCCGGGCGAAGCGGTCGATGAGGCGCAGCAGCCGCTGGTTGCTCGGGCCGTCCATCAGGGCATGGTGCGTCTCCATTCCGAGGAGGATCTCGTGGTCGCCGGGGAAGACGGTCAGGTCGATCAGCGCTCCGCCGTGCCGCGCCGACTCGGGGTCGATCCGGTCCGGGCCGTTCAGCCAGGCCAGGGCAGGGTCGCGACCCCCGCCACCGGTGTGGATCCGTAACGTCCGGTCCGCCGGGAGCCACACCTGCTCCGTCCTGCCGTCACGGGTGCGGAAGCGCCGTCTGAAGGGGTCGAAGGCCGACAGGAGGAGGGAGAGCGTTTCGGTGAACGCGGCGACGTCGGGCACGCCCGTCACGGCCAGGAGCTGGCGGGGCAGGTAGACACCCGGGCGGACGCCGGCGTGGTGCAGCATGAGCCGCTGCATCGTGCCGGCCGGCAGGGGCTCCTCGGTGAAGCAGGTGCCGGAGCGCGCCGGTGCGGGG
>NZ_SSXE01000464.1 GCF_021699195.1 Nonomuraea sp. MG754425 | reverse complement strand
CCCTGCTCCTGCGCCACCCCGCCCACCTCGCCGAGACGGCACTCGGCGCCCGCCTCGGCCGCCACCTGCCCGCCGTCCTGCGCGGCGAGCGCGACCCCCTCGACCTCCTGCGCCACGACGAGCCACTCCGGCACCTGTACGACGTCACGCCCGCCCGCCGCTTCACCGACCGGATCGCGCGCGCCCTGCTCGCCCAGATCATCGCCGCCTGGCCGCACGACCGCCCCCTGCGCGTGCTGGAGATCGGCGCCGGCACCGGCGGCACCACCGCCGCCCTCCTCCCGCTCCTGCCGCCGCACCGCGCCCGCTACACCTTCACCGACCCGTGCCCGGACGCCTGCGCCGCCGCCCGCCACCGCTTCGCCCACCACGACCTGCTCGACCACCACCCGCTCGACCTCGACCGCGACCCCACCGCCCAGGGCCTGGCCACCGGCGGCCACGACATCGTCATCGCCGCCGACAGCCTGCACACCGCGCGGGACCTGCCCGCCGCACTGGACCGCGTACGCAGCCTGCTCGCCCCCGGCGGGCACCTGCTGGCCGTCGAGAGCCACGAGCCCGGCCTGCTGCTCGGCGTCCTCGGCACGCTCGACGACTCCTGGCCCGCCGAGGACGATCGCCTCCGGCCGCACACCCTGCTGCTGCGGCGCGAGCAGTGGCCGTCGCTGCTGCGCGAATGCGGCTTCACCCACGTCGTCCAGACCGGCGACGACGTGC
>NZ_SSXE01000463.1 GCF_021699195.1 Nonomuraea sp. MG754425 | reverse complement strand
CGGCGCGGACTTCAACGGTGACGGCATCGGCGACATCTTCTCCGCCACCACCGGCACCCTCACCATCTGGAACGGCAAAGGCAACAACAACTTCGCCGGACTCCAGGAAATCGGCGGCGGCTGGAACATCTACGGCAAACCCATCGCCGGAGACTTCAACAACGACGGCATCAGCGACCTGGCCGCCATCAAGAACAACACCACCCTCGTCATCTGGAACGGCAAAGGCGGCAACAAATTCGGCCCCGCCACCGACATAGGCGACGGCTGGACCCCCTACACCTCCCTCACCTCACTCGGCGACATCAACAACGACGGCCACGACGACATCGCCGCCATCACCGACAACACCCTCTACATCTGGAACGGCAAAGGCGGCAACAAATTCGGCCCCGCCACCCGCATCGGCAGCGGCTGGAACACCTACAGCAAACCCATCGGCGGCGACTTCAACAACGACGGCATCGGCGACCTCGCCGCCATCAAAAACAGCACCACCCTCACCATCTGGAACGGCAAAGGCGGCAACAACTTCACCGACGCCACCGAAATCGGCGGCGGCTGGACCCCCTACGACGGCACCCTCACCACCCTCGGCGACGTCAACAAAGACGGCCACGACGACATCGCCGCCATGACCGGAGGCACCCTCTACCTCTGGAACGGCAAAGGCGGCAACAAATTCGGCCCCGCCACCGAAGTCGGCTCCGGCTGGACCCCGTACTTCTGACCC
>NZ_SSXE01000462.1 GCF_021699195.1 Nonomuraea sp. MG754425 | reverse complement strand
TGAGCCGTTTTCATCCCCCTGCGGTGGGTTGATGATCACAGCATGATCGCGAGGTGGACGTTCGCCTGATGACATGGCGAAACCCCTGGTAGACGGGTTGATCACCACAATCTCGTCCGCCACAACCAGGGGCCTCAGATGCTGTTTTACCGTGCTGCCGTCGATTTGTCGCGCCCAACCCTGAACTACGTGGCCGGCCTCATCCGCCGGCACCGCAAGGCCATCGGGTCGACCTGGCGGCTGCTCAACGCGGGACAGCAGGCCCTGCTCGTGCTGGTCTACCTGCGCAAAGGCGAGACGTTCCCCGAACTCGGGGCCGGGTTCGGAGTCTCCACGGCGACCGCGTGGCGGTATGTGGAGGAGACGGTGATGCTGCTGTCGGCGCGCTCGCCCAAGCTCGGCCAGGCGCTGCGCAAAGCGAAGCGGGACGGGCTGCACTACTTGGTGCTGGACGGCACGCTGATCCACATCGACCGGATCGCCGCCGACCGGCCCTACTTCTCCGGCAAACACCGCGTGCACGGCATGAATATCCAGGTCATCGCCGGACCGGATGGGATGCTCCTGTGGACGTCGGGCGCGCTGCCGGGCAAGACCCACGATCTGAGCGCCGCCCGCATCTGGGGCATCCTGCGCGCCCTGGAGCAGGCCGGGATCGTCACGCTGGCCGATAAGGCCTATCAAGGAGCCGAAGGCCTGGTCCGCACCCCGTACAAGGGCAAGAACAAGCCCGAGTCCCAG
>NZ_SSXE01000461.1 GCF_021699195.1 Nonomuraea sp. MG754425 | reverse complement strand
TCCCCTCCCCGGCCGACGAATACGGCTGGCCCACCCCACCGGGGTGGTCTGGGCCGCTCACTGCGCCGGGGCCGCTCTGCCCGGTGGTTTCGCCGGTGTCGGTTCGTTCGGCGGGCTCGGCGTTCCGGGCGGCTTCGACGGGGCCGTTGACGGCGGACAGGGCGGCGAGGGTGAGACGGGCCTCCGGACCGCCGTTCTCCGCCAGCCGCCGCAGGAACGCCGGCACCCGCTCGGCCGATCGCGCCTGCCCGGCCCCGCCCGCCGGGCCGCCGTCAGCCCTCGGGCCGGACCCCTCGTCCGAGACGGTGCCGCCCACCGGCGCGGTCTCGTGGTCCGGGCCGGATTCGTCCGGCCGACCGGGCGCCTCCAGTTCGGCCGTGAGCCGGGCGGCCCAGAGCTCCGTCCGCAGCGGGGAACGCCAGCGGAGCAGGTCGCGGGCCTGGGTGATCGCCGTGTCGAACGCTTTCTTGCTCACCCCTAGACCGTATCGCCACAGGGGCCCCGCACCCCTGCGGCTACGCGGTCAGCGGAGCCGGGCGAGCCGGAACGCGGCGGAGGTGGCCGCCACGCTGCCCGGACGCGCGCCGGCGCACTCAAGCGTCGTCACCCCCCGTGCCTGGCGGCATTCGCCTGGCACGGGGGGTGTTCGTCAGCGGTTGTCGTCGGTCAGACCGGCCTTGCGGAGGGCTTCCGCCATGGCGCCGGTCGGGGCGGGACGGTCCTGACGGCGCTGGCCGCCCCGCC
>NZ_SSXE01000047.1 GCF_021699195.1 Nonomuraea sp. MG754425 | reverse complement strand
GGCGGGTGCCGCGGGAGGCCGCCGACGGCACCGCCGCCAGCAGGGCGCGCGTGTAGTCGTGCGCGGGCGCGGCCAGCACGTCCGGCGCGGGCCCCTCCTCGACGATCCGGCCGTCGTGCATGACCAGGACCCGGTCGGCGATCGAGCCGACCACGGCGAGGTCATGGCTGATCAGCAGCAGCGCGGTGCCCGCCGCCTTGCGTTCGCCGAGCAGCCGCAGGATCTGCGCCTGCACGGTCACGTCGAGCGCGGTCGTGGGCTCGTCTGCGATGATCAGCTCGGGTTCGGCGGCGATGGCGGAGGCGATGAGCACGCGCTGCCGCAGCCCGCCCGACAACTCGTGCGGACGCTGCCCGGCCCGCGTCTCCGGCTCCGGCACCCCCACCGACTCCAGCAGTTCGAGCACCCGGCTCGGCCGCCACGCCCGCGGCACCACGTCGTGCACGGCCAGCACCTCGCCGATCTCCGCGCCCACGGTGCGCAGCGGGTCGAGCGAGACCAGCGCGTCCTGGAGCACGAGCCCGGCGAACCGGCCGCGCAGCGCCCGCCACTCCCGTTCCCCGAAGCCGAGCGCGTCCCG
Source organism: Nonomuraea sp. MG754425 (assembly GCF_021699195.1). Classification (GTDB taxonomy): domain Bacteria; phylum Actinomycetota; class Actinomycetes; order Streptosporangiales; family Streptosporangiaceae; genus Nonomuraea. Next base: position 51,197 of record NZ_SSXE01000047.1, on the reverse strand, counting down.
TCCCGCGACCGTGAACGCCGCCGCCCGCACCTGCGAGCCCGGCCCGGCCAGCCCCAGCAGGGTGCGCGCCGTGACGCTCTTGCCCGAACCGGACTCCCCGACGATCGCCACGCACTCGCCGGGCGCGACGGACAGCGAGACGCCCCGCACGACCTCCGTCCCGCCGAAACCCACCCGCAGGTCCCGGACGCCGACGAGCGGGGCGGGAGCCTGCGGTCCGGTGGTGGGGGCGTGCTCGTCCCGGGTGGCGGTCATGGTTTCCTTCCTTCGAAGCGGCGCTGCAGGCGGCGGCCCGCGACCGTGAGGCAGACGACGGTCAGCGTGATCGCCAGCCCCGGGAACAGCGCCTCCCACCAGGCCACCCGCAGGTAGTTGCGGGCCTCGGAGAGCATCGCGCCCCACTCGGCGGCCGGCGGCTGCGGCCCCATGCCGAGGAAGCTCAGCCCGGAGCTGGCGATGACCGCGGTGCCGAGCCCGATCGTGGCCAGCACGGGGATGGGCCCGAGCACGTTCGGCAGCACGTGCCCGGCGGTGATCGCCAGGCGGGGACGGCCGAAGGTGACGGCCTGCTCGACGTAGCCCGAGCGGCGCACGACGAAGGTCTGCGCGCGGATCACGCGGGCGTAGTTCGGGATCTGCGCGACGGCGATGGCGAAGATCACGTTCCCGGTGCCGGGGCCGACGATCGCCACGATGAGCAGCGCGAGCAGCAGTTCGGGCAGGGTGGACAGGACGTCGAACGCGCGCGCCAGCGCCTCGTCCAGCCACCGGGGCGACAGCCCGGCGGCCAGGCCGAGCAGCACGCCCGAGGTGACGGCCAGGACGGTGGCCGCGACGCCGATGCTGAGGGAGTGCCGGGCGCCGTGCACCACCCTGGCCAGCACGTCGCGTCCGAGGTGGTCGCTGCCGAACCAGTTGTCGGGGCCCGGTGGCGCGAGCGCGCGCAGCGGGTCGGCCGCGAGCGGGTCCGCGCCGGCGAGCAGGCCGGGCACCGCCACGGCCAGCGCGAGCAGGACCAGGAAGGCTCCCGGCAGGAGCAGTGGGAGGGCTACGGCCGGCGGGCGCACGAGCGGGCGGCGGGGGGGCCGCCGGGGTGAGCGCGGGCATGCGGGTCAGCCTCGGATTCGCGGGTCTATGGCGCGGTAGGCCAGGTCCAGGAGCGTGCTGATGGTCACGTACACGACGGCCGACAGCAGCACGACGGCCATCACCACCGGCATGTCGCGGCCGGTGACGGCGTCCATGGCGACGCGGCCGAGTCCCGGCCGTCCGAACAGCACCTCGGTGATCACGGCCCCGCCGAGCAGGGAGCCGGTGAACCAGCCGGCCAGCGTCACCGCGGGGATGAGCGCGTGCCGCAGGGCGTGCCGCGCGACCAGGGCCCGCTCGGTGAGCCCGCGCGCCCGCGCGGTGACCGCGAACGGCTGCTCCAGCGCCCGTTCGAGCCCGCCGCGCAGCACCTGGCCGAGCACGCCCGCGATGGGCAGCCCGAGCGCGAGCGCGGGCAGCACCAGCGCGGACGGCCCCGCCGCCCCCGAGACGGGGAACCAGCCGAGCGTGAAGGAGAAGACGGCCAGCAGCACGATCCCGATGAGGAACGGCGGCACCGACACCGCGACCAGTTCGGCGGCCGAGGCCGCGCCACGCGCCAGCCGTCCCCGTCCGGCCGTGCCGACGGCGATCACCAGGGCCAGCGTCACCCCGACCGCGGCGGCGGCGAGCGTGAGCTCGGCGGTCGGCCCGACCTGGGCGGCCAGGATCTCGCCGACGCCGCGCTGCAACTGGTACGAGCGCCCGAGGTCGCCGTGCAGCAGCCGCCACAGGTACGCCAGGTACTGGACGATCTCAGGCCGGTCCAGCCCCCATTCGGCGATGATCGCGGCCCGGATCTCCGGCGTGTCGATCCCGTCGCCGACGAGGATGTCCACGGTGTCGCCCGGGGCCGCCAGCAGCGCGAGGTAGGACGCGGTGGCGGCGGCCCAAAGGACGGCCAGGCCCGCGCCGAGCCGCCGGATCACGCCCGGCTCCGCACGCCGCGCCCGCCCACGCGCAGGGCCCGCACCTCACGCCCGGCCACCTGCCGGACCCGCACGCCGTGCCCGATCACGCGCCCGACCCGCACACCGCGCCCGATCACCTGCCGGACCCGCGCCTCGTGCCCGATCACGTGCCGATCCGTACGTCGTACGCGGCGGCGGGGGTGCCGGAGGCGGGGTCGAAGCCGAGCCCCTGCACGCTCCGCTGCGCGGCGATCTGGTCGGCCGGGACGTAGATCGGGAACACGATGGCCTCGTCCCGCACCACCGTCCGCTGCACCTTGGTGTACAGCTCCTTGCGCCGTGCCTGGTCGGAGGTGGCCGACGCCTCGGCGATCCACTTCTCCAGCTCCGGGTCGGAGAAGTGGGTGCGGTTGAGCGCGCCCTTGCCCGGCAGGAGGAGGTTGAGCGCGGCTCCGGCGTCGGAGTCGCCGCGGGAGTTCTCGAAGATCTCGTAGTCGTTCTCGTCGAGCGCCTTCTCCGCCGTCCCCGCGTCAACGATCTTGACCTGGAAGTCGATCCCCGCGTTCTGCTTGACCTGGGCCTGGACGGCCTGGGCGAGGATGTCGCGGCGGTCGCGGACGTAGGCCGCGGAGGCGAACGTGCGCGCGCTCAGCCGCTTGCCGTCCTTGACCCGGTAGCCCTCGGCGTCGCGCTGTTTCCAGCCGGCCGCGTCGAGCAGCGCGTTGGCCTTGGCGACGTCGCCGCCGAAGGCGCGTTCGAGGCTCGCGTCGTAGAACGGGCTCGCCTTGCCGACGACGCTCCACGCCCTGGTCGCGGTGTCCTGGTAGACCGAGCGCAGCACCGCGTCCACGTCCACGGCCTCGCGGAATGCCTCCCGTACGCGCTGGTCGTCGAAGGGCGGGCGGGAGGTGTTGAAGTAGTAGGAGAAGGACGTGCCGGAGTTGAGCGCGGTGTGCAGGGTGAGGCCCGGGTCCTTCTTGATCAGGGCGGCCTCGGTGGCGGGCACGCCCTCGATGACCTGCACCTGGCCGGAGGTGAGCGCGCCCACGCGGACGGCGGCCTCGGACAGGAACCGGTAGGTGATCTCCGAGAGGTGGGCGGGGCCCTGGTGGGCGGCCGAGGCGGGCGGCCAGTTGTAGGCCGGGTTGCGGCGGTAGTGGATCTCCTGGCCCTGCACGTACCGGTCGAGGACGAACGGCCCGGTGCCGACCAGGTCGGGGCCGCCGAACTTCAGGTCCCTGGCGCTCTTGAGCGACTTGGGGGAGATCTGCCCGGCGTAGGGCGAGGCGAGGAAGTCGAGGAAGAGGGCGTCCGGCTCGGTGAGGGTGATCTCCAGCGTGGTCGGCGAGATCACCTTCGCCTCCTTGTACGCCCTGAGCTGGATGGAGGACACGGCCGCGTTGTATCCGGGCACCCGGAACTGGTCGAGGTTGGCCTTGACCGAGGCGGCGTCGAACGTGGCGCCGTCGTGGAAGGTGACGTCGTCGCGCAGCTCGAGGGTGTAGGTCAGCTCGTCGTCCGACACCTGCCACGACCTGGCCAGCCAGGGGCCGAAGGAGCCGTCCTGGGCCCGCGACAGCAGCGCGTCGAACTGGTTGAACACGAGCAGCCTGACCTTGTTCTGCGACCACTGCTGCGGGTTGAGGGTGATCGGCTGGGTCTCGACGGCCCAGGTCAGGGAGGTGGGTGCGGCCTGCTCGGCGGCGGGCTGCGCGCCGCACGCCGTCAGGGCCAGCAGGAGTGCGGGAACGATGCGCTTCACCGGCGGTTCCAGGCTTCTGCGAGCAGCTCGTACGAGCGCACGCGGTCGTCGTGATCGTGGGTGATGGTGGTGACCAGCAGCTCGTCGGCCCCGGTCACCCGCTGCAGCACGCGCAGCCGCTCGGCGACCTGGCCGGGCGAGCCGACGAACTGGGTGTCGACGCGGTCCTTGACCAGTTCGCGGTCGGCGTCGGTCCAGGGGTGGGCGGCGGCCTCGGCGGGCGTGGCGAACGGCATGGCGCCCGCGCCGGTCCTGATGCTGCGCACCCACAGGGCGTAGGGCGAGGCCAGTTCGCGGGCGGTGGCCTCGTCCTCGGCGACGACCGCGTCGGCGGAGACGACGACGTACGGTTCAGCCAGCTCGCCGGACGGTTTGAACGCCTTGCGGTAGGCCTCGACGGCGTCCAGCACGCCGGAGGGGCTGACGTGGTAGTTGGCCGCGAACGGCAGCCCGCGCTCCCCCGCCACCTGGGCGCTCTGCCCGCCGCTGCTGCCGAGGATCCACACCTGAAGGTCCGCGCCCTCGCCGGGGACGGCGTGCGCCTCGTGGGTGCCGTCGAGGAAGGCGAGCACGTCGTCGATCTGCCCGGCGAAGTCGGGGGTCTGGGCCCCGGGCTGCTGGAGCAGGGTGGCGTGGTGGGCGAGCTGCGGGTGGCTGACGAGCGCGGAGAAGTCGAACGGCGGCGGGATGAGCAGCCCGTCCACGACGCGCGGCCCGGCGGGCCGGGGCGCGGGGGCCGCCGGGCGGGCGGCCAGTTCGGCGCGGCGCTGACCGGAGCGGCCGATGCCGAGGTCGATGCGTCCCGGGTGGAGGGCGTCGATGAGCCCGAACTGCTCGACGACCGCCAGCGGCGTCTGGTGGCCGAGTTGCACGGCTCCCGAGCCCACCCGGATCGTGGCGGTGGCCGCCGCGATGAGCCCGATCAGCACGGCGGGCGCGGAGCCGGCCACGCCGGGGGCGAAGTGGTGCTCGGCCACCCAGTAGCGGCGGTAGCCGAACCGTTCGGCCCGGCGGGCGAGGTCGATGGTGTTGCGCAGCGCGTCGCCGGCCGTCTTCCCCGACGGGATGGGCGCGAGGTCGAGGATGGACAGCGTCATGAGACACCTCCGGCGACGGTGTCCGCCGCGAGCGGCCTGCTGGGGATCTCGGCGCGCAGCGCGGGCGCGATCTCGGCCTGGAACAGTTCCAGCGTGGCCCGGTGCCGCTCCGGGGTGAGGCCGTCGGCGTCGGCGTGCAGGTGCATCACCTCGTGCCCGAAGCGTTTGTGGTAGCGCAGCACCTTGTCGATGATCTGCTGTGGGCTGCCGACGAGGATGGAGCTGCGTTCGATCGCGTCCTCCAGGGTGGGGAAGACGACCGGCAGGCCGAGCCGCCGCTGCAGCGCCACCCGGGCGTCGTAGACGGGACGGTAGGCGGCGACGGCCTCCTGGGAGGTCCTGGCCGCGTAGTAGCCGGCCGTCCCGGCTCCGACCAGGGCGCCGGCCGGGTCGTGGCCGTAGTGGGCCCAGCGTTCCCGGTAGTGCTCGATCAGTTCGGCGTAGGGGTCGATGGGGTTGGTGACGTTCGCGGAGAACAGCGGGTCGCCGTGGCGGGCGGCCAGGTCGGCCGACTCCTTGCTGGTGGCGCTGCCGTGCCAGACGCGGATCGGCCGTTGCAGGGGCCGCGGCCAGGTCTCGGCGTCGGTGAGCGACGGCCGGAACCGGCCTTCCCAGGTGACCCGGTCCTCCCGCCACAGGCGGCGGAACAGCTCGTACGACTCCCGGTTGCGCTCCCACTGGTCCTCGGCGGTGACGTGGAAGAGCCTGGCCTGCGCGGCCCCGTTCCCCTTGCCGATGATCAGTTCCAGCCGGCCGCCCGACAGGTGGTCGAGGGTGGCGTAGTCCTCGTAGGCCCGGACGGGGTCGAGCAGGCTGAGCGTGGTGACGGAGGTGAACAGCCGGATCCTGGACGTCCTGGCCGCGATGTGGCTGAGCACGACGGGCGGCGAGGAGGAGATGAACGGCCGCTCGTGCCGCTCCCCCACCCCGAACCCGTCGAAGCCCAGCTCCTCGGCCAGCACCGCGGTGCCGACGACCTCGCGAAACCGCTCGGTCGGCGACCCGCCGGTGTGCGTGATCAGTGTGATGAGCAGGAATTTCATCGTGCCTCCGCGTGGCGGCCGGCCGGGCGGGGCAGGCCGAGCAGCCCGCGCAGCGTGTCGGCCTCGTACCGGCTTCTGAACGCCTGCCGGGCGCGCAGTTCGGCCGTCAGGCCCGAGGCGATCTGCCACAGGTCGTACGGCAGCGCCCCCGGCCGCAGCCGGAACCCCTGGATGCCCGCGCCCTGCCAGTCGAGCAGTTGCTCGGCCAGGTCCCGCACGTGCCCGGTGAAGATCGCGGCGTCGGAGCTGAGCTCGGCCCCGTCCAGCTCGTCGAGTCGCGCCTTGCGCCGGGCGGCGTCGTCGCCGAGGAACACGACGAGGTCGGCGAAGATCTGCACGTGCGGGGACAGCTCCCTGATCTCGGTCACGATGGCGCGCGCCTGCTCGGCCGAGCCCGGCGTGACGAAGACGACGTCGGCGTGGGCCGCCGCGAACTCGTACGGCAGCCGCGCGTGCGCCAGCGCGGCCACGACCGGCTGGCCCTGCGGGGGGCGGGGTGTGATGGACGGCCCCCTGACCGAGAAGAAGCGCCCGGCGAAGTCGGTGTAGTGGAGTCTGTCCCGGTCGATGAACCGGCCGGTGGCCACGTCGCGGATCTCGGCGTCGTCGTCCCAACTGTCCCAGAGCCGCCGCGCCGCCTCCACCACGTCCCCGGCCTCCTCGAACAGGTCGCGGACGTGCGGGTGGGCGGACAGGTCGGCCCCGCCCGGCCGGTTCAGCACCGTGTCGAGCGGCGGGAGTCGCCTGCGGCCGAAGTGGCGGGCCTCGAAGGAGCGGGCGGAGATCTGCGGGCGCCAGCCCGCGCGCCCGCCGCTGACGTGGTCGAGCGTGGCGATGCCGATGGCCACGTGGAACGGCTCGGTGTGGGTGGTGGTGGCGGTCGGCACGAGCCCGATCCGGCTGGTGAGCGGCGCCAGCCGGGCGGCGAGCAGCACCGCGTCGAAGCGGCCCCGCACCTGGTCGGTGCGCTCGTCGAGCCCGTCCGGCAGGGTGGACTGCAGGCCGAGGGCGTCCTCGATGGTGACGAAGTCGAGCAGCCCGCGCTCGGCCTCGGCGACCAGCCCGGCCCAGTAGCGGGCGGAGAACAGCGCGCGCGGGGCGGCGGTCGGCTCCCGCCAGGCGGCCGGGTGCCAGCCGGCGCCGTCCAGCGCGACGGCGAGGTGCACGGTTCTCCCGGCTTCGGCGGTCATCCCAGCTCCAGGTGTTCGCGCAGGGTGGCGCCGGTGTAGTCGGCCCGGAAGACGCCGCGTTCCTGCAGCAGCGGCACGACGCGGTCCACGAAGTCGTCGAGCCCGCCGGGCGTCAGGTGCGGGACGAGGATGAACCCGTCGGCGGCGTCGGCCTGCACGTGCTGGTCGATGAGCCGGGCCACGGTGCGGGGCGTGCCGACGAACGTCTGCCGGCCGGTCACCTCGATGACCAGTTCGCGGATCGACAGGTTCTTCTCCTCGGCCAGGGCCCGCCACTTGGCGGCCACGGCGGCGCGGTCCTTGACCGGGACCCGGCCCTGGCTGACGCCTTCCGACAGGTCGGGCTCGATGTCGGGCAGCGGCCCGTCGGGGTCGTGGGCGGACATGTCGCGGCCCCACACCTGTTCCAGGAAGGCGATGGCGGTCTGCGGGCCGACCTGGCTGCGGCGGATGGCGGCGGCGTGCTCGGCGGCCTCCTCCTCGGTGTCGCCGAGCGCGAACGTCACGCCGGGCATGATCTTGAGCTGGTGCGGCTCGCGGCCGTACCGGGCCAGGCGGCCCTTGACGTCGGCGTAGAAGCGCTTGCCGTCCTCCAGCGAGCCGTGGCCGGTGAAGATCACGTCGGCGCCGGCGGCGGCGAACTCCCTGCCCTCGGCGGAGTCGCCGGCCTGGATGATGACGGGGTGGCCCTGCGGGGCCCGGGGCAGTGTGAAGCGGCCCTCGACGGAGAAGTGCGCGCCCCGGTGCTCGACCGCGCCGATGGCGTCCGCGCCGACGAACCGGCCCTCGTCCTGCTCGCCGAGCACCGCGTCCGGCTGCCAGGAGTCCCACAGCAGCTTGGACAGGCGGACGAACTCGGCGGCCCGCTCGTAGCGGTCGGCGCGGTCGAGGTAGCCGCCGCGGCGGAAGTTCTCGCCGGTGAAGGCGTCGGAGGTGGTCACCACGTTCCAGGCGGCCCGGCCGCCGCTGAGGTGGTCGAGCGTGGACAGGCGCCGGGCCAGCTCGTACGGCTCGTTGAAGGTGGCGTTGACGGTCCCGGCCAGGCCGAGGCGGTGCGTCACGGCGGCCAGCGCGCTGAGCACGGTCAGCGACTCCGGCCGGCCCACCACGTCGAGGTCGTGGATGCGGCCCTTCAGCTCGCGCAACCGTAACCCCTCGGCCAGGAAGAAGAAGTCGAGCTTGCCGCGCTCGGCCGTCCTGGCCAGGTGGACGAAGGAGGCGAAGTCGATCTGGCTGCCCGAGCGGGGGTCGGTCCACACGGTGGTGTTGTTCACGCCGGGGAAGTGGGCCGCCAGGTGGATCTGCTTGCGGCCCGTCCCGCGGGCGGCGGGGCTCATCGCGTGCCTCGCCCGTGGGGGGCGTCCCAGGCGGCGGGCAGGCCCTCGGTGGTCTCGCGGAAGGCGGGACGCCGGTACAGGTCGCGGGCGTAACCCCACAGGTGCTCGAACCCGGACAGGTCCCACTCGGTGATCCGGTGTTCGCGGTTGTACGCGGCGTCGTACCTGGCCAGGGTCACCCACAGCCGCACGTCCGCCTCGGTCACCGTGTCGCCGGTCAGGAAGCGGCGGCCGGCCAGCCGCTCGTCCAGCCATTCCAGCGCGGCCACCACCCGGTGGCGTTCCCGCTCCCGCTCCTGGCCGTGGGCGCGGGCCACGCGGGAGACGCCGGCGTTGACGTCGCTCTGGATCCACGCGTTCAGCTTGTTGATCTCGGGACGCAGCGGCGCCGGGTAGAGGTCGGCCGCGGGGTCCGCCCACCGCTCGAACTGGGTGGCCAGGTCGAGGGTGATGTCGGGGAAGTTGTTGCTGACGATCCGGCCCTGCTCCCTGTCCCACAGGACCGGGACGGAGATGTGGCCGGCGTAGCCCCGCTCGGTGGCGTCGTACGCCTGCTCCAGCAGGGTGAACCCGTTGACCGGGTCGGGGCCGCGGCCCGGCCGGAAGGCCCAGCCGCGGCCGTCGCGCTCGTCGTCCACGTACGACAGCGACACGACCTCCTCCAGGCCCGTGAGCCTGCGGACGATGGCGGCGCGGTGCGCGTACGGGCAGACCCAGGCCACGTAGAGGTGGTAGCGGCCCGGCTCGGCGCGCAGGCCGCTGGAGCCGTCGGCGGTGATCCGGTCCTGGAAGGGGTAGAGGGGACGCCCCCAGCCCGGTGACAGGTGCAGCCGCCCCGGGCCGTACTGGCCGTAGGCGACGTGATCGACGGGGCTCGCGTACGTCGGAGTCCCGGTGGAAACGCTCACACTCAGCTCCAAGTGCGGGAGGTCAGTCTTCGGGGTGGGGGAGGAAGCGGCCGAACCGGCCCTGGTGGTAGAGCAGCGGGCGGCCGGTGTTGTGCGTCTCCACCTCGGCCACCATCCCGACGACCAGGATGTGGTCGCCGACCTCGGCCCGCTCGTACGGCAGGCAGAGCAGGTGCGCGGAGACGTCCTGGAGCAGCGGGGCGCCGAGGGGCCCCGGCCGCCAGCGGGTGGGCGGGGCGAACCGGTCGACGTTCTTGCGGGCGAACCGGGCGGCCACGTCGGCCTGGTCGCTGGCCAGGATGTTGACCGCGAAGTGGTCGGCGGCGCCGAGCTGCGGCCAGGTGGTCGAGGAACGGTCCACGTAGAAGGAGACCAGCGGCGGTTCGAGGCTGACCGAGGAGAAGGAGGTGGCGGTCAGCCCGACGGGCACGCCGCCGCTCTGCGCGGTGATCACCACGACGCCGCTGGCGTGCACGGCGAGGGCCCGCCGGAAGGAGTCGGCGCCGACGGCGCGGCCGGGCAGGGTTTCGGTCATGCCGCGCTCCCCTCGGGGGCGGGGCGGCCGGGTGGCGGGACGGGTCTGGCTGAGATCACGGGTGGTTCCTCACGGGAGAAAAGGCTGCATGGGCGTTGGCGGGGGCGTGGGCGGCGTCGGCCACGCCGCGGCTGTCAGTCCGTGATCAACGACACTGGGCGCTGGTGACGTGGCCGAAGTCCACGTGAGGGCGCGTGGTGAGGAGGAGGCCCTGGCTCATGGTCACGACGCTAAGCCGACATTCCGGATAAGTCAATATTTCCTACTGGTTATAAGGGGAAATACGCGACGCCGTATCAGGGCCTCTACACTGAGCGCGACGCCGCCAGCATGCGCCGTCAGAGATCTGTGGAACTTGAGGAGGCATCCGTGAGCGCGGACGCACCCCGGGCGGGCCGGCGCGAGATGGCGGGCGCGGGCGCCCGCTCGCTGCTGCTGACGGCACTCGGCGAGTTCGTGCTCCCCCGCGGCGGCGAGGTCTGGACCGGCACCCTGGTCACCGCGCTGGGCGCGCTCGGCGTGGAGGAGAAGTCGGCCCGCCAGGCCCTGTCGCGCACCGCCGCCGAGGGGCTGCTCGCCTCCGCCCGGCACGGCCGCCGGGTGCGCTGGAGCCTGACCGCCGCCGGCGACCGGCTGCTGCGCGAGGGCACCGAGCGCATCTACGGCTTCATGCGCCGCCCGCACGACTGGGACGGCCGCTGGCTGGTGCTCAGCGCCGGGGTGCCGGAGACCCAGCGGCGGCTGCGCCACCGCCTGCGCACCAAGCTCACCTGGCTCGGCCTCGGCTCCCCCGCGCCCGGCCTGTGGGTGATCCCCGACGCCTCCAAGGCCGCCGCCGTCCACGACGTGCTGCGCGAGCTGCGCCTGGAGGACCGCGCGTTCGCCTGGACGGGCCCGTCGACCGGCGTCGGCGACCCCGGCGAGCTGATCCTGGCCGCGTGGGACCTCGCCGACGTGGAGAAGCGTTACCTGCGCTTCATCGAGCGCTTCGAGGGCGTCACACCCGGCTCCGGCCGGGCCGCGTTCACCAGCCAGGTGCTGCTCGTCCAGGAGTGGCGGCGCTTCCCGTTCCTCGACCCCGACCTGCCCGCCGAACTGCTCCAGCACGACTGGCCGGGGCCACGGGCCGCGGCCGTCTTCCACGACCTGCGCAACCGGTGGCACCGGCGCGCGCAGGCCGAGTGGGACACCCTGGAGGACGCCGCCGTGCCCCCCGGCTGACATGCCACGGACGCCCGGCGCGGCGTCCGGCGGTTGTCGCCTTACGAGGGCCGAACCGGCTCAGGCGACCGTGAGGGTGAAGTCCTACGTGACCGGGGTGCCGCGCTTGTCGTAGTCCCGCAACCGCACGGTGAAGGCGAAGTCGCCGGCCTTGGCCGGGGTGCCGGTGATCTCGCCGGTCAACCGGTCGAGGGCCAGCCCCTCGGGCAGCGCGCCCGCGGTGACCTGCCAGTCGTAGAACGGCACGCCGCCCCTGGCCGCCAGCCGCCGCTCTGCCCGCTGAGCCGGTCCCAGTACGGCTCCTCCCCCGGCACGTGCGCGCTGCCGTCGAGCGGCACCGGGTACCCCTGGTAGGCGATCACCTCCTCGTCGTCGGCTCCCCCGCTCTCCTGGTACTTCGCCATGCCCTCCCACCAGTCGTGGAAGGCCACCGCGTGCCCGAACTCGTGCATGACCAGCCCGTGCACGTCGAGCACCGAGCCGAGGTCCGTCTTGTACCAGTCCTCGTCGGCCGGCGAGGTGAACAGCTTCATCAGCTCCTCGTCGTACTCCAGGATCATCGAGTACGACCGGTGGTACGGCGTCTGGATGCCGCGGAAGAAGACGTAGAACCCGTTGAACGGCTTGGCGTTGCTGGTGCGCACCTCGTTCTGCCAGTCGTGGGCTGACCGCGCCGGTGGCGTCGCTGGTCTTCATGATCCATTTGTGCTGTTCGTCCTTGCCGGGCCCCTGCGTGGAGTGGATGGCCAGGCGGACGATCTCCCGGTCGGCGGGGCCGGTGGAGGGTGAAGCTCTTGGTGGCGCCGGTCGCGGTCAGCTCGCTGGGCAGGTTGAGCATCAGCCGCTGAGGCTCCTGTCAGTTCTTGATGCCGGTGAGCGTGACGCCTTCGATGAAGTAGCGCTGCAGGAAGAAGAACAGGGCGATGATCGGGGCGATGACGGCGGCCGAGGCGGCCATCAGGTAGCCCCACTGGGTGAGGTAGATGCTCTGGAAGGAGGCCAGGCCGAGGGAGAGCGTGTACTTCTCCTCGTCGTTGAGGTAGAGCAGCGGCCCGAGGAAGTCGTTCCAGGTGCCGATGAAGGTGAAGATCGTGACCACCACGATCGCGGGCTTGGACAGCGGCATGACGATGGTCCAGAACACCCGCCACGGGGAGGCCCCGTCGATGTAGGCGGCCTCGTCCAGCTCGAACGGGATCGTCAGGAAGAACTGCCGCAGCAGGAAGACGTTGAACACGCCGCCGCCCGCCCCCGCGAACCAGCTCGGCACGGTGAGCGGCACGAACGTGTCCAGCGCGCCCAGTTCCTGCCACATGACGAAGGTGGGGATCAGCGTCACCGCGTACGGCAGCATCACCCCGCTGAGCAGCACCGCGAAGGCCACGTTCCGGCCGCGCCAGCGCAGGCGGGAGAAGCTGAAGGCGGCCACCGAGCAGGTGAGCACGGTCCCCACCACGCTGATCACCGCGATGATCACGGTGTTGACGAAGTACAGCCAGAACGGCTGCGCGGTGAGCGCCTCGGTGAAGTTGGACCACTGGAACGGCGAGGGGATCCACTCCGGCGGCGCGACGAACATCTGCGTGTCCTGCATCAGCGCGCTGCGCAGCAGCCACACGAACGGCAGCAGCGTCGGCACCGCCCCGCCGGCGAGCGCCAGGTAGAGCAGCGCCTTGCGGAACCTGCGGGGCCCGCGCAGGCCCGCCGTCGGGGCGACCCGCCCGGCGCGCCGCGGCGGCGTCCGCACCGCGGTCACCGGGCGCCCGCCATCTCGTAGTAGACCCAGCGGCGGGCGTTCCTGAACAGCAGGAACGTGATCACCACGATGATCATGAACAGCACCCAGGCCAGCGCGCTGGCGTAGCCCATCTCGCTCTCCCTGAACGCCATCCGGAACAGGTAGTAGACGTAGAAGAGCGTGGCGTTGTTAGGCCCCCCCTCGGTCATCACGTACGCCTGGTTGAACACCTGGAAGGTGCCGACCACACCCACCACCAGGTTGTAGAAGATGGTCGGCGTCATCATCGGCAGCGTCACGTGCCAGAAGCGTCGCCACGCGCCGCCGCCGTCGATCGAGACGGCCTCGTACAGGTGCCGCGGCACCCCCTGGAGCCCCGCCAGGAAGATCACCATGGTGTTGCCGAAGCCCCAGGTGCTCATGACGATCAGCGACGGGACGGCCATCGCCTCGTCGTAGACCCACTGCCCGGTCGGCAGGCCCGCCTGGCGCAGCAGCGAGTTGAGCAGCCCGAAGTCCGGATTGAAGATCCAGATCCAGAGCACCACGTTGGCGATGGCCGGCACGAGCGTCGGCAGGTAGAAGATCGTCCGCCACAGCGGCAGCCCGCGTACCTTCTGGTTGAGCAGCATGGCGACCGCGAACGACACGATCAGGACGAGCGGCACCGCCCCGAGCGTGTAGTACGTGGTGGCGCCGAGCGAGGTCCAGAACAGCTCGTCCCCGGCCAGTTCGGTGTAGTTGCCCAGGCCGACGAACGCGGGGGTGCCGCCCACCTGCCAGTCCGTCAGGCTGAACGCGAGCGAGGCCACCATCGGCCCCGCCGTGAAGATCACGAATCCGAGGATGGCGGGCAGGGCCATGAGCAGGCCCCAGCGCCGCTCCATGCGGCGCTGGCCCGACATGCCGGCCACGTCACGGCTCCTGCGTGTGCTGCCACCCCTGCAGCATGCCGGTGATCTTGGGGGTGGCCGCCTTGAGGATCTCGGCGGCGGGCCGCTTGCCGGACTCCAGCTCCTGCAGGGCCGGGGTCAGCACGTCGCTGGAGATCGCGGACAGGTTCTTGACCCGGTTGCGCAGGTCGGGCACGCCGTGGTCGCGGCCGTAGTCCACGACGGCGGTGCGGAACTCGGGCGGGTGGGCGTCGTTGCGGGTCCAGGAGTCGATGGCCGCCTGGTCCTCGTAGTACTTCTTCTCCTGGGGCATCCACAGCCCCTGCTTGTACAGGTCCACGTAGCGCGGGTCGATGTGGAAGGCGAACAGCTCCACCGCCTCCTCCACGTGCTTGCTCCCGGCGAACACCGACGACGCGCCCGCGACCTGGGAGGTGGTGAACGGCTCGGCGTACTTCGGCAGCACGCCGATGCCGTAGTCGACCTTGCTCTCGTTCATGTCGAGCAGCGCCCAGTGGCCGTCCACCACCATGGCCACCCGCTTGGTCTTGAGCAGGATGTTGGTGCCGGGCACGTCGTCGCCGGTCGCGGCGAGCTGGCCGGGGCCGGGGGCGACGCGGTGCTTGTAGATGAGGTCCTGGAGGTTCTGGAACACCTCGATCGCCTCGGGGGTGTCCAGCAGGCACTTCCGGCCCGCCTCGTCGGCGAAGTCGGCGCCGTTGCCGCGCAGGAAGCCGTACCAGGCGGCGGCGTAGGTGATGCTGACGGAGACGCCGAACTGGCGGACCTGCCCGGGGTCGAAGCCCGACTCGTCGGGGTGGCGGCCGTTCTGGTCCACGGTGAGCTTGTAGGCGTTGTCCACGAGCTGGTCCCACGACCAGGCGGAGGCGGCCTCGGCCGGCGGCGGGCTGATGCCGGCCTCGGCGATCGCCGTCTTGCTGTACCACAGCAGCTCGATCTCGTTGGCGGTGGAGACGCCGTGCAGCCGGTCCTGGCCGTACCACAGGTAGGCGTCCGGCAGGTAGCCCGCGAGCTGCGGGTACTTGTCCAGGTACGGGAAGAGGTTGACCAGGTTGCCCTGCTCGGCCAGGCGGAAGGACATCGACATCGGCACGTAGCCGAGGTCGGGGGTGCGCCCGCCGGCGATGAGGCTGTTGAGCTTGACGTCGTACTCGTCGGGGGTGAACAGCGGCTTGACGGTGGTGCCGGGTTTGCTCTGCTCGAAGGCCTTGAGCATCTTCTCGATGGCGCTCTTCTCGAACGTCGAGCCCCAGTACATGAACTGCAGTTGCGTGGAGCCGGCCGCGCCGGTCCCGCCGGAGGAGCCGCAGGCCGCCCCGGCCGCGCCCAGCGCGGCCAGGCCGCCCATCCTGAACAGGTCTCTTCTCTTCATCGGGGGGTGTCCTTACCTGCGCGAAGGTTGGGCGAGGGGCATCCAGACCCGCATGACACCGCCGTCGCGGTTGTCCCACTGGTAGTAGGGGACGGCCACGGCGGTGGCGGGGCCGGTCGCGGGGGCCGCGTCGGAGACGGTCGTGTACGGCAGCCCCTGCGGCGGCGCGGGCGGCAGGCGGACGGCGTCCGCCTCGACGATCACCGTCCTGCCGATGCCGGGCAGGTCGCGCTCGACGGGCCGCAGCCCGGCTCCGGGGAGGAGGGCCAGGTCCTCCAAGGGGCTGTCCTGGTCGATCTGCTCGAAGCAGTAGACGATCGGGCCGCGTTCGACGGCCGCGCACCCGCGCAGCGCGTCGATCCCCCGGTGCGGCACGACGAGCCTGGGCGTCAGGTCCAGGTCGAGGGTGACGGTGTCGCCGGCCCGCCACTCGCGGCGGATCGCGGCGTAGCCGTCCGCGCCGGGTACGGCCGGGTACGGCTCGCCCCAGCCGGGGGTGAGCCGCGCCGATCCG
Source organism: Nonomuraea sp. MG754425 (assembly GCF_021699195.1). Classification (GTDB taxonomy): domain Bacteria; phylum Actinomycetota; class Actinomycetes; order Streptosporangiales; family Streptosporangiaceae; genus Nonomuraea. The sequence continues at coordinate 35,566 of NZ_SSXE01000047.1, read as the reverse complement.
CTCCAGGCGGGCACCCGCATCCGCAGCGTCCACGCGCCGCCCGGGGCGGAGCGCACGGTGAGGCGGACGCTGCCGTCCCAGGGGTACTCGGTCTCGACGTCGAGGGTGATGCCGCCGGCGCGGATCACGCCGGGGGCGTACTGGTGCACCGAGACGCCCTCGTCGTCGGTGGTGGCGACGTAGTGGCCGAGCGAGGAGACCAGGCGCATGATGTTCGGCGGGCAGCAGGCGCAGGCGAACCACTCGCGCCGCCGTCCGAGGTAGGCGTCCTCGAACAGGTCGGCGCGGCGTTGCAGCGGGTTGACGTAGAAGAAGCGCACGCCGTCGGCGGAGGTGGAGGCGGCGAAGGCGTTGTGCAGCGTGCGCTCGATCAGGTCGGCGTAGCGGCCGGAGCCGGTGGCCAGCAGCAGCCGCCAGTTCCAGTGGATGGCGGCGATGGCCGCGCAGCTCTCGTTGTAGGAGCGGTCGGGCGGCAACTCGTACCGTTCGCCGAACGCCTCGCCGTCGTGGCGCGAGCCGTGGCCGCCGGTGATGGCGGTCTTGGTGGCGACCAGGTCCTCCCAGCGGCGTACGGAGGAGGCGAGCAGGTCGGCGTCGCCGGTCTCGACGGCGACGTCCACGACGCCCGCCTCCAGGTAGAGCTGGCGGACGGCGTGCCCGACGGCGGTCGGGGCCTCGCGGACGGGCAGGTGGTCCTGGGCGTAGAGCGGCCCGAGGCCCGTTCTGGCGATCAGGCCCCGGCCCCGGTTGTCGATCAGCTTGCAGGCCAGCTCCAGGTAGGTCCGCTCCCCGGTGAGCCGGTACAGCTCGACCAGGGCCGTCTCCACCTCGGCGTGCCCGTCGATGCCGTCGTCGCCGCCGGTCAAAAAGCGCCGGACGAGCAGGTCGGCGAAGCGGCGGGCGACCTCCAGCAGGCCGTCGCCGAGCCCCGCCCGCGCCGTAGCGACGGCCGCCTGGAACAGGTGGCCGGCGCAGTACATCTCGTGGCTGTGCTCCAGCTCGGCGAAGATCTTGTCGGGTTTGACCACCTGGTAGTGCGAGTTCAGGTAGCCGTCGGGGCGCTGCGCGCGGGCCAGCAGCGCGGCCGACTCCGCCACGAAGGCGCGATAGGCCGCGGCGTCGTCGCCGTCCGGGCGGCGGCAGTGCTCCCAGGCGACCGCCTCGAGTTGCTTGTACAGGTCGGAGTCCTGGAACCGGTAGCCCTGGAAGGTCCCTTCGCCCTCGCCCGCCGCCAGTCTCAGGTTGGGCGTCGCGCCCGACTTCTCCATCTGCTGGAGGCCGAGCGGGATGCTCGCCTCCCGGTTGATCCGCTGCCAGCGTCCGAAGGGGCCTCCATGGATCTCCACGTCGTCGATGCTCAACGGGCGCTGCGCCGCGGTGGAGGGCGCCAGCGGGCCGCGGACGCGGTCCCTGAGGTCAGACATCGCGCTCCCTGGGGGATAGCTTTTCCTGGCCGCAATGTAAGATGTGATACAGCACTAGTCAATAGACCATCATGTGCGCAGATATCGGGAAACCGAGTGCCCTCCCTTGCTCTCGCACCCCGCCCTTGATCGCAACAGGGCCGGCCCGAAAACCTTTTCTTCGTTATCGGAACGTTGCATTGCAGCACGGCACGCAGAGCGGCCTTGACAGACGACTTCCGGTGAGTTTTGCTTCCGAAAACCTTTCAGTTTTTGCCTATGCACGGCCTCACAGAGGCACCAGAGCGCCCCCGGACGAAAGGTTTCCCATGATGAGACGACTGGCCACGATGGCCGTCTTACTCACCTCCCTCCTCATCGCGTCCCTCCTCACCGCGGTCACCGGCCCCGCCCACGCGGCCGGCCCGGCGCAGCTCGTCGACATGTTCGGCCGGACCGTCAACTCCTACGGCGTCAAGCTCGTGGACTGGCAGGGCTACCTGGCCAACCCCTACGTCGAGCTGACCGTCCGGCCCCCGGCCGACATGCGCTTCCCGCTCAGCGTCGATCTCAAGGCCGAGGGCACGTCCCGGCTGATGATGGACCTGCCCAGCCAGCTCACCGCCACCGGCGCGACCAAGACCCTGACCTTCGCCTCCGCCTCGGAACAGAAGCCGTTCCGGCTGGCCATCCACTCCAAGCGCGGACCCGGCTCCGACGAGCAGCACACGCTGCGGGTGACGATCAGGGACGCGGGCGGCGCGACGTACCAGCACTCCCTGCCCATCTACGTGCAGCAGGACGAGAAGACGGCCCTGCAGCCGACGCTCCCGGTCGCCTTCGACTACCGCTACGACACCATCACCGGCTACTTCTCCGACCCCGGCGTGCGCACGGCCGCCGAGGAGGCGGTCAAGGACTGGTTCCGCTTCTTCGACATGCAGCCCTTCGACACCGTGGCGACCGGCGCCGAGCCGAACCACCTGCCGGGCAACGACTGGCAGAACACGGTCAACGTCACCAACAACGCGGCCTACAACGGCATGTACGTGTTCTTCCGCGGCATCCAGACGCCGTACTCGACCGGCTACCCGGCGGCCAACGGCCGCTACAGCACCCGCGGCGGCCAGCAACTGGCCGGCCCGCTGCACCGCTCCACCGCGATGATCCTCGAGTACGACGAGGCGAACAAGCAGCTCTTCACCTCCCTCGCCGACGAGGACTGGTACAAGACCGACATCGCCGGCTCGGTGCTCGACGTGCACGGCCTGGTCATGCACGAGTACGGCCACGCCGTCGCCTTCCACAGCGACTGGGCCGGCATGCGCTCCTACGTGAACGGCGGCGGCACCGACCCCGACGTGGTCGAGTACCAGGGCCGCGCGGTGCCCCTCGACGGCAGCTACCACATCCCCGGCGACCAGCCCAACTGGGACCGCATCAGCGGCCAGAGCGGCGGCTGGACCCACCTGTTCCCCACCCGCCGCTGGATGCTCACCAAGCTGTCCCTGCTGATCGCCGAGAACGCCGGCTGGAAGCTCAACCGTGAGCTGACCCCGTTCCTCAAGCCGTCCATCACCACAACCTCGCTCCCGCAGGCCACGCCCGGCTCCGCCTACCAGGCCACGCTGGCGGCCAAGGGCGGCGTGCCCTTCTACGACTGGCAGGTCACCGGCGGCGCGCTGCCCGCGGGGCTCAGCCTCGACCGCTTCACCGGCGCGATCACCGGCACCCCGGCGGCCGCGGGCAGCTCGACGTTCACGGTCCAGCTCAGGGACTACGACCGGCTCAGCACCCCGGTGACCAGAAGCTTCACCCTCAACGTCGGCGGCGCCCCCGCGGCGAACCTGGCCACGGGCGCCACCCCGTCCGCCTCCTACACCTCCCCGTGGGAGAGCGTCGCGGCGCTCAACGACGGCATCGACCCGTCCTCGTCCAACGACACGGTCAACCGCCGCTGGGGCACCTGGCCGCAGACGGGCACCCAGTGGGCCGAGCTGACCTGGCCGTCGGCCCAGACGCTGCGCTCGGCCGAGGTGTACTTCTTCGACGACAACGGCGGCGTCCGGGCGCCGGCGTCGTGGCGGCTGCAGTACTGGAACGGCACCGCGTACGTGGACATCCCGGGCACCTACCCGGCGGCGCTGAACGCCTACAACCGGGTGACGTTCGGCCAGGTGAGCACGACCAGGCTCAGGGCCGTGCTGCAGAGCAGCGGGTCGGCGTCGGTCGGGCTGCTGGAGGTGAAGGCCTACGCCTGAAGCGCGGCGGGCGGCAGCGGGATGGCCGGGAACGGGTTGTCGGGCAGCAGGATGACCCGGCGCGGCTGCTTGGCCTGGCCGGCGGCGTCGAGGTGGAGCAGGGCGGCGCCGATGCCGGCCGCGCCCACCATGTAGCCGGTGTCGGCGGTCACCTCGCCGGGCCGCAGCCGCCGGTAGGCCTGGTACCAGCGATAGCCCCGGCCGTCGGGGTCGGTGGCGCGGCCGATCAGGTCGGCGGCGAGCGTGCGGGCGTACTCGAGGTGCGACTCGTCGCCGGTCGCCGCCCACAGGCCGGTGAACAGCTCGATGACCCCCGCCGCGCCGCAGCACTGGCAGGCCACGTTCCAGTAGCCCTCGGTGCGGCAGTGCGGCGCGCCGCTGCGCACGATGCCCTTGGCCAGCCGCTCCACCCACTCCAGGTCGCCCGGGTCGCCCGCCACCCGGTACAGCTCGTAGAACATCCTGGCCACGCCCGCCGAGCCGGAGCAGAACCCGAGGTAGTGCAGGCCGCGGGCGTGCGGCACGTGGTGCGGCACGACGGCGCAGCCGCCGGTGACGACGCTGACCTCGCGGACGAAGGCGGCCCCGCTGCGGGCGGCCCGCAGGAAACGCTGCTCGCCCGTGACGCCGTACAGGCGGGCGAGCAGGAACGCGGTGCCGGCCGTGCCGGCCAGGAAGCCGGGGGTGACGGCGTCCACCGGCAGGTCGGCGCAGTCGCCGAAGCGGTGGCCCGGCACGGGCAGGCGGGCGATGCGCAGCCCCGCCTCGATCGCCGCCGCCTCGTAGGCCGGCACGCCGAGGTTCGTGGCGGCCCGCAGCAGCCCCAGGATGATGCCGCCCTCGCCGCGCTGCGCCGGGTCGCGGGACCAGGTGACCCCGTCGCCCCCGCTCCGGCCGCGCGAGACGATCAGGTCGGCCACGGCCGCCGCCTCGGCCTCGAACTCCGGCTCGCCGAGGGTCCAGCCCGCCTCCATGAGGGCGATCAGCACGCCGGTCAGCCCGTGGTAGAGGGTGAGGTCGTCCTGCTCGCGCCAGGTGGCGGCGAGCCGGCGCGCGCCCGCCCTGGCGTCCTCCAGGTACGCCTCGTGCCCGGTGGCGGCGGCCAGTTCGAGGAAGAACAGCACGATGCCGGCCGCGCCCGAGTAGAGGGACCAGGGCTCGGGGGTGACCGCGGACGCGCCGCGGGTGTCGGGGTTGGCTCGCCAGCGCCGCCCGTGCTCGTCGTCGGCCGCGGCCGAGCGGATCCACCGGCCCGCCAGGATGGCGGCGGTCAGCGGGGAGTCGGCACGTGCGCTCGACGCGCGCATCTCGTCCAGGCTCATGCTGTCATTTTCCCATACGTTTGGTAGGAATACTCGGAATCTTGACATGTCATCCGGGCACCGGAGCCGCCGATCAAGTATCTCGTTCCTCACACGTCCGTGGTGACACCCAACGCGGCCAGAAGTTCGGCCCTGACCCGCGCGGGATCGGCACCGGCGGCCGGTCGCCGTTCGGCCGCGATCCGGCCGTGGTCGAGCACGAGCACCCGCCCGGCCAGCGCGATGGCCTCGTCCACGTCGTGGGTGACCAGGAGCACGGCCGGGCGGTGCTGCTCGTACAGGCGGCGCAGCAGAGTGTGCATCTTGAGCCTGGTCAGGGCGTCGAGCGCGCCGAACGGCTCGTCGGCCAGGAGCAGCCGGGGGCGGCGCACCAGCGACCTGGCCAGCGCCACCCGCTGCTGTTCGCCGCCGGACAGCTCGCTGGGCCAGGCCCGCTCCCGCCCGGCCAGGCCCACCTCGGCGAGACTGTCCCGGCCGCGCCGATCGGCCCCGGCCAGGCCCAGCACCACGTTGGGCAGCACCCGCTGCCAGGGCAGCAGCCGGGCGTCCTGGAAGACCACCGACACCTCGGCGGGCACCTGGACCTCCCCTTCGCCCTCGACGTCGGTGTCCAGCCCGGCCAGCGCCCGCAGCAGCGTGCTCTTGCCGGAGCCGCTGCGGCCGAGCAGCGCCACGAACTCGCCGGGGGCCAGCTCCAGGTCCAGGCCGTCGAGGACCGTGCGGTCGCCGTACCGGCGGGTCAGGGAGAGCGCCCGGATCAGCTCGCCAGCGTGCGCCGCCACGACAGCGCCCTCCTCTCCACGAGCCGGACGGCGGCGTCGGAGAACAGGCCGAGCAGGCCGTACAGGACGATGCCGACCAGGATGACGTCGGTCTGCCCGTACGTACGCGCCAGGTCCATCATGTAGCCGATGCCGCTGGTCGAGTTGATCAGCTCGGCCACCACGAGGAACAGCCAGGCCGTGGTGACCGCGAAGCGCAGCCCGAGCAGGAACCCCGGCAACGCCCCCGGCAGCACCACCCTGCCGATGAACGCGCCCCGCCCGAGGCCGACGGTCTCGGCCAGCTCCACGTAGCGGCTGTCGATGCCGCGCAGGCCGTTGTGGGTGTGGATGTAGATCGGCACGAGCACGCCGACGGCGATGACGGTGACCTTCATGCCCTCGCCGATGCCCAGCCACAGGATGAGCAGCGGCATCAGCGCCAGCGACGGGATGGCCCGCTTGATCTGCACGGGGCCGTCGATGATCGCCTCGCCCCAGCGGCTCAGCCCGGAGACGAGCGCGAGCGCCGCGCCGAGCGGCACGCCGGCGGCCAGCCCGAGCGTGACCCGGCCGAGCGAGGTCAGCAGGTTGTCCTGGAGGCGGCCGGACGCGATCAGCTCGCCCGCGGTGGCCACGACGGTCCACGGCGCGGACAGGAAGCGGGGGTCGAGCCGGCCGGCGGCCGAGGCCGCCGCCCACAGGGCGAGCAGCAGGACCGGCCCCAGCAGGAAGCCCAGCCTGACCGGACGGCCCGGCCGCAGCCGGCGGCGTCCCCGGGCGCGGGCCGCGGCGGCGACGGGGTGGGCGACGAGCGTCATCGGGCACCGCCCTTGATCGCCTGCGCGGCCGTCGCCTCGTAGCGGCGGTCGTAGAGGTCGGCGGCCCGCAACGGCGGGTTGCCGGTCTCGGCGGCCAGGACGTCGATGGTCTCCTGGTGCCGCTCGACGGCCTCCGTCCAGTCGGCCGGGAGGTCGGGCTCGCCCGCCTGCTCGACGAGGTAGCGGCCGTCGGCGGCGCTCAGGCCCTGGTCCTTGACGTAGTAGCCGTCGATCCACTCCTCGGGGTGCTCGTAGACCCAGCGGGAGGCCCTGGCCCAGGCGGCGACGTACTCGCGGATCGCGGCGGCCTTGGCGGGGTCGCGCAGCGTCTCGGTGCGGACGTAGAGGTGGCCCGGGTCGTCGCGCAGGCCGTGCGGGATCGTGGTGGCGCCGTCGCGACCGAACTTGGCGGTGTAGCGCCTGATGTTGACGCCGCCGATGGGCGCCACGTCCACCTGCCGGGAGGCCAGGGCGTTGGGGTAGACGTCGCCGGTGCTCGGCAGCTCGACCAGGGTGACGTCCTGCCTGGTGAGGCCGGCCTTCTTCAGCACCCTGAGCACCAGCGCGCCCTGGGCCTGGCCCGGACTGTAGGCGATCTTCCTGCCGCGCAGGTCGGCCAGGGTGCGCACGTTCGCACCCGGGGCGATGCCGAGTTCGTAGGTGGGGTGGGCGAGCGGGTCCTTGCGGAACCTCGACGCGACGATCTTGACGGGCAGGCCGGTCCAGGTGGCGTGGATGGGCGGGATGTCGGCGACCGCGCCGACGTCCAGCGCGTCGGCCCGGAACGCCTCGCTGGTCTGCGGGCCGCCGCTGATGTTGGCCCATTCGAGGTCGAAGGAGAACGAGTCGAGCTCGCCGGAGAGCTGGAGTGCCACCTTGGTCGGGGGGTCTCCGACGATCAGCTTGGTGCCCTCGGGCACGGCGGCGGGCAGCGGCGCGTCGGACGCGAGCGCCGGCGCGTCCGCCTCCCGTCCGCCCGTGCCCGCGCAGGCGGCCAGCGGGAGGAGCAGGAGGAGCGCGGCGACTGCCGAGCGGATGGGGGTGGGGGCAGGCACTCCTCGACGGTACGACCCCTCCCCCACCAAGTCAACATTTCCTACCTGATATTAGGGTTTTTCCGCGACCGATCGGTACGACGCCGTCGCGTCAGCCCGTGGCCGGCGGGACGTTGCCCCAGTACTCGTGCAGCGCGCAGATCCGCTCCCCCCGCACCCGGACGATGATCGTCTCCCAGTTCAGGTAGCCGGAGGTGGCGGCCGACGCGCCCCGGCTGTCGTACTCGTACAGGACCCGGTCGCCCATGACCGTCACGTCCCTCCGCTCGCCGGTCACGCGGTTGCCGTGGTCGCCGTGGAAGCGGGCCCACGCGGCGATCGCCCGCCGTCCCGCCGCGCCCTCGTGCCGGCCGCGCCACTCGCCCTCCGGGAACCAGAAGGAGAAGCGGGAGGTCAGCATGCCGAGGAACGGCTCCCACTCGCCGGTGCGCCACCCGTGGTCGAACCGGTCCATGGCGCGGTCCGCCACCCGGCGCACGTCATCCCGTGCGGAGGCCGAGGCCGCCGCCGAGGCGGGGAGGGCGAGCACGGCCGTGCCGGCCAGGACGCCGAACAGGGCACGCCGCGATCCCGTGCCGGGGACGTCCCGGGCAGAAGGCTCGTTCATCGATGACCATCCTTTCCGTCGATCTTGCGGTGCCATTGGAGCAGGCGGCACCGAAAGACCGTGTAACGCGGAAAGGGGCGGAGACGGCCGGGTTCAGAGGTCCCCGGCGTGCAGGCGGCGGAAGTCGGCCAGGCTCTGGCGGTAGAAGGCGAGGTCGCTCTCCAGCCGCTCCCTGGTGAAGCGGTCCGGCTCCGCGTCGCGGGCCGATTCCCCCATCTCCGTCCAGAACGCGTCGGGCGGCAGCTCCGCCGTCTCCTCTGGCAGGAACTTCAGCGCCTCCACCACGGCGTCGGCGGCGAAGGCCCAGTCGGCGGCCACGGCGTCGAACGCCTCGGCGTCCGGCGGGCCGACGGCGTAGAACAGCGCGCCCTCCAGCGCCCGGCTCGCGTACGAGACGCTGATCATGAACCACTGGCCGGCGTCGAGCAGCTCCGACAGGCCCGTGCCGAACGTGGCGTCCTCTTCCTGGGCGGCGTCCTCCGCGTCGTACGGGACGAACACCTCCACCCCGTCGGCCCGCAGCACCCAGCCCTCGCGCTCGTCGGCGACGGCCGCGTCGGCCGAGCCGCCGGCGGCGGCCAGGTCGAGGTAGACGTACGCCTCCACCAGCGAGCGGGCCAGGCCGCGCTCAGGCATGCCGGGCCACCAGGTCGCGGTAGGCGTCGCGGACGATCAGCAGCCGGTCGAGCTGGAAGCGGCCCGGCTCGGCCGCCCGCACCTCCTGCCCGCGCTGCGACCAGAACCCGTCGTCGGGCACCGCGTCCGCGCCGGGCGGGATGAACTTGACGACCTCCTCGACCGCCGCCACGGCCACCGACAGCGTACGGCGGGCCTCGGCCCCGTCGCCCACCGGCACGTTGCCGGCCGTCAGGTCGGACACCCACAGCCACTCCCCGGCGTCGAGGAGCTCCGACGGCTCGGCGCCGCCGAACGTCGGGTAGCCCGCGGGCATCACCGGGCGTTCGGGCAGGCCGAACAGGTACTCGCGCGGCGCTCCGCAGCTCTCGCAGTCGCCGGCGTAGCGGTTGACCGGTTCGCCGCCGATGTTGGCCAGGCCGTTGTCCCAGGTGGTCTCGGGCGAGCCGCACCCGCACGGGTGCAGGTCGAGGTAGAGATGCGCCTCGTCCCTGGTCCGCGCTACCGCGAAGGTCATGACCCTCCTCTGTTCGGGGTTCCTATCATGCCCGCATCAGGCCCTCCGTCGCGCCCGGGGCGTCCCCGTCCGGGAGTTCTCCCTCACGCAGGCCGCACCGGCACGGCCCGTCCCCGGGGCACAGGCACTCCGGTTCGAACCGTTGCCATCCGGTGCCGTTCGTGATCGTCCGCATCCGGCTCCAGTACGCGTTCCGGACGGCGGGGTTCGGGCGGGCGATCAGGTCGGTCAGCTCGGCGGCCAGCGGCGCGGGGACGAGGTGCAGCGGGGCCTGGCCGGCCAGCTCGTGCAGGACGCCGAGCCGGGCCGGGTACTGCGCGGGGGTGGCCGTGCGGACCTGGCGGACGGCCTCGTACAGCTCGGCGAGGGCCTGCTGCTCGGCGGACGGCCTGCCCAGGACCTGCGTGACGGCGCCCACCACCATGGCCGCGGCGGCGCGCTCGTTCGCGCCCACCGTGCGGTGGGGGTCCACCTCGTAGGTCAGCATGCCCTCGGTGCCCGGCTCCGGGGCGGCTCCGGCGGGGCGGACGGTCATGGGGATGGGCCGGTGGCCGGGGATCTCGATGTCGTACCGGCCGGGGCCGCGCGGGCGGACGCGGGCGCCCGCGAGGACGGCCCCGCGTTCGACGGCGGCGGCGACGGCGGTCTCCGGCAGCGCGGGGCCGCGCTTCCTGGCGCGGGGCGCGCCGCCGGCCAGGGCCTCCGCGACCGAGCCCGAGGCAGGGGTCTCCCCGTTCAGCGCGGCCGCGATCCGGCCGCCGGTCGGAGCCTGCGCGTCCTTCCCCGAGACCGGCGACCGGCCGTCCTGCTGCCGGCCGTTCTGCTGCTGGCCGTTCTGGGCCGCGGTGGCCGGGCCCTGCGGGGCCGTGTCACCGTTCAGGGCCTGGGCGATCCGGCCCGGGGCCGGCCGCTGCTCGTCCGGGGCCGGCGCGCGCGGGCTCGGCACGGCGCTGTCGCCGCTCAGCGTCGAGGCTCGTCGCGGGTCCGCGCCGGGCGGCCCGGTTTCCCAGGGCGGCGCGGGCGGCGTGTGACCGCGCGCCTCGATGTCGCCGGCGATGGCGGCGATCGCCTCCGCCAGCCGCTGCCGCGTCGCGGGGTCCCCGGCCGCCCGCCACTTGCGTGACAGGTGCGCGTGCTCGTCCAGCCGGGGGGTCACGCAGTGGTCGTCGCCCTCGTGCTGGTGCGGCGACAGCGAGCCCCTGATGACGCCCTGCGCCGCCCCCGCCGCCGTGGCCGCGCTCTCCTGCGCGACGTGCGAGATCTCGTGCGCGAGGACGGACGACACGACCTCCGCCGCGACCCGCTTGCCGATCCGGATGATGTGCGGGTCCTCCGCGGTGCCGGACCGGAACTCGGTGCGTCCGACCAGCCCGTCGCCGGGGTCCTCCGCCAGGACGCGCGTGTGGACCGGCACGCGCCGCCCGTCGTCGGTGGGCAGTTCGACCGTGAGCCGGTCGTCGCCGTTCCACTTCAGCCGGGCCACCGCGCCGCCGAAGTCGTCCGGCGACAGGTCCTGCCGCCGCAGCTCGGACGTCGACAGGTCGGGCTCCCCTTCGGGCCGGGCCGACGCGTCGAACGGGGTGCCCGCGATCTCCGGCGAGGTCGCCGACGGGCTCGTGATGCCCTGGGCGACGCTGCCGCCGGCCGGGGCCTGCGACGGCGCCGACGTCGCGGGCCAGGCCGGCGGCGGGACGGCGGCGGGCAGGGCGTCGCGGGCGTCCAGCCAGGCCGTGACCTGCTCGGCGAAGGTGCCGCTCACCGGCGAGGTCATGAAGACGCCCCGCAGGTCGACGCCGGCGCGGGCGGCGGCCTCCAGGAGGGCGGGCGGCAGCGTCGCGAACGCCTCGGCGAAGCCTCCGTCGGGGCGCTCGTCCCGCACGCTCCCGTCGGGGTAGGCCCGGTAGGTGTGCATCCCGTCCGCCTCGCGGACCCTGACGACGGCCACCTTCCCGCGTTCCCGGGCCGCCACGCGGGCGTCGGTCAGCGCCTGGATCTGTCCGAGGCGGCCGATCTCGGGCGTGAACCGGAACTCCGGCAGGCCCTCGAGCGCGGCCCCGAGGCGCACTCCGGACTCCATCCGGGCGCGCAGTTCCTCGATCTCCTCACCGAAGAGGATGACGTAGACCTCGCCGCCGGCGGCGGCCGTCCGGTGGTCCGGCTTGCCGACCGGTCGCACGTTCCCGTCGCGCAGGCGAGCCACGTGCTGGAAGGTCAGGTCGTAGTCCACCCGCAGGCGCACGCTGTAGGCCTTGCCCCGCTGGAACATGCTGCGCTCGCGCCGCGCCCCGTGATGCTCGTTCATGCCCTCCGACATCTGCTCCCCGGACCAGGCGCGGGCGTCCAATCCGATCGGGGCGAGCGGCAGCGAGACGTTTCTGGACAGGGGCAGGGCGCGCCCGCGGGACATGGACACGTTCTGGGCGTCGGCCTTCCTGTCCACCTCGCCCTTCTCCGCGTCGAACGGCCCCGACACGACCGTGAGGTCCGACAGCCGGGCCTTGATCGTGACGTCGGCGCCCTGCTTCTTGAACCGGTGCCTGGCCACCCGGACGACGACGTCGCCGTCCGTTCCGGACATCCGCTCGAAGCCGGTGATCAGCGCGGACGACGCCAGTCGCGACTGCAGCTCGGCCTGGCGTTCGGTGATGGTGTCCCGGCCCAGCATCTTGGCCAGCCGGCCGGTGACGACGTCGTACAGGCTCGGCCGGTCCGGCGCGTCCCGCAGGGTCTCCACGAAGTGGCCGGGGTGCAGCTCCACCTGGCGCGGGTCGGTGACGGAGGCGACCGGGCCCGGGTCCTGCGCGACCGGGCGGGACATGCCGGTTTGCAGGTTCCGCACCAGCGTGGCGTCGAACTGATGCGGGTTCGCGGCCCGGCGCCAGCGCCGTACGCGATCGACCGCGGCCTTGATCGCGGCGGCGGCGCGGGGCATGCGCATCCAGCCCGGCAGCGTCCGCGTGCGGGCGGACCTGCGCTTGACCTCGACAACCAGTGTCATGTCCTGCGACACCTGGTCGAGGCCGTTCCACAGGGCGATGCGCTGCAGCCGAGTGCCCTGCTCGTTGGTGGAGTCGGAGTAGGAGTGGCTGAGGTCGGTGGACACCCCGGCGCCGAGGCCGGAGGTGCCGTTGGAGTCCGAGGCGTCGAGGCCGACCCCGTTCGAGCCGTTGGACGACTCGGTGTGCGTCTGGTCGGTGTAGCGGTAGCGTTGCAGGATGATGCCGGTCTGCTTCTTGCGGCTGACCAGCCTGCCCCTGCGGGGATCGGCGTCCGCCCGCGGGACCAGGCGAAGCTGTACCGTGACCGCATCGGGCCGGTCGGACCGGGCCCCCGAGTGCACGTGGTAGGTCTTGTTGTAGCCCTCGGATGACAGCATGTCGGACGCGCGGATCGTCACGCGTTTGTCTGAAAGGTCAACCTCCAGCTCCGAGCGCAGGCCGGGGGCGTTCTGCTCGGCGTCGGGGACGACGGAGTTGACGGCGTCCATCACCGCGTCGAGCAGGCTGACCCGCTCCCCGTTCGCGTCGGTCACCTCGAAGGAGTCCACGGTGCTCAGGCCCATGGCGTTCTCGTACTGCGGGGCAATCACGACGTCGGCGTCCGCCTCGGTCTCCTGCTGTGCCGCATCCAGCCGCTCGTCGACGTCCTGCCCCTTCGGGACGGTCACCCCGGCCACCCGCTTGAGCGCCATGAGCAGGGCCCTGGGCGTGTGCTTGGCGGACAGGTCCGGGGCCGTGCCCCGGCCCCGCGCCTCGGTCAGCGCCTTGAGGTAGGTCTGCACGAGGGGTACGGCGAGGGTCCTGTCGAGGTCCAGGCTGCCGTTGCGGAAGCGCTCCACCGCGTCGGCGACCAGGGCGAGCGGCAGCTTCAGCTCACCGTCGGCGTACATGATGAGCATGTCGTTCTCGGGGACCGCGAACAGCGCGCTGCCCTGCGCGGGGGGCGTGCCGCGCCTGCCGGGGCTCATGCCCTCCTGCGGCGTCCGCACGCTGTCGACGTGGGTCTCGGTGCCGTCGAAGTGCAGGAGCATGTCGGCGCGCAGGATGTACTGGCGGCCGGTCTCGATCGTCAGTTCCTCGGTGCCCCAGATGTCCAGGATGGAGGTGGAGACCGAGGTGCCGCCGGAGTGCCCGACGGAGAGCGAGCCGCCGGTGGTGGAGCCCCCGTCGTCGTGCACGACCCTGCCGCCGGCCGAGGCGCCGACCGAGGTGCCGGACGAACCGCCCCACGAGACCCCGGCGCTGCTCAGACCGAAGATGATCTTACCTGTCACCTGGTCCACGACGCCGACGATCTCCGCCTCGCCCATCTCGCCCTTCACCGACAGCTCCGAGCGCGAGCTCGAGACTCCGTCCGGCTGGACGGCGAGCTGGGTGCTGATCGGGGTGTCGAACAGTTCGGGGTGGGAGACCAGGTTGCGCAGGTTGAGGAAGGCCGCGAGATGGTGGAAGGCGGTCGAGGCGCGGCGCAGGCCCCGGGGCAGCACCCCGCGGGCGGCGGCCCGGACGTTGCGCACGTCCATGTGCAGCAGCGTGGAGCGGTCGCGCAGCTTCCTGGACGGCGTGCCGATCGACGCCGAGCCCGCGGGGATGTCCGGGGGCAGCAGGTCGGTGGCGAAGGCTATCCTGGCGCTGCCGTCGCGGGTGACGAGCGTGGTCGTCTCGCCCTTGTGCAGCAGATCGACGCTGAGCCGGTGCTTCACGTCGAAGAGGGCGACCTCGCCGGTGCTCTCCGCCAGCGTCACGATGTTGACGGTGCTGCCGGTGCTGGAGCCGGTCGTCCGGGTGCGGTTGCCGCCGCCGTTGACGCCGACGTCGTGCCCGAGACCGTCCTGCCCCTCGTCGGGGCCGTCGCCGACGTTGACCGATCCCCCGCCCCCGTACGTCCGGGAGCGGGTGACGCCGCGCGCCGAGGTGTCGGTGCCGATGTCGAGGTTGACCACGGACTCCGCGTCGGTGACGCCGACGTACTTGCCGCGGTCGCTGAAGTCCTGCACCAGGGAGATGCGCAGCGTGTGGTGGTCGGGGGCCTTGTTGCGGCCGTGCAGGACCAGGTCGACGAGGATGCCCTCCTGCGCCAACTGGTCGTAGGCGGTGCGCAGGCGGCGCTCGGTGAGCTGCTCCATGACCTCCTGCAGGTTGAGCATCTGGCTGGCGCGGGTGAGGTGGTTGGAGGAGTACTGGGGGACACCGTTGACGATCTTCGGCACGACGCCGCTCTCGGCGAGTTGGTCCAGCACCTGCTCGGTGAGCCCGTCCAGGCCGGTCAGCTCCTGGACGAGGGCCGGGCCCGAGCCGCGCATCTGCCCCGGGCCGTCGCCGAGCCACGCGGGCAGCTCACTCTTGCGGCCCTTGATCGGCACGGGCCGGACCTCGCCGCGCAGCACCGGGGTGCCATCGTCGTGGGTCAGCGGCCGGCCCTTCACCTGCAGCGCCGCCTGCGCGTCCACCGGCAGGCCGAAGCGGAAGGCGGCCGACTCCTGCATGCGCGCCAGCGTCGAGCTGGTCATCGGGGGCAGCGTGATGGAGACGCCGCCGGGCTTCTCGATGGTGAACGTGTGCCGCAACTCCAGCCGGTACCCCTGTGTGTGCCGGGTCTTCCTGAGCACGCTCGGGTGGATGGCCTGGGCGTTGGCCGTGGACGAGTACGACTGCGACGCCGACCTGTTGCCCCGCACCCTGGGCCCGATCGAGGGCTGGTAGCCGCCGGGCAGGTTCACCCCGCTCAACGCGGGATGGTTGAACCCGGTGGAGCCGTTGCCGTCCAGCGAGCCGCCGGCCGAGGTCCCGCCGGGCGCGGCGGCGAAGTCGACGAGCACCTCCTCCTCCCACTCGGCGTTGCTGGGCGCGCCCACGGGCTCGGCCGTGGTCAGCACGACCTCGGTCTCGACCCGGATGCGCACCTCGGGCTGGCCCTTCGCGGCCAGCACCCGCACGAACCCGCCGTTGACCGCCTCCCGCAGCCGGGCGGGCAGCTCGTCGGTGACGAACTTGCGCAGGTCGCCGTGGGCGTTCGAGCCGGTCCGGGCGAACTCGCCGCCGAGCCTGGTCTGGAGCGCGTCGAGCATGGTCTCCAGCCCGGTCATGCCGGTGACGACGTGGTTGGGCATCTCGGCGTCGCGCTTGCCGGGGTCGATCCTGATCAGGTCGGCCGGCGCCTGGTCGGTGTAGGAGTGCCCGACCCACACGCGCTGGGAGGCGTTGTCGCCGGGCAGGCCGGAGCGGATCTCGGTCCTGCCCCGCCAGCCGCGGTCCTGCGCGGTGCGGATCTCGACGGTCCACGTGGCGGCGGCGTCGAACAGCAGCGACTCGCCGCGGTTGTCGGCGACCGAGCCGCCCTGCGCGAACGTGCCGGCCCCGCCCGTGGCCGACCAGTTACGGGAGGCGTTCCCGCCGACGTTGATGCCCAGGATCTGCGAGAGCGCCTGGTACCAGTGCCCCTCGGGCATCAACTGCCCGATGACGGAGGGGCTGAAGGACAGGCCCGCCCCGCCGGTGCCGGCCTGGGTGGCGTTGGTCGTCCGGCCCGCCTGGTAGAAGATGCCGACCATCATCTCGGACGCCGTCACGGCCGGGTCGATCACCTCGACCAGGTCGGCGAGGGAGAGCCGGACGCGGATCTCGGCCGCCGACCTCCCCCTGCCGACGCGCAGGACGACGCCGTCGGCGGAGATGGCCTTGTGGAAGTCGGCGCGCAGGGCGCGTTCGAGCTCGTCGGGGGTGAACCGCTTGCGGACGCCGTCGCGTTCCAGCATCGCGTTGACCGTGTTGGTGAGCCGGCCCAGGTGGGCCAGCCTGCCGGTGGGCATCGCCGCCGACAGCGAGACCTCCTGCGGCAGCGCCTCCGCCAGCGCGGCCAGATAGCGTTGGTGCGCCTGCTCGGCCGCGGCGGTCAGCGCGGGGTCGACGGCGGCCGTGCTCGTCTGGTTGCCCGTCTGGTTGCCCGTCTGGCCGGTCGGGCGGCGCATCGCGTCGAGCACCTGCTCGTAGGCCCGCCTGGCCTCGGTGGCCCGTTCGCGGGCGGCGTCGTACGCCTGCGCGATCCGCAGGTGCCGGGCCTGCGTCTCGAGGTGGCCGGCCACCTCCTTGCGCGCCTTACGGGTGCGCTCGGTCTTGCCGCTGTCGCGCCTGCGCGAGGTCCGGCGTGCGTTCGCAGCCGCGTCGGCGGCCTGCTCCCCCGCCTTCGCCGCGCTCTCGTTCTTGGCGTCCACCTGGTTCTGGAGGGTCTGCTCCGCCGTCTCCAGCGCCGTGACGAGCGCTCGCACGTCGTCGGCCGTCGCGTTACGGCCGAGCGGCGGC
This sequence comes from Nonomuraea sp. MG754425, assembly GCF_021699195.1. Taxonomy (GTDB): domain Bacteria; phylum Actinomycetota; class Actinomycetes; order Streptosporangiales; family Streptosporangiaceae; genus Nonomuraea. Next base: position 18,885 of record NZ_SSXE01000047.1, on the reverse strand, counting down.
GGCGCGTGGGCCGGGCGTTCGCCCTGCGCCGCCTCCCAGGGTGCGGGCGCCGGGTTGTCGCCGTGCGCGCGCAGGTGGCGCAGGACGCCGTCGATGTCCACCGCGAGCAGGCGCCGCTCGTCGGGGGTGCCGGCGTTGTTCCACTGCTTGATCAGGTAGGCGAGCTCGTTGCGCCGCGCGGGCAGGCAGCCGTCGGTGGTCTCGCGCCCGCCGCTCAGCACCTGCCTGACGCGTCCGTGACCGGGGTTGGCCTGGCGGTGCAGGGTGTCGGTGATCTCGTGCAGCCAGACCCTGGTGAGCTGGTCGGGGGCCACGCGCAGGCCGATGTGCACCACGTGCGGATCCGTCAGCGTGCCCGCCCGCAGGTGGGTCTGGCCCATCAGGTTGCTGTCGAGGCCGCCGGGGACGAAGCGGAAGTGGTGCGGGCCGCCGACCTTGGTCCACACGACGAGGACGTCGCCCTCCCAGGTCAGCGCCGTGACGCCCTCGTTCTGGAAGTCCTCGGGGCTGAGCTGCCTGGCGGCGGCGAGCCCTTCGGCTTCGTCGAGGTCCTGGGCGCCCTCGCGACCGTCCGTCACGTAGCGGGTGTCGGCGATGGGCGGGGAGGTGACCGTGTCGGGCTTGCTGGTGTGCGCCAGGGTCAGGCCCATGCCGGCCGCGGCGTCCCGGGCTCCGTCCGGGGCGGCGGCCGACAGCCTGTTGTCGCCCTGGGCCAGCAGCATGAGGGTGGCCGCCTCCGCGTCGAGGGCGGCCTGGTTGCGGACCTGGGTGGCGCGGATGTCGAGCGTCGCGCGCAGGCGGGCCATGGTGGCGACGGTGATGACGCGGTCGCCGGTCGGGCCCGGCAGGATCAGGTCGCCTTCGGGGCCGATGACGGCGCCGGGGAAGTTCGTCCGCAGCGCGTCCAGCAGCGCGCTGCTCGCGCTGATCCGCGCGGGGCCGCCGGCGGTGGTGGTCGTGGTGGTGGTCGTGGGGCCCGTCTGGGTGGTGTCGTCGGCGGCGCGCGGCTGCCCCTCGGCCGTCTGGGTCTGGTCCGCGGTGCCCTGGGGCTGGTCCGCGGTCTCTTCGGTCTGGTCCGTGGAGTCCTGAGTCTGGTCCGTCGTCTCCTCGGTCTGGTCCGTGGAGTCCTGGGTCTGGTCCGTCGTCCCCTCGGTCTGGCCGGTCGTGTCGGTGTCCGGCGTCTCGGACGTGGCGGCCGGGTTCTGGGAGGCGTCGCCGGGATTCTGCGTCTGGTCGGTGTCGCTCGCGGCGCGCGGGCGCGCCTCCCCGGTGTCGGCGGGCTGGGCCGTGGACGTCGTGTCCTGGTCCGGCGTGGTGACGGTGCCGGTGTTGGCGTCGGTGTCGGTGTCGGCCTGCGGGGCCGGGTTCTCGTCCGGGGCGGGCGCGTTGTCCGGCTGCTGGGTGGTGGCCCCGCGCCGGGAGGTGGACAGGTCGACGTCGGGCGCCCCGGGTCCCGGCCGGGCCGACGGGCCGTTGGCGGACGGGGCCACCGTGGTCGTCGAGGTGGAGCCGGGCGTGCGCTGCGCCGGGACCGCGACCTGGTCCGGCGTGCGGGTGACGCCGGGCCCGCTGGGGTTGCCGTCCGGGCCCGTCGGGGCGCCGGTCGGGGACGCCGGGCCGGAAGGGCCGCCACCTCCCATGGCGCGGGCCGCGTCCTTCTGGGAGGCCGCGTCGTAGGCGGCGGCCAGCGTGCTGCGCGGGTGGGTCAGGGCCGAGGCGACGTCCGGGCTGAACGGGCTGATGCTCCCCGTACGTCCCGCGCCGCCCATGAACGCGCCGAGCAGCGCGTCGGCCGAGAACGGGTTCTGCCACTGCCCGTACACGGCCCCGTTCGCGACGAAGCTGCCGACCGGCGAGGCGATCATGTTGGTCAGGCCGGTGGTCAGGGCGCGGCCGGCGAAGCCCGGCACGTGCCGGGTGACGCTGGAGACGGGCCCGGCCAGGCGCGTGCCGAGCACGGCGCCGGTGCCCGCGCCGATGGCCGCCGCGCTCGACTTCTGCCAGTCCCACTCCTGCCGGGTGCCCATCTTCATCTGCTGGTACTGGGCCATCCCGTCGATGAAGATCTCCTCACCGATCTCCTCGATGAGCTCCCTGCCGATCGGCGAGGCCAGCAGCCGGGCGATGGCCCCGGGCCCGGTCGCGCCGGACAGGGTGGTCACCCTGGCGAGCTGGGTCGCGCTCATCGGGCGGCCGGCCAGGGTGGCGAGCCGGACGAGGATACGGCTGATGGCGGCGCGGGCGCCGGCCGCGTACGGGCCGACCAGCGCGGTGGCGGAGCCGGCGGTGAAGAAGGCGACGACGAGGGCGATGGCGATGGCGACCACCGTCACCCAGAAGGCCACGTTGACGGAGAGCTTGGAGTACTGCGTCTCGACGGCGAAGTTGTTGGCCTGCTGCGCGTAGGCCTGGGCGTTGTTCGTCGTCCCGGCCAGGCCGCCCTCGGCGCCGTAGAGCACGCGGGCCCGGTTGACGAAGTCGGCGGTGGAGGGCGCGACGTACCCGCTGACGATATTGCGCGCGGCCGTGCCGGCGGGCTCGGTGGAGGCGGCGGTCCCCTCCGCCAGGTCCTGGTAGGAGCGCGCCAGCTCCGACAGTTGGCTCTCGCTGGCCTCAGGCCACTTCTGCCCGGCCGAGAGCATGGGGATCAGCCAGTACGTCACCCAGTCGGGTAACCCACCGCTCTCCCAGGCAGGACGGACGTCGCTGTCGATCCGTACGATCTGCTGCTGCTGGCTCGGCTGCCCCGCCGGGCCCTGGACGTCAATGCCGCCCGAAGTCGTCGTCATCTATCGGTTCTCAGACCTGGTATGTCATCCCGGCCGCCAGATCGTCCCTGATCGCGGCATCCGTCTGCAACGTGTTGTCGATGGCCGTGCGCACCCGGTCGCCGGCGTCGGTGACCTGCTTGGCGAGCTGCTTGCACTGGGCGAGCAGTTCGACGGGCCCGCTGCCGCTGAAGTGCGCCACCCGGAACGAGTCGCCCTCGACCCCGGTGCCCCACGGGGCGGCGGCCAGGCACGCCTCGACCTTCGCCACGAGCTGTGGCAGCCGCTGCTCCTGCTCCTCGGCCATGGTGGACCACTCCGACAGGCCCCGGTCCACCACGGGCTTGATGATCTCCGTACCGTCCCACAGCCTCATCGACGGCCTCCCATCTGGGAGGCGAGCTGCGCGAGAACCGCCTCCACGTCCCCGTCGAGGTGCGCCTGGAACTGCTCGGGCGGGATGACCGCCGAGAAGATCTCCGTGATGCGCTCCCTGACCACCCCGGCCGCCCGCCAGGCGGTCTCCGCGATCGTGTCGGCCAGCTTCCTGGCGTCCGGACGCCGGTAGATGCGGGGGTCGAGGTCGATCCGGACGAGTTCGCCGCGCGGGCCGACGGTCACCGACACCAGGCCGTCGGGCGAGGTCTCGGTGACCTGGACCTCCTTCGCCTTGGCGTGCAGCTCGAGCCCCTGGTCCTGGAGGAGGTGGAACATGTCGCGCAACTCATCGGCATACGCCCGCATCCCCGACACATCCGGCGGTTGTGGTGCCCCCATAGCCCCCTCGCAACATTCGAGCTTGTTACGACACTCCCGTCTAAAAAGTAAGTTTCCGTCACATGAACACCAAGAAACAAGAGGCAAGTTCTGGAATCCTCAAATTTCTTTCAGGCGAGTTGTGCGGACTCCTCCCGTAGTTCGCCGGCCTCCTCCCGGGGAACCCAGCGCCGGTAGACCCCCCGTTCGACCCGTTCCAGCCCGAGCGCGCGGGCGGTGAGCACCGAGCCGCCCAGGTACTCGAGCAGCAGCAGCCCGTCCCGCTCGTCGTGCACCTGGAAGGGCTCCCCGCGCCAGCGGCACACAACGGTGACGAACCGCAGGGACTCGCACTCACCCACGGGAACCGTGCGGACGTGCACACCCGGCTCGACCTCCTCGAAGCCGTCCAGCGGCGCGGCGGAGCGCAGGCGCACCCACAGCTCCAGGGCGTGCGGCTCGGGACCGGCCGGGTACTCCGTGCCGCGCCAGCGGGCCCGGTAGCCGTGCCAGGACGTCATGAGGACCTCCCGATCAGCAGCCAGCGGCGCAGGTCACCGTGGTACATGGCCCTGCGGTGCTCGGTGCCCGCGTTCGTCAGCTCCCAGATCTCGGCGCCGTGGGGCAGGCCGACGCCGTAGACCTTGTACTCGCGGATGACGTTGTCCCCGCCGGGCACCAGCCCCATGCCCGCGAACGGCGGCTCCTCCACCACCCAGCCCTCGACCGCCGCCCGGCTCTCCTCGTCGATCCCGCCGTACGGGGTGCGGTAGAGGCCGAGGCCGACCGGACGCCAGCGCAGGATGTTCAGCGAGCCGGACCCGGTCAGCAGGTCCGCCCGGCCGAGCGCGGCGGCGAGCACGGCCGGCGTGGCGATGTGGGAGACGTCCAGCGCGTGGTGGCAGTAGCCGGACACCCTCGGCTCGCGCTCGCCCAGCAGGTCCGGCAGGTCGGCGGAGGCGAGCAGCTTCTGCACCGCGGGCACGCCCGCCTCCGGGTCGAGCTGGAGATCCTGGGCCATCGAGGGCACCGCGAGCCGGGCCACCGTGCCGGGCTCCAGCAGGAACGCCACCCGCAGGCCGGCGTTGACCGCCAGCCCCCAGCGGGGGTCGGGCCAGCCGGCGGCCAACTCGGGCATGGACGAGATCCGGCAGTACGTGGCGACGCCGCCGGTGGCCAGCCGCATCGCCTCGACGGAGGTGTAGGCGAGCAGCCAGGTGCGCGCGGCGTCCGCGACGGTCGCCCAGGCGGGCCGCTCGGCCCCGCCGGCCGCGGCGGCGGTGATCGGCAGCGCCAGGTCGGCCTCGCGCAGCAGGCTCAGGCACAGTGCCTGCCGGCCGTCCCGGTGCGCGGCCCACAGCCGCTCCTCGAACGGGCCGGCCGGTGGCTGATCATCGTCAGTCATCCGCCCATTTTGTCCTCTTCGCCAGGCATGTTGGAACGTGTGACGTTCGCCGGATGCCGGCACGGCCGGCCCTGGTCTTACTAAGGCAACTGCCTTAAAGTTGAGGCGAGCCGTCAAAGATCAGGGGGCAGCGATGACCACACCGAACTATCCCTTCGACCGGGACGCCGTGCTCGAACCGCCGCAGGAGTGGGCCGAACTGCGCGACCGCTGCCCGGTGGCCCCCGTGCGGCTGCCCAGCGGCGACACCGCCCAGCTCCTCACCCGCTACGACGACGTGCGCGCCGCGCTCACCGACCCGCGCTTCCGGCGCGGCGGCCCCGGCGCGGCCCGGGTGGCGACCACACAGGACGGCGGGATCTTCAACCGCGCCGCCGAGGGCACGGACATGCGCGAGGGCGACGGCCACCTGCGGTGGCGGCGGCTGCTCGGCCGTTCCTTCACCATCAGGAAGATGGAGACCTGGCGGCCCCGCGTGCAGCGCATGGCCGACGAACTGGTGGACGACCTGCTCAAGTCCGGCTCCCCGGCCGATCTGTCGGCCCGGTTCGCCCTGCCGCTGCCGGTGCGCGTCATCTGCGCCCTGGTCGGCGCGCCCAGCCACGACCAGGACCGCTTCGCCCACTGGTCGCGGGTCATGCTCACGCTGACCCGCCACAGCCAGGAGGAGGTCGAACGCGCCTACCGCGAGTTCGACGCCTACGTCTCCGACCTGGTGGACGCCAGGCGCGCCGACCCCGGCGACGACCTGCTGAGCGAACTGACCCAGGTCTCCGACGCCGAGGACGGCCGGCTGAGCCACCAGGAACTCATCGCCACCGTGCGGGCGCTGCTGCTGGCCGGGCACGAGACCACCTCCAACATGATCGCCATCATGACGGCGACGCTCCTCGCCGAACGCGAGCGCTACCAGGCGGTGATCGACGACCCGGCGCTGATCCCGGGCGCCGTCGAGGAGGTCCTGCGCCTGGACACCACGCTCAGCGTGATCGGCTTCCCCCGGGTCGCGGCCGAGGACGCCGACCTCGACGGCGGGACGGTCCCCGCCGGGGCCACCGTCATCCCGTGCCGGCCCGCGGCCAACCGCGACCCGCGCAGGTTCGACGAGCCCGAGCGGTTCGACCCGCGCCGCGCCAACGCCGCCCAGCACCTGTCGTTCGGCGTGGGCGCGCACTACTGCCTGGGCCAGCCGCTGGCCCGGCTGGAGCTGCAGGTGGCGCTCGGCACCCTGACCCGCCGCCTGCCCGCCCTCGGCCTGCGCGACGGCGTGGACGGCCTGCGCCTGCGCAAGGGACTGCTGTCGGGCGGCCTCGAGAACGTGTGGGTCACCTGGTGACCGGCCCGCGCGGGTAGCGGCGGGCGTGCGGGCGGTACTCGCCGTGCCGTTCGGCCCGGTGCAGGGCCCGCAGGAAGGCGGCCGGGCCGTCGAAGTCGGGCATCTCCAGGTAGGCGGCCCCGACCCCGGCCGGGTCGTGCGCGTCGGAGCCCACCGTCGCGGGCAGGCCGTGGGCCCGCGCGGCGCGCAGCGCGGGCCGGTTGTGGCCGGGGTCGGCGGTCTTGGCGTTGAACACCTCGATCGCGTCGATCATCCCCTCGCCGCACAGGGCGTCCAGGTCCGCGCCCACGCCGGAGCGCACCGGGTCGTACGGGTGCGGCGCGCACACCAGGCCGCCCTGCGCGCGGATCCGCCGGACGGCCTCGCGGGCGGGCAGCACGTACGGGACCCGCTCGCGCAGGAACAGCCCGATCAGCTCGCCTGAGCCGGTGCGGATCTCCTCGCCGGGCACGACCCGGGCCCCGACCGCGCGCGACAGCTCCTCCGAACCGCCCGCCAGCAGGTTGTGCTCGGTCAGGCAGACGACGTCGATCCGGCACGCCGCCACCCGCTCGGCCAGTTCGTCGAGCGTGGTGACGGCGTCACCGGAGGCGACCGTGTGCACGTGGCAGTCCACCCGCACCCACCCGTCCCGGACCGGCCTGGCCAGGTCGGGCTGGCGGGCCGCGTCGGAGCGGACCGCGTCGGAGCGGGCCGCGTCGGGCCCGGTCACCGGGTCGCGTCCGGCCGGGTCATCGGGTGACGGCGGGCCCGGTTCAGAGGGTGACCAGGGACCGGATCACGTCGCCCGAGCCCATCGCCGTGAACGCCTCGCCCACGTGGTCGAGGGAGATGCGCCGGGTGATCAGGCCGTCCAGGTCGAGCCGCCCGGCCCGCCACAGCCGCAGTAGCCGCGTGAAGTCGGTGCGCACGTCGCCGGAGCCGTACAGGCAGCCGAGCAGCCTGCGCTCGGTGGCGAACAGCTCGGCCGCGCTGAAGGTCACCATGTCGTCGGCGCTGCCCGCGCCCACCACGACCGTGGTGCCGCCGCGCCGGGTGGCCTGCCAGGCCTGCCTGATCGTCGCCGACCGGCCGACGACCTCGAAGGCGTAGTCGAACCCGCGCCCGTCGGTCAGGTCGCGCACCGCGTCGCCCAGTTCGTCCGGCGTGCTCACGTGGGTGGCGCCGAACGCCCTGGCGGCCTCCAGCTTCTCCGGGACCCGGTCCACGGCCAGGACGGGCGCCGCCGCGGCGAGCTTGGCCCCCTGGAGGACGTTGACCCCGACCCCGCCGCAGCCGATCACCACGACCGACGACCCCGGACGCACCCGGGCGGTGTTGATCACGGCGCCGACCCCGGTCAGCACCGCGCACCCGACCACGGCGGCCACGTCGAAGGGCACGTCGTCCGGGATCGGGACGGCGGCCCGCGCGTCCACCACCGTCTCCTCGGCGAAGCAGCCGACGCCGAGCGCCGCGTACGCCGGCTCCCCGCCGACGGTCACGGCGGCCTGCGGCGGGCGGACGCCGACGCACAGGTTCGGCTGGCCGCCCAGGCACGTGGGGCAGACGCCGCAGGGCGGGATCCAGGACAGGATCACGTGCGTCCCGACGGGCGGGCCGCTCACGCCGGGGCCGAGCTCGACCACCTCCCCCGCCCCCTCGTGGCCGGGCACCAGCGGCACCCGGGCGGGCAGCCTGCCCTCGCACATCGACAGGTCGGAGTGGCAGACGCCGGCGGCGCGCAGCCGGACCCGCACCTCCCCGGGGCCGGGCGGACGCAGGCGCAGCTCGTCGGTGACCTCGACGGGCTTGCCCACCTCACGCAGGATGACGCCTCTCATTTGCTCTCTCCCCGCTCAGAGCTGCACGGACGTGGTGGTCAGGAACTCCTCCAGGCCGAAGCGGCCGTACTCGCGGCCGTAGCCGGACTGCTTATACCCGCCGAAGGGGGCCAGGCCGTTGTGGGCGCCGTCGTTGATCCTGATCTGCCCGGCGCGCAGCCGCCTGGCCACCCGGCGGGCGCGGCCCGGGTCGGCGGCGCGCACACCGGCGGCCAGCCCGTACGGGGTGCCGTTGGCGATGCGGACGGCGTCGTCCTCCCCGTCGTAGGGGAGGATGACGAGGACCGGGCCGAAGATCTCCTCCTGCGCGACGCGCGACTCCGGGGTGACGCCGGAGAGCACGGTCGGCCGCACGTAGAAGCCGCGCTCCAGCCCTTCGGGGGCGTCGGGGCCGCCGGTGAGGATCGTCGCGCCGTCCTCGGCCGCCGCGTGCAGGTAGCCGCGCACGCGGTCCCGCTGCGCCGCCGAGACCAGCGGGCCGAGCCGGGTGGCCGGGTCGCGCGGATCGCCGGTCGTGTACGTCTCCGCCTCCCCGGCCGCGATCCGCTCGGCCTCGGCCAGCCGCTCCCGGGGGACCAGCAGCCGGGTCAGCGCCGAGCAGGTCTGGCCGGAGTTCAGGTAACAGGCGGCGACTCCCTTGCGTACGGCGTCCTCGAAGGCGGTGTCGTCGAGGTCGTCGAGCAGCACGTTCGGGGACTTGCCGCCCAGCTCCAGCGCGGTGCGCTTGACCCCGGCGGCGGCCAGTTCGGCCACCCGCCGCCCGGCGCGGGTGGATCCGGTGAAGGACACCATGTCCACCAGCGGGTGCGCGGCCAGCGTCTCGCCCGCCTCAGGGCCGAAGCCCGAGACCAGGTTGACCACGCCGGCCGGGAAGCCGACCTCGTGCAGCACGTCGGCCAGCACGAACGCGTTGAGCGGCGTCACCTCGCTGGGCTTGAGCACCACCGTGCAGCCCGCGGTCAGCGCGGGGGCGAGCTTGGCCGCGATCTGGTGCAGCGGGTAGTTCCACGGGGTGATCGCGCCGACGACGCCGATCGGGTCCCGGTGGATCACCGAGTCGCCGAGCCGCTCCTCGAAGGCGACGCCGTCCGCGATCTCGGGCATCGAGGCGAACGTCCGGATCGGCGAGCCGACCTGGATGGCCCGGGTGAGCTTGAGCGGCATGCCCAGCTCGGCCACGATCGTCTCGGCCAGCTCGTCGGCCCGCTCCCCCAGCGCGCCGGCCACGGCGGCGCAGAGCGCGGCCCGTTCGGCGGCGGGCCGGGCCGACCAGGCGGGCAGCGCGGCGGCGGCCGCCTCGACGGCCCGCGCCACGTCCTTGGGGCCGCCGCGCGGCACCTCGTCGAATGTCTCCTCGGTGGCGGGGTTCACCACCGGTATCGCGGCACCGCCGCTCGCCGGCGCCCACTCTCCGTCGACATAGATCCGATGCGGCATGACCCACCCTCGGCAGTAGGAGTAAATTCTAGATTTTTATTCTAGAAGTTCTGCCGTGGCGCCGTCCAGGGCGCGGACCCGTCCGGCCCGCGCCCGCCGGGGTCAGCCGATGCGCAGGGGAAGCGCGCGCGGGCCCCGGACCTGGCTGGCCGCCCACGTCACCGCCGCCGGATCGGCCAGCTCGAACGCCGGGATCCGCGACAACCACACCTCCAGCGCCACCCGCAGCTCCATGCGCGCCAGATGCGAGCCCACGCAGCGGTGGATCCCCAGCCCGAACGCGGCGTGCCGGTTCACCTCCCGGTCGATGACCACCTCACCGGCCCGCTCGAACTGCGCCGGATCCCGGTTCGCCGCCGGGAACGACAGCAGCACCCAGTCCTCGGCCCGCATGTCCACGCCGTTCCAGCGCATGTCCTCCTTGACCAGCCGCGCCATCGTGACCGGCGCGTACGCCCGCAGGAACTCCTCGATCGCGGTCGGCAGCAGCGCCGGCTCGGCCACCAGCCGCTCCCGGTCGCCCGGCGTCCCGGCCAGATGCCACAACGACGCGCCGATCGCGCTCCACGTCGTGTCGATGCCCGCGATCAGCAGCAGGATGATCGTGCCGATGACGTGCTGCGGTTCGAGCTTGCGGCCGTTCAGCTCGGCGTTGATCAGGTACGTGATCAGGTCGTCGCGCGGGTGGTCGACGTGCTCGCGGATCTGGGCGACCAGGTAGTCCGCCAGGGCGGCGAACCCCGCGATCCGCTCCTCCTGGGGCCGGTTCACGCTCTCCAGCGAGTCCTCCACGAACTGCCGGAAGAGCGGCCCGTCCTCGGGCGGCAGGCCGAGCAGGTTGGCGATCACCCGCATCGGGATGTGCTGGGCGTACTCGTGGGCGCCGTCCACCACGTCCCTGCCCTCGAACGAGTCGATGAGCGAGTGGCACAACGCCCGCGTCGCCTCCTCCTGCTTGGCCACCGCGCTCTTGGTGAACGCCGGCAGCAGCAGCCTGCGCGCGTCGTGGTGGAAGGGCGGGTCGGACGAGATCGGCGGCACGCCGCCCACCGGGGCCAGATCGAGCGGCGGCCGGACGTTGCTCACCACGATCGCGCGCGAGGAGAAGCGCTCGGTGTCGTAGGCGATGGCCGCCACATCCTCGTACCGGGTGGGCAGCCACACTCCGCCGAACCGCTCGGTGTGCGCGATCGGGCAGCTCTGCCGCAGGTCGTCCTGGATGGGGTAGGGATCGGCCGCCCAGACCGGATCGACATGGGAGAAGTCGGTCGCCCAGTCGGAGACCGGGTCGGTGACGATCTCGCTGACCGTGCCCAGCGGGCGGTTCCTGCGCGACTCGTCGAGCTCCTGCCCGAACCGGTCGTCCACCTCACTCATCGGACGGCTCCGTTCAGCGCCTCGACGGCCCGCTCGGGGCAGTTGGCCACCGCCAGCCGGGCATCCGGTTCCCGGCCCGCGGGCACCTCGCCGGTGCCGGGCACCGTGCCGTAACCTTCGTCGTCCTCGCCGAACAGGGCAGGGGCGAGGTCGTAACAGCGGCCGTGCCCTTGGCAGCGCTCGGGATCGATCCGTACCTTCATTGCCGCGTTCCCGTCTGTGGTGGGGGTCTCCGAGTAAGCCGGGGATGGGGAGCAAGCGCTTGGGGCCCTGGGGTGCCCCTTCAAGGAATTAAAAAAGCGTTCATTTGACCCGTCAAGAGGCCCCCACCCCTCTGACGGCTGTTGTCTGGCGGTCTTGAAGACGACAGTCCGTCACGGCAAGTGGAAGTGGACATGGAAGCCCGTCACCGAAGTTGGTGACGTTGGGGGCGCTAGTTGGCCCATGGGGGCGATAGGTGGCCCATCTGGGAGCGATAGTTGACCCCACGTTTCCGCCAGGCAGGTCTGACTGAGCGCCTGAGTCGGCGGATGTGCGCTTGAGTGAGCGAGTTCCGCGCATACGAGGAGCTAGGAGAGGCTGCTTCGGTCTGGCTCGACCTGCTGTCTTCGCTGGCGAGAGGGATGTTAGGCCGTTTGCGAGCTTGACCCAGATCTGCCGTATGTCTGTGCCGCCGAGACTGCTGGGCAAAAATGGCCCGCATGTCTACCATGCCCGAAGATCACGTCGAGACCGCACAGCCCTCCCCCATCAACGACTACGACAGGATGGCTGAGGGGTACGCGGCCGAGAACGAGACGAGCCTCCTGAACGCCTACTACGAGCGGCCCGCGATGCTGGAGCTCGCCGGGGACGTGACCGGCCGGCGCATCCTCGACGCCGGCTGCGGCTCGGGTCCCCTGTTCTCCGCGCTGCGCAATCGAGGCGCCATCGTTACCGGCATCGACGCGAGCGCCGGGATGCTGGAGCAGGCCCGACACCGGCTGGGCACCGACGCGGATCTGCAGGTCGCCGACCTGGCCAGTCCACTGCCCTTCCCCGACGACGCGTTCGACGACGTCATCGCGTCCCTGGTGCTGCACTACCTGGAAGACTGGGAACCGACACTGGCCGAGGTGCGACGCGTGCTGAAGCCTGGTGGCAGACTCCTCGTCTCGGTCGACCATCCTTTCTCCGTCACTCTCTTTCAGCACATGGCCGGGGAAAAGCCCAAGTACTTCGAGACCCGTAGCCGGACCGAGGAATGGACCATGGGCGGGCAGACCGTCCAGATGAGGTTCTGGAACCGGCCGCTGCACGCGATGACCGAGGCCTTTGCCGCGGCGGGCTTTCGCATCAGCGTCATCAGCGAACCGCCGTTCGTGCCGGAAGCCCGCGAAGTGTTCCCCGAGGAACTCCGCGAGTTCGAGCCCACCCGCACGAGGTTCTTGTGCTTCTTGTTCTTCGTTCTCGAAGCCAGCTAATTCCAGACATCTGTCTGGCGCTGGCTGAGCCGCAGCCGGGTGAAGATCGGATGGCGGTACGGCGTTGGGGCTGGGTGTACGTGCGTCAAGTGAGGTTCGTTCGCTGGCGTACGGCGTCGTTGTGACGCCGGAGACATGCAGGGTGCTTGGGGCTGCCACAGGCGTGAGTCCCGAGGCAGTGCGTGGGATGCACGTGGAGGTGTTCGACGGCTCGGCCGTGGATCTGGCAGGTGTCCGCGTAGGGGACAAGGAGCCGGGCGGAGGGCCGTGAGTGGGTGCAGCTCATGGCATGAATCGATACCCGAGCCAGAGCCCTCGAGCGAAGGCGAGCGCGGTCACACCACTGCGGCGGTTGAGCGCGCATCGGTCGGAAATGTCAGTACATGATCATACTCTTGCCGACCATGACCACCACGCGCACCGTCTCGTTCGGCCTCGGGGTCCACTACGGGCAGGCTTATCTCGTCGACGACACCGACGACAACAACGGCTACGCAAATTTCGCCGCCGACCATCCCGATCACCCCGTCGGAATCATTCGGGTGGAGGACGGCGCCGCTCTCCTGCTCACGGGCACACACACGGGCACCCTTGACTTCTCGGCGACCGTGGCCGACCAAGACCCGGGAGCGGACACCGACGGGTATGAGGACATTGTGGAGATCAGCCTTCAGTCAGAGGCCGGACGGCTCTCGCTGTGCGAGTGGGGAGGCGGAGGCGTTCACGAAATACCCGAGCTGCCCTCGGGGCCAGGGTGGTATCGGTTGCGCTATCACGCCGTGGACATGGACGAGGAGTCGGAAGCGGAAGATCGCTATCTGCTGCAGATCTGGCCACAGCCTGAGTCCGTTCCCCAGGTGGTCAAAAGCACGAGCGCGCAACTCGCCTACTGGCGCAGCGCGGGCTGACGTCCCGACTCCCTCAAGGCTCCGCAGACGCCTAGGTTGACCCCTTGAACGGCGGGACCGGCAAAGCGCCGCCACGCCACCGGCACGCAGTTTCAAGATCCAGTAGACGTCTTGAGCATCTTCACCTGCTGGTCTTACCGTCGTAGCCATGCGTCAGATCGAGAACGTGGACGTGCTCAAGGTCATGACCAGCCGGTTCCGGATGAAGCTTTTCAGCCTGCTGTTCCGGATCGGCCCGGTCACGGTGAGCGAGCTCGCCAGGCGGATGGACGCCGACCCCGGCCAGGTGAGCTATCACCTGCGGCAAATGCAGAAACACGGCTTGATCGAGGACGTGCCGGAGCTCGCCCGGGACAGCCGGGAACGCTGGGTGCGGGCGGCTCTGAGCGGGTGGGCCTTGGTGCGGGACTTCGAAGCCCCGGAGGCCAGAGCCGCGCTACAGGCGTGGACTTCACAGTGGGTGATCGACCAGTTCGAGCGGTTACGCGATTTCGAACGCACTCATTTGACGCTTCCCGAGGACTGGCGCCACGCGTCCTTCGGAAGCAGCCGCCACCTGCGGCTCACCAAGGACGAGCTGGCGCAGCTCGCCGACCAGCTCAATGCCGTGTTGAAGCCGTGGCGCGAACTGACCCAGGCACGCGTCGAGTCGAGCGAGCCTCCGCCGGATACCCGCCCGATCTTCATCTTCTACCACGCCTTTCCCGAAGAACCCTGAGCAGCCTTCCGTGCATCACCTGTATGAAGAGCTCGTCCGCGCGGACTTGGCCGAGCGGCGAGCCGAGGCCGCACACCTCCACATGATCCCGTCGCGCCCGCGCCGGCGTGTTCTTCCGCGTCTCCGTGGCCGGTTCGCGATCATCCTCCGCCGCCTCGCCGATCGTCTCGAACCCGCCTGACAGCCCTGAGACCGGCGACAGCCGGCTCATCCGGCGCCGCCATACCCAGGGCCTGCCGATCACCTTGGCCGCCCTCTCGGCGGGCCCCGTCGTGGCGAGGGCGGCAGGGTGAGGTGGACCGGGTGGGCAGTAACGCCGGGCGGTGTCTCAGGTGATACTGGCAAGATGCCGGTCACCTACGGGCCCGAACACTCCCGCCCCGACCTGCCGGTTCCGCTCGTGCCGCTGCCCGGGTTGCCGGTGCTGGCGCGCCGGGTGCTGGCCGGGCCGTCGCCGGAACGCGCCCCCGCGGCGACGTTCGGCTGGGCGGTGCTCACCGCCGCGCTCGCGCTGGCGGCGACCTTCGCGCCGCATCCGCTGTTCTCCGCCGCCACCTGGCTGACCGCGGCGTACGTGCTGGCCCGGGTCGTGATGTCGCGGCTGCTGGCGCGTGCCCAGCGCCGGTTCGAGCCGGTCTGGCTGGCCGCGCAGACGCGGGTGCTGCGTGGGCACGGCTTCGACGTCCTGCGCTGTACGGTCGGCGGCCGGGTCTGCGACCTGACCAGGCCGGGCGACGTGGAGTCGCTGGCGCGGGCGGCGCCCGGCGAGGAGGTGGTGGTGGAGTTCGGTTACCGTCCCGCGGCGGGCGGGCGCGTCGCGGTCGAGCGGGTCCGCCGCAGGCGCGCCGAACTGGAGATCCGGTACGCGCGCTTCGCCCCGGACAGCGGCCGGGTGCGTTTCCCCGAGGCGAGCTACGTCATCGGGGCGAGCGGCCGGGTCACGCTCTGGTCGCTGGCGGGGCCGGTGGTGCTGACTCCGGCGGTGGCGGCCCGGCTACGGCCTGGTCCTGCAGCAGTTCGTGCCTGAACTGGTAGTAGGGCCCGGTACGGCGGAGCACTCCGCGCTCGTAGGCGTCCCGCAGGAAGGTCATCAGCCGCAGCGGCAGCACCCGCCGGGCCGCGAACCACAGCCGGGCGTCGGCGAAGCGCCCCCACGCGCTCGGCGCCATCATCGTCACGCCGAATCCCACCGCGCCGAGCACCGCGCCGGTGGTGGCGCCGGCGAGCGTCTGCTGCCAGCGGCCGAGGGTGAGCAGCCACACGTGGTCCCTGACCCGCAGCCCGCTCTGCATCCACCAGCCGAGGTAGGCGCCCACGGCGAGCCCGACCAGGCCGCCCGCGGCGAAGGCCAGCAGCACGGCCGCCCGGTCGTTGCGCAGGAAGCCGTCGGGCGCGCCCGCCTTGTCGGCGTTGGCGGGGGCCAGGGCGAGGGAGACGGCCAGGAAGCCGAGCAGCAGCACCGCGCCGTCGGTGAGCGCGTAGCTCACCCCGTCGTACAGCACCAGGACGATCACCATGCCGGGCACCACGCACACCAGGCCCTGGCCGAGGCGGCGCAGCAGGTAGCGCCGGGTCAGCGTCTTGCGCAGCTTCGGACGGGCCTCGCGCGGGTGGTGCTGCCTGGCCAGCGCCACCGCGAGCCCGCTGGCAAGCCCGATCGCCAGGCCGAACCACCAGCCGGCCGCTCCCAGCCCGAACAGCGCGGACACGGCGGCGCAGAGCGGTCCGAGCACGGCCGTCCCGAGCACGGCCTGCAGGGCGGGGACCACCGCGCGGGGCAGCGCCTGGTGCAGTTCCCACCAGGCCAGGTCGTGAGTCCCCCTGCGGTGCAGGAAATCGGCCAGGAAGCGGAGGTAGCGGGCCGCCTCGTCGGGGCTCCACGGCTGGTCGGCCTCGGGCTCCGGGCGGTAGACGGCCGGTACGAACCCGGCGACCAGGCCCTGCCTGATCCGCGCGGCGGTGCCGTCGATGCGCGGGGCGTGGCCGCTCTCGCAGATGCGCGCCGCCAGGAAGATCATCAGCGGGCTGTCGAGGGCTTCGGCCAGCCGTCCGCCCGGCTCCGCGCGCAGCCGCGCGACCAGCGTGGCGGTCTCGGGCACGTCGCCCCAGCGTGACTCCAGGTATCCGGCGACGTCCGCGGCCCGCACCGGGAGCAGCCGCACCACGGGCGTCCCGGCGAGCCGGCGGGCGACGGGGCCGGTGAACGCCTCGACGCGGCTGGTCAGCACGTACGAGCGGGGCCAGCTCTCGTCGATGGTCCGGACCACCTCGGCGCGGCGGGCGGGCGGCACCTCGTCCAGGCCGTCGAACACGGCCAGCAGGCCGCCGCCGCCGATCAGCCGCTCCAGCGCGCGGGGGGCGGCCCGCAGGAACGGGTACTCGGCGGCCAGCCGCAGCGCCACCCACTCGCGCAGGCCCAGCCGCGGCTCCCACGACGACAGCGGCAGCGTGACCGGGATCGGCCGGTGCCGCGCCGACGGCATCGCCAGCGGGAGGAGCAGCCCGAGCGTGGTCTTGCCCGAGCCCCGCTCCCCGATCACCACGACGGGCCCCTTCATGGTGAGCAGGTGGTCGGCCAGTTCCTCGACCGTCGCGGGAAGGGCGCCGCCGGACTCGCAGCGGATCGGGATCCCGCCCCGGTCCGGGACGTCCCGGTTGCCCGCTTCCCGCCGGGCCGCCTGCGTGACCTGGTCGGCCAGCCTGTCGGCCAGGTCGGAGCCCTCGTCCTGGGGGCGTTCGCCGCGCAGGGTGCCGACGTAGGCCACGACGAGGGCCGCCGCGGCGATGACCGCCTCCACGTCGGACCAGCCGCCCACCGCCAGCCGCACGACCGCCAGGAGGACGAACGCCAGGGGGAGGATGACGAGGAAGACCGTCTTCAGCCTGCGCATCTAGGAGGCCCTCTTCGGGGGGATGGCGTGGTTGCCGCCGGCGAGCAGCAGCCCCAGCGGGGAGCGCCCGGTTCGCCTCGCGCGTCCGCGCCGGTGGCGTTTGAGCACGTCGGCCGCCAGGACGAGGAAGAGCGTCGCGGTGAACGGGCGGGCGGCGGCACGTCCGTAGCAGGCTGCCAGCCGGGGCCGCAGCGCCAGCAGCCGGGCGCCCACCTCGGCCAGGCTCACCTCGCCCCGGTTGAGCGGGGTGGCGATGCCGTCGCTCAGGTCGGCGTCCTGGTCGAGGTAGTCGTCCAGGAGTTGCAGGGCCTCGCCCGCCTCCATCACCACGTCGCGCTGCGGCACGCTCATGTCCGGATGCACCAGGCCGAACAGCACGAGGCAGGCCAGGCCGCCCTTGCCCGCGGTGATCTTGCCGAGCTGGGCCGCCGCCGTGGCCGGATCGCGCTGCTTGCGGGAGAGCACCTGGTAGTCGTGCAGTTCGAGCAGCGCGGTGTGCCAGAGCGCGCCGGGGGCGCGGCGGCGGATCTCCGCGTAGAGTGCGGCCAGCAGGCGGCGGTGCCGGTCGGGCGACGCGGCCTGCCCGCCGGCCCTGAACAGGGACGCCGCCCACGCGTCGATCGCCTGGTCGGCGCCGTTGTCGATCATGTCGTCGTAGAGCCGGGCGACCGAGCCGGCGAGCATGACCAGCTCGCCGTCACAGGTCCGGCCCGCCATCCTGGCGTAGGCGTGGATGCCGACGTTGAAGCTCAGCGCGGTGCCACGCAGGGAGGCGATCATCGCCGCGCGCTCCGGCTCGGGGAACACCTCGCGGACGATCGGCTCCACCGCCCGTCCGAAGGCGCGTACGGCGTCGGGGGCGCAGGCGACGGCGTCCTTGAGCGCGACGGGGAGGGCGATCGCCAGCCGGGCACACCGTAGAACGGTCAGTAGGTCGCGGATCACGCTGCGCTCCCATCGACAGACGGTGAGCGCATGATGACACGGCACCGAGCCGCGGTAAATACGGCATTCCCGGACTGATCGCCCTCCTCCCTCACCTGCGGTTCTGCACGGCGAACCGGGTCACCCGCCGAGCTGACCGCCCCAGTCCTCCTGCTGGACGCCACCGGCGCGGTCCCACCACCAGTGGGTGACCGGCCCGCCGGGAGCCGCCGCCCCGAAGACGTGCTGCCCTTCGCGGGCCACGACCGTCACCGGGTCGGAGTGCAGCGGCCCCGGCCACACAGCGTAACGGGGCTCGGCGTAGGCGGGATCCGACCACCAGTGCGCCAGGGTGTTGTCGGACGTGCGGGCGAAGACGTGCTGCTGAGAGCCGTACGCGAACGAGGAGGGACGTCCGGCCAGCGGCACCGGCGTGGCCCAGGACTCGCGTTCGACGACCTGGGTGCCGGAGTCCCACCACCAGTGCGACAGCCGGCGCGGCGCGTCGGCCGCGAACACGTGGAGCCGGCCGCGGTGCACGAGCGCCGTCGGGGTGCCCTGCGCGCTGCCCGCCCAGCTCTCGTGCCGGACGCCGGGCCCCTTGGTCCACCACCAGTGGTGCAGCGCGCCGTCGGTTCCGGCGGCCCAGACGTGCTGCTGGTCGCCGAAGACGACCGCGACCGGATCACCGGCCAGGGTGCCCGCCGCCGCCCAGGTCTGCTGCCGTTGGGCACTCGTGCCGGCGTCCCACCAGGTGTGCAGCAGCCGGCCGTCCGGCGTGCGGACGAAGGCGTGCTGCTGGCCGGGCGTGGTGATGGCGGCGGGCGCGCCGGCCACGGTGCCGGCGGGGAGCCAGGTCTCCTGGATCAGCCCGCCGCGGCCGGCGTCCCAGAAGCGGTGCGCCAGGCTCCCGTCCGCGCCGCGCGCCAGGACGTGCTGCTGGACGCCGGCCAGGTACGAGACCGTCTCACCGGCGACGGCCGTGCCCCAGGTGCCGCGCTTGACGGTGCCGTCGGCCTCCTCGAACCAGTGGCCGAGGCCGCCGGACGGGGTGGGGGCGAACAGGTGCAGTTGGTCGG
>NZ_SSXE01000460.1 GCF_021699195.1 Nonomuraea sp. MG754425 | reverse complement strand
CCCCGGACGCCATCCACACCGCCACCCCCATGGACCGCTGCCGCTCCTCCCGCCCGCCTGGTCCAGGGGGCCGGGGCGGCGCTGATCCTGCCCGCGACGCTGGCCGTGCTGGCCGGGCGGGAGGAGCGGCAGCGGTCCATGGGGGTGGCGGTGTGGATGGCGTCCGGGGCGGCGGCGCTGGCGCTCGGGCCGGTGGCGGGCGGATATCTCAGCCAGTACGCGCACTGGAGCTGGGTGTTCCTCGTGAACGTGCCGCTGGGCGGGCTGATCATGGCGCTGGCCGCGGTGGCGGTTCCCCGGGGGACGGGCCGCGTCCGGGAGCTGGACGTGGCCGGGGCGGTGGCGTCCGTGGTGTTCCTGGGAGCCGGGACGTTCGCGCTGATCCAGGGCGGTGCACACGGCTGGACCTCGCCCGCCGTCGTGGCGGCGGTGCTGGTGTGCGCGGGCGGCGGGGCGGCGTTCGCGGTGGCCGAGCGGCGGGCCAGGGAGCCGATGGCGGAGCTGGGGCTGTTCAGGGTGCGGTGCTTCGCGGGCGGGGTGGCGGCGCAGGTGCTCTGGGGGCTCGGGGTGAACGGGGTGTTCTTCTACACGGCGATCTTCCTGCAGGGGGTGCTCGGGTTCACGCCGACGGAGTCGGGGCTCGCGTTCGTTCCGCTGGCCCTGCTGGTGGTGGTCGTCACGCCGCTCGTGCCGCTGGTGGAGCGGCGGCTGGGGGCCGGACGCACGGTGGCGGCCAGGCTCGTGCTCGTGGCCTGCGGGATGG
>NZ_SSXE01000459.1 GCF_021699195.1 Nonomuraea sp. MG754425 | reverse complement strand
GGACCGGGCTCCCCCGCACGGGGGATCCCGGTCCCCCACCAGAGCTGCGCCCCCGGCGAACACGGGCTCCGCACCCTCCGCCGCCGCGCTAGCCTGCCGAACATGGATGAACTCGAACTCGCGTACGAAGAACTCGCCTACGAAGAAGCCGGGCCGCCGGAGCCGGTGGGCACCGTCGTGCTGGTGCATGCGGGCGTGGCCGACATGCGCATGTGGGCGCACCAGTTCGCCGCCCTGTCCGAGCGCCACCGCGTGATCCGCTACGACCTGCGTGGCCACGGCCGCTCCGGCGACGCCGTCGGCGAGGTCTGCCACCACGAAGACCTGCTCGCGCTCATGGACGCCCTGAAAATCGACCGGGCGGCGCTGGTCGGCTGCTCGATGGGCGGCGCGTACGCGGTCGAGGTCGCGCTCGCCGCGCCGGAGCGGGTGGCCGCGCTCGTCCTGATCAGCTCCGGCCTGGCCGGTCACCAGTGGCCGCGCGAGATGCTGGAGCAGGCCGCCGAGCGCGTGCACTCCTCGGTGCCGCCCGACCGGCTGGCCCGCTACCGCGCGGGCACGGCCGACCGGGTGGATCCGGCCGACGTGCGGGCGATGGCCGAGGCGCACACGGCCTGGCAGGTCGCGGGGCCCGATCGGACCCGCGACGCGCTCCCGGCACCGGTGTGGGAGGCGGCAGTGGAGATGTGCCGGCTGGTGTTCGAGCGCGACTGGAGCGGTCCGCCCGCCACCGAGCGTCTCCTCACCCCGCCCGCCGCCAGCAGGCC
>NZ_SSXE01000458.1 GCF_021699195.1 Nonomuraea sp. MG754425 | reverse complement strand
AAAATGCTGACTGCGCTGAAGAAATGAAACGGCTGAAACCAATTGCTTATCCTGCGTAAGCCAGGATAACAGACAGGAAGGAGCAGGGGAGTATGAGGCATGTACATCATGTGTTGCCGGATCCGGGCCAAAAGAGAAGGCGGAAATTTTTATGGATAAAGGAAACCGGCGGATCCGTCTCGATCTTTCTGATTGCGGCACTCGCCTTTGTCTTCCTGTTCACAGCTGTTTTGATTGACTATGCAAGGATTGCCGCTGCCAATGTGCAGCAGGAACGGCTGGCAAGGGCGGCAGTCCGGTCGGTAATGTCCTCTTATGACCTCAGCCTGCAGCAGAGCTATGGCTTGTTTGCCTTCGGGGGCGATGACGGCGGCCAGCTGTTGTCTGCAGTATTGAATGATAATTTGTTTGAGAGCGGCCGGGGAGACGCCTTTAATCTGCTCCCCGTCAAGCTGGATAGCTCTGCTCTGGACTGGAGCAGGCCGATCGGAAGCTATGATATTTTCCGCCGGCAGATCGCCGAGGAGATGAAGTATAAAGCCCCGGTCGATTTCGCTCTTGAACTGGCCGGCACATTCAAGCCGCTGTCAGCGGCAATGGGAGAAGCCTCGCGCTCCACAAAGGTGCTCGGCAAGCTTCAGCCCCTCTACGATGCGCGTGAAGCTGCACTTGATCAGATGCTGGAACGGCGGCGGCAGGCTGCAGAGAGCGCAAGGAGCCTGCAGCAGACAATTATGAATCCGCCGCAGGATTATATCAGCACCCGCT
>NZ_SSXE01000457.1 GCF_021699195.1 Nonomuraea sp. MG754425 | reverse complement strand
CTCATGTTCGGCCGGGCCAACCTCGACCTACTCCGGAAGATGGCACTCCACAACTGAGTCACCGATCGTGACCACTCCCCAGAGAGTGCTCAAGAGCCGTCTTCTTCCCATGCCACTTTCCTCTCATCAAGTGGCACGAGAATCCAGCGACCCACCTCTACTCAACCCGGGACACACCAGGAGCCCGCCGCGCCCTCTGGCGTGGCGCTCTCTTGGGCTTCTTGTGCGTCTGACCTGAGAAACGGGCCCCGAACCGGCGACAGAACGTCCGGCCATGTGCCGGAACCGTGCCGAAGAGCAACCAGCGGCCGATCTCGGCCTCGTCCGAGAGTCTCCAAGAGCCGAGAAACCCCAGCTCAGGACAGTGAGCTGGGGTTTTCGTGCGGTGCGCCGCCAGGGACTCGAACCCCGGACCCGCTGATTAAGAGTCAGCTGCTCTAACCAACTGAGCTAGCGGCGCTGGCAGAAGGAAATATACCGGTGATCCCCATCCTGGTCGAATCGGAAATCGTGGACGTCCACCCGCTAGAATAAAGTTCGGCCACCAGACAGGAGCATCGATGTTCGACTCGCCCGCCGACGTGACGGAGCGGCTCGCCGCCGTTGACTATCTCTCCGACGACGCCATCTCCACCTCGGTGTTCCTCGCCGCCGCGCTGGGCAAGCCGCTGCTGGTCGAAGGGCCCGCCGGGGTCGGGAAGACGCAGCTCGCCAAGGCGGTGTCCGAGACCACCGGGGCCGACCTGATCAGGCTCCAGTGTTACGAGGGGCTCGACGAGGCCCGCGCC
>NZ_SSXE01000456.1 GCF_021699195.1 Nonomuraea sp. MG754425 | reverse complement strand
CGGCACCTTCAGCGAGGTGTCGCGCACCTCGCGCGCCTTCTCACCGAAGATCGCGCGCAGCAGCCGCTCCTCCGGGGTCAGCTCGGTCTCGCCCTTCGGGGTGACCTTGCCGACCAGGATGTCGCCGGGGACGACCTCGGCGCCGATGCGGATGATGCCGCGCTCGTCGAGGTCGGCCAGGACCTCCTCCGACACGTTGGGGATGTCCCGGGTGATCTCCTCGGGGCCCAGCTTGGTGTCACGGGCGTCGACCTCGTGCTCCTCGATGTGGATCGAGGACAGGACGTCGTCCTGGACCAGCCGCTGGGACAGGATGATCGCGTCTTCGTAGTTGTGGCCCTCCCACGGCATGAACGCCACCAGGAGGTTCTTGCCCAGCGCCATCTCGCCCTTGTCGGTGCAGGGACCGTCGGCGATGACCTGGTTGACCTCGACCCGGTCGCCCTCGGCGACGATGGGCTTCTGGTTGAAGCTCGTGCCCTGGTTGGAGCGCTTGAACTTGGCGACACGGTAGGTGGTGCGCGTGCCGTCGTCGTTCATGACGGTGACGTAGTCGGCGGAGACCTCCTCGACCACACCGGCCTTCTCGGCGCTGATCACGTCACCGGCGTCGGTCGCGGCACGGTATTCCATGCCGGTGCCGACCAGCGGCGCCTCGCTCTTGAGCAGCGGCACCGACTGCCTCTGCATGTTGGAGCCCATGAGCGCGCGGTTGGCGTCGTCGTGCTCCAGGAAGGGGATCATCGCGGTGGCCACCGACACCATCTGGCGCGGCGACACGTCGATGTAGTCGAC
>NZ_SSXE01000455.1 GCF_021699195.1 Nonomuraea sp. MG754425 | reverse complement strand
CGGCACCTTCAGCGAGGTGTCGCGCACCTCGCGCGCCTTCTCACCGAAGATCGCGCGCAGCAGCCGCTCCTCCGGGGTCAGCTCGGTCTCGCCCTTCGGCGTGACCTTGCCGACCAGGATGTCGCCCGGCGCGACCTCGGCGCCGATCCGGATGATGCCACGCTCGTCGAGGTCGGCCAGGACCTCCTCCGACACGTTGGGGATGTCCCGGGTGATCTCCTCCGGGCCCAGCTTGGTGTCACGGGCGTCGACCTCGTGCTCCTCGATGTGGATCGAGGACAGCACGTCGTCCTGGACCAGCCGCTGCGAGATGACGATGGCGTCCTCGTAGTTGTGGCCCTCCCACGGCATGAACGCCACCAGGAGGTTCTTGCCCAGCGCCATCTCACCGTCGTCGGTGCACGGGCCGTCGGCGATGACCTGGTTGACCTCGACCCGGTCGCCCTCGGCCACGACGGGCTTCTGGTTGAAACTGGTGCCCTGGTTGGAGCGCCTGAACTTGGCCACCCGGTACGTCGTCCGGCTGCCGTCGTCGTTCATGACCGTGACGTAGTCGGCCGAGACCTCCTCGACCACCCCGGCCTTCTCCGCGCTGATCACGTCACCCGTGTCGGTCGCGGCGCGATACTCCATGCCGGTGCCGACCAGCGGCGCCTCGCTCTTGAGCAGCGGCACCGACTGGCGCATCATGTTCGCGCCCATGAGCGCGCGGTTGGCGTCGTCGTGCTCCAGGAAGGGGATCATCGCGGTGGCCACCGACACCATCTGGCGCGGCGACACGTCGATGTAGTCGAC
>NZ_SSXE01000454.1 GCF_021699195.1 Nonomuraea sp. MG754425 | reverse complement strand
GCGTGGCGGTGGCCGTACGGTGATGGGGATCAGGCGGCTCGGGATTCGTTGCGGGGTGCGGCTGAGCACGTGTTGTGGCACGGTGCGGACTGCGCGCGGGCCAGTTCGTCCGGTCTCGATGTGCGTCTCGACCTGTATGAGGGGTCGGCGACTGACCGGTTGGAGTCGTTGTCGGCCGATGCCGAGGTGCTTGTGGTCGGGTCCCGTGGGCTGGGCGCGGTCGCTCGCGTGGTCGTCGGTTCGGTGGCCGCTCACGCGGCTGCCCACGCGCGTTGCCCGGTCATCGTTGTGCGTGGCCGGGGTGCTTTGCCGCGTAAGTCGCACCCGGGGGCGGTCGTGGTGGGTCTGGCGGACGACGGCAAGGCCGCGGCGGTGTTCGGATTCGCGCACGCCGAAGCCGCGATCCGTGGCCTTCCGCTGGTTGCGGTGCATGCCTGGCATCAGCCGCCGGTGACCTGGGGTGGTATGACGTTTCCCGCCCTTGATCCGCTGGCCGTTGAGGGCGCGGCCGAGAGCTGGCTGGAACGGTTCCTCGCGCCGTGGCGGGTCAGGCGGCCCGAGGTCGTCATCGAGGCGCGGACGCCGAGGTCGGGAGCGCGCGAGGCGCTTGCCGCCGTCTCCGGGGCGACCCTTGTGGTCGTCGGGAGCCCGCACGGACGGTTCGGCTCCACGACGGCCGCCATGTTGCGGCATGCGGCCTGCCCGGTCGCGATCGTCCGCTGAGATCGTCCACGCACGCGGGGTCTCACGCCGGGTCCGGCCGCCGCTGCGTTCCCGCGTGGGAGGAGCCCGGCCGAAGCCGCCGGG
>NZ_SSXE01000453.1 GCF_021699195.1 Nonomuraea sp. MG754425 | reverse complement strand
CCCCCGACCGACCCGCCCGGCGGCGCGGGCGAGCTGTTCGACGACTTCACCTACTCCGGCTCCGGCGACCCGCTCCTCGCCCAGCGCGGCTGGACGGTCCGCTCCAGCTCGGGCGGCCCCGGCGTGCCCGGCGCCACCTGGTCGCCCGCGGCCGTCTCGTTCCCCGGCGGCCTGCTGACGCTCGACTCCACCACGGACGGCACCGCCGGCGGCACCGTGCAGACCGAGCTGTCCACCGCGAACCGCAAGTTCCGCGAGGGCACCTACGCCGCCCGGGTGCGCTTCAGCGACGCCCCGACCAGCGGCCCCGACGGCGAGCACGTGGTGCAGACGTTCTTCACCATCACCCCGCTGCGCTTCAACCTGGACCCCGACTACGGCGAGCTGGACTTCGAGTACCTGCCGAACGGCGGCTGGGGCGAGCCGTCGAACATCCTGTACACGACGAGCTGGGAGACCTACCAGGCCGACCCGTGGCAGGCCGTCAACACCCACACCGCCGAGCGGACCAGCTTCGCGGGCTGGCACGACCTCGTCATCCAGGTCTCGGGCGGCCGGATCAAGTACTACGTGGACGGCCGCCTGTTCGCCGACCACGGGGACATCTACTACCCCGAGACGCCGATGTGGATCATGTTCAACCAGTGGTTCATCGAGTTGCAGAACGGCGTGAGCGGGACCCGTACGTACCGGCAGCAGGTCGACTACCTCTACCACAGCAAGAACGAGGTCGTCGCGCCCGCCGGCGTGCTCAGCCGCGTCGCGGCCCTGCGCGCCGCCGGCACGGCCTTCAAGGACACCGTCCCCAACC
>NZ_SSXE01000452.1 GCF_021699195.1 Nonomuraea sp. MG754425 | reverse complement strand
CTCATGTTCGGCCGGGCCAACCTCGACCTACTCCGGAAGATGGCACTCCACAACTGAGTCACCGATCGTGACCACTCCCCAGAGAGTGCTCAAGAGCCGATTTACCCTGCCACCGGAGACCTGAACTAAACCCTCCGTGTTGGACCGGTTTCACTTCGGTCACATTGCTTGACTGCCGGTCCAATAGTTCGCAAGGCTCTCTTGTACGTCGGGGGCGACAACCCATTCTGGAGCCTTCTCATGGCAAGAGCGCGACGATTCGCAGCGGCTGGAGCGGCGACCGCCTTCCTGGTGGCCGGAGTGAGCCTGGCGGTCGGCCTCGCCGGCCCCGTCTCGGCCGACGCCGATCCCCAGGTCCCCGGCACCGACTCCACCTGCCTGGTCCATCTGCCGCTACTCTGCGACGACTCCTCCGACGAGCCCTGGTCGGGTGACGCCGAACCGGGCGACACCTGGTCGAGCGAGCCCGGACATGACGATTCCTGGACGAACGACCCCGTGCCCGGCGACCCCTCCTCCACCGCGCCCTCGACCGGCGAGTCCTGGTCGAGCGCCCCCGGGCCCACGGACTCCTGGCCGTCGGAGGCGATGCCGCCGTGGCGGCCGGCCGGAGAGGACGAGCACCGGGTGCCGAAGGGGCATCCGGAGACGGGCGGCGGCGGGCTCGCCGGCGGTGAGCCGGTGTGGCCGTTCGCGCTGGGCGGGGCGGCGCTGCTGACCGGCGCGGGCCTCGTCGAGCCCCTCGTAACACTGGAGCCTGATCAGGTCGGCCCCGGTGGTCTCGGACACCGCCTTGGCGAGCTGCGTCTTCCCGACCCC
>NZ_SSXE01000451.1 GCF_021699195.1 Nonomuraea sp. MG754425 | reverse complement strand
GGGGGCCGGCGTCAGCGGCCGTGAAGCGCGGACAAGCTTCGATCGCCTCACCGAGCGCCATCTCCGCGTCGGTCGGGCGCGCGGCTATTGACGGTCGTCGCCCGCCCACGTCCAGCGCGGCACCTCGCGCAGCGGATGCAGCTCCTCCTCGGTGGCGGCGTGCGAGTTCTGCACGGCCACCCGTGTCCCGAACTCCACGTGCTCCCGTACGGCCTGCCGGAACTCCTCGTCATCCGGCGGCGCCGACTCGTCGAAGGTCTCCATGTACAGCTCGGCGAAGCGCCGCCGCTGCTCCTCGGTGATCGCCAGGCCGCGATGGACCTCGATCAGGTAGCGGAAGCCCAGTTCCCTGCTGAACCGGTCCGGCCCACCGAACGACTCGGCCGTGAACCAGGTCAGATGGTCGACGTGATGGGGCCTGCGCGCGGGAAAGAGCGGCTTGAGGATCGGGTCGTCGAGAGCCTTGCGGTAGAACGCCTCTTCGACCCTGTGCAGCGCTTCCTCGCCGCCGGCGTGCTCGTAGAGACTCGGCATGTAATCGAGATTACGCGCTCGTCGGCGACCCCGCCGCGTGAAGTGCGCCCCTCAACACGGCCACAGCGTCATCACCGACGTGAAGCACATCTCGGAACGGCCCGGCCTACCTGCGCGCAATCGGCCTCATGCCGACCGCCGAGATGGCGACCGCGATCCCGAGGCGGCCGTCGCGGTGCTGCGCCGCGCCGTGGAGCTCGGGGTGAACCACATCGACACCGCGGGCACCTACGGGTTCGGTGACCTCCATGCGCACGAGCTGATCCGGCAGGCGTTGTCGCCGTATCCGAAAGACCTGATGATCGCC
>NZ_SSXE01000046.1 GCF_021699195.1 Nonomuraea sp. MG754425 | reverse complement strand
GTCTCTGACCGCCCTGCGCCGTCACGCCCTGGGCTCCCACGCCTGGCCCCTGGCCGCCGTGCCGTTGACCGCCCTGTCCCGTCACGCCCGGCTGACCTTCCGCTTCCACGACGCCGCTCGCCTCCGCTCCCGTGAAGCCGTCCGCGCCCGTGCTGCCCGCCCTCCCGACACCGCCTTCTCCCGCCGCGCCACCCGCACCCGCCGAGCCGCCCGCGGCCGGTGCCGTCGTGCCGGGCGCGTCGGGCGGCTCGGCCCGCCCCGGCGTGCGCCCCGCCTGCCGCCCGGCGGCCGGACGCGCCCGCGACGCGGACGGCTGGGCGCCCCGCGCCGGCTCCTCCGCGGCCGGGCGGTCCGTCAGAGGCCCGGACCGGTCCACACCGTAAGGCTGCCGGGGGCTCACCGGTGACCAGACCGGATCGTGCTGCGGCGGGTCCGCCGCCACGGCCGGCGCGGGCCGGGCCACGGGCGTGGTCGAGTCGTACCTGACCGACCCGAGCAGCCGCAGCCGCTCCTCCAGCGTCGTCCGGTCGTCGATCCGCAACCGCTTGACCAGTCCCACGAGCTGATCCTCCGCGTACGCGGCCACGACCATCGAGGCGATCTCGTAGCACCGGTCTTCCTGGCCGGGATCGCGTGGATCGACCCGGACGCGTTGCGAGCCCTGCGACCTCGCCCCCGGCCACTTCCGCAGGAAGATGATCTCGGCCTCCGGCTTGACGTCGTCGGTCTCATAGGTGGAGAACGTCTCCGGATAGCGCCCCAGCACCAGATCGACGATGTCCACCAGCCCCCAGAGCTGCACGATCGGATTCCCGGACGAGACCACCGAGAGCGGCACCTGCGGCCGGCGCAGGCACTCGGAGACGATCGGCGCCAGCGCCGCCGCCCCCGCCCGCGACTCCCGGTCGAGCGCGGCCCCCGCGACCTCGTACGAGCCGATCAGCTCGCCCAGGTCGAGCGGCTCGTCCGTGTCGGGCAGCCGCGCGGCCCAGCCGGAGGCCAGCGCGAGCGTCTGGCGCACGTTCGGCATGGCCTCCGGCCGCGTGGCCTGATTGCCCAGGTACGCCTGCACGCGGATGTTGCGCCGGCTGTCGGTGTCGTCGGTCCGCGTGCGGGAGAGCACCACCACCCGCTCGTTCAGCACGAGACGGCAGAGGCTGACCCCCGCCCCCTGCCCGGGGTCGAGCCAGTGGGCAAGCTGCTGGTACCAGCCCTGGGCGCGGGCGCGCTCCATGGACGAGCGCACGGGGCCGAAGCCGCCGCGCCGCTCGTCCCACTCGAACTGGATCCAGTCGACGGCGGCGTAACGTCCCATCAGATCCCCACCTCCGGATAGCCGCGCAGGACGCCTGTCATGGCGAAGAGCGAGATCAGCGGTTCCAGGACGCGCCGGGGCCGCACACCCCTGCGGAAGCGCCCCTCCTCGGCGGCGGCGCCCGTCGCCGAGACGAAGTGCAGCGTGCACCTGCGGCACTTGTCGTACGGGCTCAGCCACGCCTGCGCCCCCCGCCGGTGCAGGTAGGCGTAGACGTCCCGGCTCTCGCGCAGCACCGACGCCGGGTCGAGCCCGTCGGGCTCCGCGTACAGCCACGTGTCCACCGGCGCCTGGAAGCGCACCGCGTCGCTCTTGGTGACCGCGATGGCGGCCGGGACGTCCAGCCGCCCGCCGGCCTTGGGCAGCCGGTCCAGCACGGCGCGGAACGAGTCGTCTCCCATCCTGGCCGACCTGGTGGTGGCGTCGATGACGAACAGCAGCCCGCCGATGGCCGGCACGAACCTGGTCGCCTCGTGCGTGGCGCTGCGCAGCAGCTCGCCGGCGATGTCGAAGAAGGCCACCGCGGTCGTGTGCCGCCCGTCGTTGACGAGCAGCGCGTCCACCGGCTCGGCGGTGGCCCGGTGGGCGGTGCGGCTCAGCGCGACCCGCTCGACCAGCAGCGGATGCACGTACGAGTCGACGTACTCGGCGTGCCGGTCGATGTCCACCGCGTCCGTGGTCAGCCCGTACGGCCGCAGCCCGCCCTGCTCGATGGCGCCGATCATGGCGGCCAGCAGGTGCGTCTTGCCCGTCTCCGGCCCGCCGACCAGGCCGATCACCAGGGGACGGCCGTGCCGGACGTAGGTGTAGGGCAGGTGGTGTTCGAGGCCGGCGCCGGCGGGGGCCGGGCAGCGTACGTGGGCCGCGCGCAGCAGGTCCTCGCGGCGGGGCCCGCTCACCTCGTCCAGGGACAGCGGCTGGTACTGGCCCGCGGGGGTGCGTTCGTAGAGCTCGTCCTCGCTCCAGGAGAACTCGTGCAGGCAGATCGGGCACAGGATCACCGGGTCACCACCCAGAGGAGCACGGCGAGCAGGACGACGATCACGGCCAGCGGCAGCCAGCGGGCCCACGGGGGCGGCGGCTGCTGATCGTCCGAGACGGGCACGTGGTGCACCCGGGTCGCGCCCTCCCCGACGTCGGAGGGCTCGGGGGCCACCCGCTCCTCGTCGCCCGCGGGTTCGCGCCTGGCCGCGCGGGCCCGGTCGAAGGCGGCCCGGCCCTCCTCCAGCCCGAGGTCCCGCTCGACGGCGATGGCCTGCATCGGGTCGGGCATGCGCAGCCGGGCCAGCACCTCCTGGGCCGACGGGGGCGAGCCGGAGAAGACGTCGCCGATCGGCTGCAGGGCGGGGACGCCCGACAGGTCGGGCACCTCGGCGATCTCGCGGCCGGTGACCGTGCGGTAGATCACCATGCCCGCGCTCCAGAGGTCGTCGGCGGTGGACGCCACGCCCTCGCCGGCCCGTTGCGCGGGGCAGGCGTAGGGCGCCTCGCCCATCCGCAGCCGGCGCGAGCCGGCCAGCGTGGCGTGGCTGAGGTCGGTGAGCTGCACGGTGACGTCGTCCCAGCGCACGGTGGCCGGCTCGATGCGCCGGTGCACGATGTCGCAGGCCGACAGGATGCGCACCGCCCGGACCAGGCTCGCCTGCAGCGCCCGCTGGTCGTTGATCAGCAGCTTGCCGAAGCAGCGGCTGACCGGCTCACCCCGGTAGTCGTAGAGCAGCACGAACGGCTCCTCCTCGTCGAGGCTGTGCCCGGCGAGCCTGGTCAGCTCGGGCGGATAGGCGCGGTGCAACCGGGTGAGCAGCCTGACGCCCATGCGGGCCTCGTTCTCCAGCAGGTCGTAGAGGTACTCGCGGTCGCGGCCCGCCGCGCGGGGCACCCGCCGCTGCACGAGCCTGGTGCCGGAGGCGAGGTGGGTCAGCCGGCGCTCGAACGGGTCGTGCCACGGCTCCGCCTCCACCTCCCAGCTCACCGGGTCGCCTTCGGGGGAGTCGAAGTCCAGCGGCTCAGGCTCCATCACCACTCCAGTCCTCCTCCGCCGTCCCGGGACGCAGCGGCACCAGGCGCAGGGTGCCGGCGTACTGGCCCGACCGGGTCCACACGACCCCGGGCGGGTTGTCCTGGCCCCGCACGGCCCTGGGCGCGAAGCGCACCGCGGACGACTGCCGCAGCAGCGCCGACAGGTCGCGATCGCCGCAGAGCTGCAACATCTGCCCGCCGGGCTGGGCCCGCAGGGCCCGCACCACGTGCTGCGACTGCCGCCACACCGCGTCCACCAGCTCCTGCCGGCCCGCGTCGGCGGTGCCGAACTCCGGCTTCTCCTGCACGCCCCGGTGGGCCAGGTGGTAGCGGTACTGGCGCAGCGTCTCGTCCACCCGGCGCTCCAGGCCCGTCTGCACGTCCCGGAAGTCGCCGTGCTCCAGCGCCGTCCAGCCGGGCTCCAGCCAGCCCGTCACCGCGTCGAGCAGGTCGCCGGTGACGACCTCGCGCAACTGGCCGCCCCGGTCGCGCAGGCGCACGGTGACCTCCTCGTCCAGCGCGGGGCTCGCGGCGGCCTGCCCGGCCTCGGCCCGGCTCCAGTCGGACAGCGTGGCCGACACCTGCGCGCAGATCTCGTGCAGCGCCGCCGCCAGCGTCCGGGCCGCGTCGGAGGTGTGCGTACGGGCCTCGCCCAGCGTCCACTCGCTGGCGGCGACCCGTTCGAGCAGCGAGCGCAGCCCGTCGAGGGCGGTCCTGGCCGGGCCGAGCGCGAGCCGGTCGCGCCACCACGCCCGCGAGCGCCGCCAGTAGACGAAGCGCTCGGCCAGGCCGGGCGGGAACTCCGCGGGCGCGTGCAGGTCGTTGAGCAGCTCGTCGGGGCAGATCCGGCGGCAGTCGGAGACGAACGCGGCGCTGCCGATGGGCGCGCTCTGGTCGGCCAGCAGGCGCAGCCGCGCCACCATCCGCGTCAGGCTCCTGCGCTCGGCCAGGGCCGAAGCCACGTCGGCGCGCAGCTCGCCGACGATCTCGGCGTGCCCCATGCCGGCCGGGGTGGCGAACTTGACGCCGTTGGCGGCCAGCCGGTCGGCGGCGTCCTCGTCGCCGTGGTCGATCTCCGCGAACAGCCGCTCGACGGCGTCGCGGAACTCGGCCAGCGCCCGGCCCGCCGCGATCACCTCGTCCACGATCGCGGCCCGGACCGGGGCGGCGTGCAGGTAGCCCAGGTCGTCGAGGGCGCGGGCGGCCCGGTCGAGCTGCTCGCGGGCCCGCCGGTGCAGCCGGTCCATCCGGCCGCCGGGGACGAGCGCGTCCAGCAGGTCGGCCGGCAGGTCGGCGGTGCCGCTGAGCACCGGCAGCGCGGTGGCCAGCGGCGAGGCGAACAGCGCGCTCTCCTGCTGGATCGGCCCGCCGAACCGCTCGGCCACGTCGGTGAACGCCTGCGCGAGCACCTCCGGGTCGATCCGGCCGGCCACGATGCGCCAGCCGGGCGAGGCGATCCCGTACGGGATGTCGCCCAGCTCGTTGACCACCTCGTCGAAGACCTCGGGCTGGGAGAGCAGGTCGACCAGGATGGACTCGGCGCTGACGCCCGGCCCGTGCGTGGCCTCGCCGGTGTCGGCGTTCCACAGGATGCCGCAGGGGTCGCCCACCCACAACACCCTGCGGCTCTCGCCGTTCAGCGCTGGGGGCAGGCGCGGCTCGGGCCCCAGCGCCACCACCAGGACCTGCCTGACCAGGCGCGAGCTGAACACCTCCTGCAGCACCCGCTGCCCGTCGGCCAGCCGCTCGGTGTCGGTCACCACCAGCACCCGGGGGCCGAGCCTGGCCGCCTCGTCCTTGCGCAGGTCGAGCACTTCGACCATGCTCACTCCCCGGCGAGCGCGTCCAGGTCGCGCAGGTTGTAGGCGACGGCCTCGGCGACCCGTTCGAACGGCATGTCCAGCGCGGCCGGCAGCGTGCGGTCCCAGAACGCGACGAGCTGGTCGGCCCGGTTGCGCGCGCCCGACGGCAGCTTGGGCATCATGATCTCCAGCAGGCCGAGCTGGTCCGCGGCCATGCCGACGACCAGCTCGAAGAGCGGATCGGGGCGGCTGAGCGTGCCCGCCAGCCCTCTCGGCAGGGCGTTCATGAGCTGATCGCTGACCAGGCTGCGGAACTCCTCGTCGCCGCTGATCACCCACTGCTCGTACGCCCGGAGCACGCTCGGCCACGAGGACGCCTTGCCGTACCCGGTCAGCGGCAGCGTCATCGAGCCGCCCTCGACGTCGATCCGGATCCGCGACGGCGCGGCCGGCTCGCCCTCCACCACGCTGACCTGCCCGTTCCACAGCAGGCAGAGCAGCCGGTGCAGGATGCGGATCCGGTGCTCCTCGGTGGTGGCCAGGTAACCGAAGTCGTAGCCGAGCCGCTGGCGCCACTTCAGGTTGTCCTGCGGGCGCTCGTCGTGCAGCGCGTCGGCCCACGAGTGCAGCACCTCGCGCAACTCGCGCACCTGGGTGACGCTCATCGAGGTGCGGACCTGCGCGACCGTCACCGAGTCGGCGTCGATGTTGCGCCAGTCGGACTCGGCGGGCAGGTCGATCCGCTCCTTGAGGAAACGTTCGAGGCCGGTGTCCTTGGCCGGCGCCGGATAGGAGACGAGCACCCGCAGGTCGCCCGTGCCGTCGGGGGTGAAGCCGCCCGGCACCAGGTCGGCCAGCTTGAGCTGGAACTGCCGCACGTGCGGGTCGTCGCCGCCGGTCGCGGCCTGGCTGAGGATGTCGGCCAGCGACGGCAGCAGCGGCTGCTCGCCCAGCTTGGCGGCCTCCTCCTGGTCCTTGAACTGCTTCTTCACCTCCAGCTTGAGTTTCTCCCGCACCCAGGCCAGCGCGTCGGCCGGCCTGCCGGACCGCCAGGCCAGGTCGTAGGCGTGCCGCCAGCCGTCCGGCCCGATCAGCGTGTCGACCACGCCGGCCTCGCCGTCGGTGGGGCGCAGGAGCTGCTGGGAGACGAACACGTCGAGGAAGCGGCGCACCACCGTGTCGTAGAAGGACTCGGCGCCGGCGGGCGGCAGCAGGTGGTAGACGCCGACGCGGGTCTCGTACAGTTCGCCCGCGCGGCGCGCGAACCGCTCGGGGTCGGCGTCGGCGTGGTCGGCGAACACCTGGGCGAAGTCGCGCACCTCCCGGACGAGCTGCTTGCGCGGCGGCTCCCAGCGCGGCATCTGCTCGGCCCACGCCTTGTGCCACAGCCCCTGGCTGCGCCACAGGTACCAGGTCTCCTGGTCGTGCAGCGACGCCTGCACCTCGGGGTCGCTCCACTGCACCTTGCGCAGCAGCCGGTCGCGCATCGGCCGCGGCTGCGGAGGCGCCTCCGTCATGTTCTCGAACGGCTTGCGCGGCTGGGCCCTGCGGTGGTCGAGCAGCCCGGCGAAGCCCAGCTTGTCGGCCTCGTGCACGTCGCCGGGCAGGCCCGCCACCACCCGCTTCAGCCGGAACGGATCGACGTGCCGCAGCCCCTCCATCGCGCCGCGCCGCACGTCCATGTCCTTGGCCAGGGCCGGCACGGCGCGGGCGAGCCGCCGTTCCAGCGAGGCCAGGTTGTCCTCCATCGCGCGCAGCCGGTTGGCCAGCGACTTCTGGATCTCCGCCGCCCCGGTGGCCGGACGGGCCTCGGGCAGCGGCAGCGGCTCGCGGGAGTTGAGCGGTTCGAGGTTGGTGGCGGTGAACATGCGGCGGATCTCGTCCACGTTGCTCTCGGCCGAGCCCGGCGGCACGGCGTCGAGCTGCGTCGCCGCGCGGGCCAGCAGCCGCGAGCTGACCAGGTCGGCCAGCTCCTCGACGGGCACGGTCATCGACGAGACGAACGCCGTCGAGACGCCCCGGTTGCCGATGCCGGAGGCCGCCTGGACGTCGCGCTCCACCGCCCGGTTGATGAAGTCGTCGGCGAAGGTGGCCTCGCCGCGGTCCTCCATGCCGCCGGCGCCCTCGCCCGCGGCGCTCGGCCGGGTGCCGGCCAGGGAGACGATCAGCGAGGCGATCGAGCGGTGCAGGTCGTCGCGCTCGACGCCGGGCGGCATCGTGAACAGGAACGCGGTCTGCACGGTGCCGGTGGCCAGGCGCACCTCGCCCCTGCCCGGGTAACGCACGCCCAGTTCGCCGACGATGCCGTGCTCGTCCACCTGGGTGCCCGCGTGCGGCGCGTTCTGGTCGTCCACCAGCCGGAACAGGTCGAGCAGGCTCGCGCCCGCGTTCAGCTTGGCCCGCCGCCCGCCGCCCTTGCCCTCGGAGAAGGCCGAC
Organism: Nonomuraea sp. MG754425; assembly: GCF_021699195.1. Classification (GTDB taxonomy): domain Bacteria; phylum Actinomycetota; class Actinomycetes; order Streptosporangiales; family Streptosporangiaceae; genus Nonomuraea. Next base: position 44,607 of record NZ_SSXE01000046.1, on the reverse strand, counting down.
GGCATGACGACCAGCGGGTGGATGCGCGCCCTGATGTGGTTGCGGGCGAAGGCGTCGCCGATCAGGTGCAGGTAGTCGTAGAAGACGCCGCTGCCGGTGCCGCCCGCCACCGAGAAGGCCACGAACACGTCGCAGCTCCGCCGCAGCCGCCCGCCGAGCGCGGCCAGCTCGCTGCCCGAGTTGGCGATCGCGCCGATGGCGTCCTCGACGCCCTGCACGACCGGCCCGGCCCCGTGCCGCATGCGCTCGAACAGCGCCGCCCGCGCCACCGTCGGGAGCTGCCCCGCGCCCCGCATCAGCGGCGCGATCAGCGGCTCCTGCTCGCGCGGCGGCAGCCAGTCCTTGACGTGGTCGCCCAGCGTGGCCCGCAGGCTGCGGGCCACCTCCGGGTAGGAGTCGAACTTGGGCACCACGTCGTGGACGAGGTGCGCGGTGCGCCCCGCCGCGGGCAGGTCCCGCTCGGTCGGCACCACCCTGCGCCGCGTGCGGTTCAGCTCGTCCTCGTTGAGGTCGACGTAGACGAACTGCAGGCAGGACGGCAGCTCGTAGGGCAGGTAGTTCTGCCAGGCGAGGTCCCTGATCAGATCCATGCCGTCGGGACCGCACAGCTCGTCCCGCAGCCGGCGCTCCAGCTCCACCCCCACCCGGCAGCCGGTGCCGCCGAGCCCTACGAACATCATCGGATCGAAGATCCTCATGCGCCCCTCACAACAGGTCGTCGCCTGGCATCGGTCTCTGGGTCCTGCTCTGGTTCGGCTCGGCGGGCTGCGGCCGGGGCGAGCCGTACGCGGCCTGCCCGTTGTCGCCGCCGCCGGCCCGGCGGTCGTCCACGCCGAGGAACATGCCGCCGGGCAGGGCGATCGGCCGTCCGGGGAAGAGCGGCTCCAGCTCCCGCCCGGACGGGTCGCGGACCAGGACGGCCCGCCCCTGGCCGCGGCGCACGGCGTAGCCGGTTCGGTGGGTGGGGATCAGGTGGCCTTCGCCGATCTCGAAGGTGAACTCGGGGCCCCCGCCCAGCGGGGCCTGGAGCCGGCTGACGTAGGGTTCGCCGGGCCGGTCGAACAGGTGCAGGGTCAGCTCGCTCGGGTCGGCGATCCGCCGCTCCTTCTGCCGCTTGACCCACCAGACGACCAGGGCCGCCGCCAGGATCAGCAGGATGATCAGCAGGGCCCACAGCGCCCGCTGCCACAGGGGCGTCGGCGGGCGCACCTCCACGTCCACGAACCCCCCGCCCACGGGCTGCCCGGCCGGGCCGAGCACCTGCACCGAGCCGCTCACCCGGCTCGCGCCGGCGCCGGGGCCGACCCGGAGCGCGAAGCGCTGCTCGGATGTGCCCGAGGGTGCCTGGACCCGCTGCGCCGACAGGCTCACGGTGCCGGGGACGTCCACCAGTCGCAGGTCGAGCTGGGTGGGCCCGGCGTCGTTGGTGATCCCGATGACGCCGGTGATCTCGCCGCCCGGCTCGACGACGGCCGGTGGGAGCTGCACGGAGGCGCGCAGCGGTTCGGTGGCGACGGCGATGCGGGTGGCGTACGGCCGCACGTCACCGGCCACGCCGGGCCCGCTCACCTCGCCGACGAAGGACAGCGCGCCGGTGGCGGTCGCGGGGATGACGATCTGGCCGGAGGCCACGCCGTCGCCCCTGGTCCGGTCGGCCCCCTGGCCGGAGTCGCCCAGCTCGACCGGCTGCTCCTCGAAGCCGTCGCCGGACATCCGCGCGCTGAAGCGCAGGCCCTCCAGCGCCGCCGGGTCGGTGATCTCGCCGCTCCTGGTCTGCAGGCCCAGCCGCACGTCCACCCGCGCCCCCCGGGCGGGGCGGGGGTTGTCCAGGGTGATCCAGGCGCGCAGCGCGCCCTGCCAGACGACGGTGGCGCTGACGTCCTGGCGGCTGACCTGCGGCGGCGACGTGAGCTGGACGCGCCACCTGCCGGGCAGCGGGTTGCGGATGCGCAGCGACTCGACCGGGCCGGCCTCGCCCGCGGCCTGGAAGGCCGACTCCTTCATCTCGCCCTGCTTGGGCACCTGGTCGCCCTCGGGGTCGAAGTAGGCGACCTTGACGCGCGGGTCGCGCTTGACCACCACGATGGAGCCGTCGGTGGCGATGATCGGGATGTTGACGTGCAGATCGATGGTGGCGCCCGAGTCGAGCGAGTCGGTCACCGACTCCTCGATGCCCGCGCACCTGGCGTAGGCGAACGCCTCCAGCAGGGAGCGCTCGACGTCGGCGGAGTTCGCGACGACGCGGGCGGTCGGGGTGGCCGTCTTCTGGTCGCCGCAGGGCTTGGTCCAGCCGCCCGCCGCGAAAGTGTCGAGGGCCGCCTTGTCGGCGGCGCCGAAGCCCAGCGGCCAGATCTGCACCTGGTCCTTCTTCGCGTCGCCGAGGCTCTGCTTGATCTGCGCCTCGGCGGTGCGGTTGCGGGTGCGGGCGTCGGGGCCGTACTGGGGGCTGTCGCCGACGTCGAGCACGCCGTCGGTCAGCAGGAACACGATCTTCGCCCGCTGCTGGTCGTCGGGCTCGCTCATGATCTTCAACGCCTGGACCAGGGCGGCGGCGTGGTCGGTGTCGTTGCCCTCCGCGGCGCCGCGCAGGCGCAGCTTCTCCACGCACGGGTTCAGCGACTCGCGGTCCTGGACGGTCTCCACGCCCGTCAGCGGGCACACGATGTCGACGGCGGACTGCCCGGGTCCGTTGGAGCTGCCGAACCCGAGCACGGCCACCTGCGACTGGGGTGACAGCTCGCTGAGCGCGATGAGCTGGGCGGCGGCCCGCTCGCGCCGGACGTCCTGCTCTTTCAGGCTGCCCGACTCGTCGACCAGGACGACGACGCGGACGGGTTTGACGTCGGAGGGCGGAGCGGCTCGCGCGGCCGTCGGGGGGAGTACCACGGCAGCGGTCACGATCAGTGCGAAAAGAAACCTGAGGGATGAAGTGACGCGCACATGTCCTCGCAGTTGCCGTTTTCTTATCCGCAGAACGGAGTAAGGCCCCGAGAAGTTTCAGTCCCAGTTTTGGTCACGACGTCTGTCAGATTGTGCATGTCCGTAATTGCCTGTGTCTACCCCGCATAAAGGGATCCTATGGCGAAGGTCGCGAAGACCGGCGGCACCGGACGATTCCGGAGTGGCGGAAGGTGCCTGGTGCGCGGCGGATGGCCGGATGGAACGAGTCAACCATCCAGTAAATACCATTTTATATGTATATATCGGTATTGGATAAGGTTTTTGGGCCTGCGTGCGGGTGCCCCGCCCGGATCGGTGGGAGTTCCCGTGCCGCTCGGCGCTGCCGGCTTTACCCGGAAAGGGGTCGCGTGGTGACGAGGGCCTGCCACAGGCCGGTCAGGGCGTCGATGAGGCCGACCGCCGTGGCCTCCCAGCTCGCGCCCGCCGCCGCGTCCCCTTCCGCCCTGCCCTCTTGCGCTGTGTCCCCTTCTGCTGGGCCCCGTTCGTGCAGTGCCCGTTCCCGCTCGGCCAGCGTGTGCAGCATCAGCAGGCGGCTCATGTCGCCCCGCTCCGCGCGTACGTCCGCGGGCAGGCCGGGCAGCAGGCGGAACATGCCCTCCAGCGCGAGCCCCATCGACGGCGTCGCCACGGACTCGTCGACGATGATCCGCCGCAGCGCGGGCACGGTGTCGAACTGCGCCAGGCAGCGGGCCCGCCAGCTCGGCACGCCCAGCGCGGCGAGGTGCCCGGTGGCCGGGCGCACCAGGCAGGAGAGCCAGGCGCGCAGCTCGTCCGGCCCCGCGTCCTGGATCTGCGCCAGCATGTCCAGGCGGCGTCGCTCGGTCTCGGTGGTGTAGCGGCGCACGACCGCGCGCACCAGGTCGGCCTTGGTGCCGAAGTGGTAGCCGACGGCGAAGTTGTTCGCCTGCCCGGCCGCCAGGCCGATCTGCCGGTTGGACACCTCGCCGACGCCGCGCTCGGCGAAGAGCCGTTCGGCGGCGTCGAGGATGGCCTCACGGGTGTCACCGGCCCGCTCGGCCCTGGTGGACCCGGCTCGCACGGTTCTGGCGGTGGACATGCCCACCACCGTACGGGCACTCGTGCCGCTTCGCCCACGCCAGGACCGCCGCCGCGGCCGTGACGGGCCTGGCAACGCCGGAACGGGCGGCGCGCGACGCGCCGCCCGTCCGATCTATCGGGTCTGTGCGGTGGCCCCGGGCCGCCGCGTCAGATGGAGATGCGGCCCGCGCCCGCGCCCGCCGTCACGATCGACTTGACGCCGGAGGCGCTGTCGAGCGTGTAGGAGTACGGGATCGACTTGACGCTGCCGCCCTGGTCACCGCTGCCCGAGTTGACGAAGTGGTTGTTGCGGGCCACCAGGCTGCCGGCGGGGGAGCTGCCCTCGCCGCGGTGGAACGGGTCGCCGGTGTTCTCGAAGTAGTTGCCCTCGACCAGCACGCCGGCCTCCTGGGTGGAGGCGACGCCGTAGCTGCCGACGTTGTTGTAGTAGTTGTTGAACACGTGCACCGGGTTGCCGAAGCGCACCCGCGGGTGGCGCTGGTTGGTGCCCTCGAACCAGTTGTGGTGGTAGGACACCCGCAGGTGGTTGCGGTCCTCCGCGCCGTTGCCGTCGTCGTGGCCGAGCAGCATGGTCTTGTCGTGGCTGGAGAACTTGTTCCAGGACACCGTGACGTAGTCGCTCGACCGCTTGATGTCGAGCGCGCCGTCGTAGCCGTTGCTGAAGGAGTTGTGGTCGATGTAGACCCGGGTCGAGTACTGGACGTTGATGCCGTCGTCGTTCCAGTTCCGGAACGTTAGGTTGCGGATGATGACGTTCGACGCCTGCGACACGTTGAAGCCGCACCCGGAGATGGTCGCGCCCGAGTTGCCGATGACGGTCTTGTTCGAGGCGACGCGGAGCATGCCGGAGCAGGAGATCGTGCCGGAGACCCTGATCACGGCGGCCGAGCCGGACGACAGGGCGCTCGTCAGGGCCGAGGCGCTGCTGACGGTGGTCGGCGGGGTGCTGCCGCCGCCGGTGGTGCCGCCGCCCTGTGTGGCCCAGCCGACCAGGGGGGTGTCCGCCGCGGCCGGCGCGGAGGCGGCCACGGTCAGGCCGGCCGCCGCCGCTGCGACGCAGGTGACGAGGGTCAGGACACGTCGTGAAGTGCGCATGAGTGTGCTCCTACCTACTGGGGTTGTCTGTAGGTGCTGTCTGTGCCTGCCGTTCACATATGTGGACGACATGCATGGGAGTGAATGACTGTGAATCTAGGAAAGCGCTTTCCAGTCGTCAATCCGCCGCCGTTGGGCGATTCCGGCGGGATCGGCGTCCTGGCCGGTCAGGGCCTAACAACGCGGATTTACGACAGTGAAACTTTCAGGTCGGAGCCGTCCGGGTAGATCGGCTCCGCCCGGCACCGTCGCCCGCGAGGACCGCGCCCCGATGGGGGAGAGGCAGGTCATCGCGGGCGAGGCGGTGATCGCTCAGGATCCGGACGTCCGGGTCACCGCTCGACGGACGGCACCAGATGCCGGTTGTGCACCAGCCAGATGGCCCGCTCCAGCTCGGGCGTCATGTAGCGGTCGTCACCCAGCGGCGGGATGTAGCGCCGCAGCTCCGTCCGCAGCTCCTCCGTGACGACGCCCAGCGGCAGGCCGGTCATCCGCCCCGCGATGAGGTCGATGCCCTGGGCCGCCATCAGGTACTGGACCGCCAGGACGGTCTCGAGCCGGTCGAGGTTCTCGTGCAGGTCGCGGACCGAGGCCATGGCCATCGTGTTGTGGTCCTCCTGGCCGTCCTTGACCGGCCGGGACAGCGTGCCCGCCGGGTGGGCCCTGACCTGCATCTCGGGGACCAGCGCGGCGGCCACCGTCTGCACCTGGACCATGCCGGAGTTCAGCCCCGGCTGCCCGCCGGCCAGGTTCGCCGGCAGGCCGTAGCTCCACCGGGACGACAGCAGCCGTCCCGACAGTTCCTGCGACAGCACGCCGACGTCGGCGATCTCGGCGTTCAGGGTGTCGGCGAGGTGGCCCATGATGGAGCCGTCCCAGTTGCCGCCCATCACGAACTCGTACCCGGTGCCCCGGTCCCGCCGGAAGACCAGCGGGTTGGAGGTCGAGGCGTTGGCCTCCCTGGCCAGGGCCTGGCGGGTGTTGTTGAGCGTCTGGCGCAGGCCGGCGAAGATGTGCGGGGCGGCCCGCACCGACACCGCGTCCTGGACGCGCGGCTCGTAGTTGGCCGGGTCGAGGCGCCTGCGGCCCTCCTCGGTCATCCAGCGCGAACCCGCCACCATCTCGCGCAGCCGCGTGGCGACCGCGTTCTCCTCCGGGATGCGGCGCTCCTCGTGCGTACGGGCGTCCAGCGAGCCCCGCTCCGCCCGCGTCGCCTCCATGAACAGCGCGAACGCCCCTTCCGCCTGGTCGGCCAGCACGCTGGCGCGGTGCACGGCGTGGATCAGGGTGGCGGCCAGCACGGTGCTGCCGCTGACGATCGGCAGCGCCTCGCCCGCCTCCAGGGTGAACTCCCTGGCCAGCCCGGCGCGCGGCAGCAACTCCGACGCGGGGCCCTCCTGCCCCCGGTAGCGCACCGGCGCCTCGCCGCCGATCGCCGCCAGCCCGGCCGCCGCCTGCGGCTGCAGGTCGCCGGTGCCCAGCGAGCCGATCTGCGGCATCCGCGGCACGACCCCGGCGTTGACCATGCTCAGCAGCCGCTCGGCCACCTCGGGGCGGACGCCGTACTTGGCCCTGGCCATCTGGTTGGCCTTGAGGATCAGCGCCAGCCTGACCACGTCGTCGGGCAGCGGCTCGCCGACGCCCGCCGCGTGGGAGCGCAGGATGTTGCGCTGGAACTGCACCGCCTCCTCGGCCGAGATCGGACGGTCCTTCAGCGGCCCGAGCGCCTGGTTCCAGCCGTACACCCGCTGGGTCTCCAGGGCCGCCAGCGCGCCCTCGCGGGTCTTGGTCATGTCCGCGCGGGCGTCGGCGGACAGCCGGGCCGCGACGGGGCGGCCCTCGAGGATCGCGAAGGCGTCCCGGAGCGCGAAGGAGTCGCCGTTCAGCTCCAGGCTCAGCGTCGGCGCCGCCGCCGCCGGGGGCGCGGGCGGGGCGGCGGGTTCGGCGACCGCCTGCCCCGGTACGCACAGGGCGGCGACCAGGCCGAGACCGGTGGAGATGCGTCGGATCATGTGGATGCCCCTGTGGCGTGTGCGGAGAAGATCGATTCGCTCCGTTTATAGCCAGGAAGTGACCTCGTGCGACGGATGACCGGGCCTCGGTGGGAGGAGTGATGACCCGATCTCGACCGTTTCCATTACCGTCGTCTCTCATGGAGATCTGGATCAACCCCGCGTGTTCGAAGTGCCGCTCCGCCCTGTCCCTCCTTGACGCCGAGTCCGCCCAGTACACCGTGCGCCACTACCTGGAGGACCCGCCGAACGAACCCGAACTGCGCGAGGTGCTGGCCAGGCTGGGCCTGGAGCCGTGGGACATCACCCGGACCGGTGAGGAGCGCGCGGCCGAACTGGGGCTGGACGACTGGCCGCGCGACGCGCCCGAGCGGGACCGGTGGATCAGGGCGCTGGCGCAGAACCCGATTTTGATCCAGCGGCCGATCATCACGGCCGACGACGGGTCGGCGGTGATCGGCCGCTCCGACTCGGCCGTGCGGTCGGTGCTCTGAACGCCGGGTCCGGCCGCGGGGGGCTCGGAGGTCATGGACGGGTGGCAGCCGCGGCCTCACGGGCGGCACGGCGGCGCGAACAGGGCGCGGACAGGAGCGCGAGCAGGGCCATGGGCAGGGGCCCGAGCTGGGCTGCGTGCCGGGCTGTGGGCAGAGGCGCGAACAGGGGTGCGAACAGGGGCGGGGACAGGCGGAAGGCCGCGGCCCCGCGGGCGATGCGGGGGCGCGGCCTTCCTGGTCGGGGGTCACGCGCGGGTGACGGCCTCCTCCTTGGGGGCCGGCTCCGGCAGGTCGAGGCTGTCGCGGAGCTTGGCCGGCTTGAGGAAGGCCGCGGCGACGAGGCCGACGGCGGCGATGCCGGCCGAGATGAGGAAGATGTGGCCGGTGGCGTCACCGTACGCGGCCCTGACGATCTCCTTGATGGGCTCGGGCAGCGCGGCGATGTTCAGGCTGCCGCCCGCCGCCGACGCGTCGCCGCCCACCGGGATCCCGGCCTTGGCCAGCCCTTCGGAGATGCTCGCCGCGACGCGGTTGGCCAGCACCGCGCCGAGCACCGAGACGCCCACGGTGCCGCCGAGTGAGCGGAAGAACGTGACCGCGCCGCTGGCCGAGCCGATCTCGCTCAGTGCCACGGTGTTCTGGATGACCAGGACGAGGTTCTGCATCGACATGCCGACGCCGACGCCGACGGCGAGCATGTAAATCGAGATCAGGACCAGTGAGGTCTGGTGGTCGATGGTGGCCAGTCCGGCGAAGCCCGCCAGCAGGACGACCAGCCCGGCGAGGATGTACGGCTTGGTCCGCCCGGTGTTGGAGACCATCCGGCCGGAGATCGTGGAGGACAGCAGCACGCCGAGCATCATGGGGATGGTCAGCAGGCCCGCCTCGGTGGGGGTGTACCCGCGGCCGATCTGGAAGTACTGGCCGAGGAAGACCGAGCCGCCGAACATGGCCATGCCGACCGCGAGGCTGGCCAGGATGGCCAGCGCGGGGGTGCGCCGCCGGATGACGTGCAGCGGCACGACCGGCTCCTTGACCCTGGTCTCGACCCACGTGGCCAGGGCGAGCAGCAGCACGCCGCCGCCGGCCATGGCCGCGGTCTGCCAGGACAGCCAGTCGAAGTCGTTGCCGACGAAGGTGACCCAGATGAGCAGCACGCTGACGCCGGCCGCGATGAGAGTGGCGCCCCAGTAGTCGATGCTGACGTTCGCGCGGCGCACGGTGGGGATGTGCAGGGTCTTGGCGAGCAGCGCGAAGGCGGCGATGGTGAACGGCACGGCGATGAAGAAGCACCAGCGCCAGCCGAGCCAGGAGGTGTCGGCGATGAGGCCGCCGAGCAGCGGGCCGCCGACCGTGGCGACGGCCATGACGGCGCCGAGGTAGCCGTTGTAACGGCCGCGTTCCTTGGGCGAGATCATCGCGGCGATCACGACCTGCGCGAGGATCTGCAGCGCGCCCATGCCCAGGCCCTGGATGGCGCGGAACGCGATGAGCTGCCCGGTGTTCTGGGCGAAGCCACAGGCCAGCGAGCTGACCATGAAGATCACGATGGAGATCTGGAGCAGCAGCTTCTTGTTGAAGAGGTCGGCGAGCTTGCCCCAGATGGGGGTCGAAGCGGTCGAGGCCAGCAGAGAAGCCGTGACGACCCAGGTGTACTGCGACTGGTTGCCCTCCAGCGCGCCGATGATCTGGGGCAGCGCCACCGAGACGATGGTGCCGCTGATCATGGCGACGAAGAGGACGAGCAACAGGCCGCTGAGAGCTTCGAGGATCTGGCGGTGGGTCATCGGCTCCGCCGTGGACGGCGCTGCCGGCTGTGCGCTCACACGCACCCTCCGTTCTAGGTAAAAGGATTGCAACCCGGACACCTTACATGCACATGGGGCAACTTTGCGCAGCGGGCATTTATTCCCGTTGGGTAAGCTGTGCGGCATCATGGGCAACACACCAGGCTTGCGTGAGCGCAAGAAGGCCGAGACCCGGCAGGCGGTGCACGAGGCCGCGCTGCGGCTCACCGTCGAGCACGGCCTGGACAACGTCACCGTCGAAGCGATCGCCGACGCCGCCAACATCTCCCGCCGGACGTTCTCCAACTACTTCGACGGCAAGGAGGACGCGCTCCTGTACGGCGACGAGCAGCGCCTGAACAGCCTGGCGTTGCGCGTGCGCGAGCAACCGGCCGACCAGACCGCCTGGCAGGCGCTGCGCGGCGCGCTGCAGAGCCTCTACGCCGAGACCGGCGGCCCCGACCGCGAATGGCACCTGCGCGCCCGCCTGGCCATGCGCCACCCCTCGCTGCATGCCCGGCAGCTCGCCGGCCGGGTGCGGCTGGAACGCGAGCTGAGCCGGGTGGTGGCCGAACGGCGGCAGCCGGGGGAAGTCGGCCCGGAGATGGTCACCGCCGCCTTCCTGGCCGCGATGCGCATCGCCACGCAATGGTGGTGCGCCGACGGCGAGACGCGCACCCTGTACGAGCTCACGGTGCTGGGGCTGGACCAGATCGCCCGGCCGTTCGACTGACCTGCGCCCGCGGCCCGCACCCGCCGCCGGCCGAGGACGCCACGTCGTCCGGGGCGGGAAGGCGGGTGCGGGCCGGGTTCATGCCGCGCCGTCGCGGGCGCGGGCCCGCCACAGCAGGTAGACGAAGTACGGCGTGCCGATCAGCGCCGTCACCAGGCCCGCCGGCACCTGCGCCGGCGCGATCACGGTACGCCCGAGCGTGTCGGCGAGGCTGACGAGCAGCCCTCCGAGCAGCGCCGCCACCGGCAGCACCCGCGCGTGGGAGGCCCCGACGAGCGCGCGGGCGGCGTGCGGGGCCACCAGCCCCACGAAGCCGACGACCCCGACCGCCGAGACCGCCGTGGAGGTGAGCAGCACGGCCCCGGCCAGCGCGCCCAGCCGCACCGGCTCCAGCGGGACGCCCAGGATGCGCGGCGTGTCCTCGTCGAGGGCCAGCAGGTCCAGGTCGCGGCGCAGCCAGGCCAGCAGCGGCACCACGATCACCAGCGCCAGCACGACGGGGACGAGCTGCACCGGGACGCGCCCGTACGTGGAGCCGGACAGCCAGGTCAGCGCCTTGGCCGTGTTCCACGGGTCGGACCGCACGATGATCAGCACGGTGATGGCGGTGCACGCGGCCTGCACGGCCACGCCGATGAGGACCAGCCGGTCGGAGCTGAGCCCGCCCCGCCAGGCCAGCCCGTACACCAGGCCGAAGGCGACCAGCGCGCCCGCGCCCGCCGCCGCGGACATCGTCCAGATGCCGGCCATCGGCGCCATCGTGAGCAGCGCGACCGCGCCGACGCCCGCGCCGGTGGTGACGCCGAGCACGCCGGGCTCGGCCAGCGGGTTGCGGCACACCGCCTGCACGGCCGTGCCCGCCACGGCCAGCGCCGCGCCGGCCAGCACGGCGGCGAACACCCGGGGCCAGCGCTGGTCCAGCACGAACGTCAGGGCCCGCCCGCTGCGGCCCTGGAGCCAGTTGGCGACGTCACCGGTGAGCAGCCACCGGTCGCCGCCCAGCAGGCCCACCAGCACCGCGCCCGCCAGCAGCGCCACGCAGACGGCGACCACGGCGAGGAACGCCGCGCGCGAGCGGGTCGCGCCCGTCCGCACGGCCGGCGGCGTCCGGGTCGGGCCGGCGTCGCGGTAACGGCGGGCCAGCCAGATCATCACCGCCGCGCCGAGCACGGTGGTCACCACGCCGGGCGGCACCTCCACCCCGGCCTGCGCGCCCAGCACGGCCCGCAGCGCGATGTCGGCGCCCAGCATGATCAGCACCCCGGCCACGCCCGACAGGGGCAGCAGCATGCGGTGCCGGTGCACCCCGGGGATGGACCTCGGCAGCAGCCGCACCACCACCGGCGCGCACAGCCCGACGAACCCGATCGGCCCCGCGATCGTCACCGCCGCCGCCGCGAGCAGCACGGCGAGCAGCGTGAGCCACAGGCGCAACCTCCGCACGTTCACGCCGAGCACGGTGGCGGTGTCGTCGCCCAGGCCGAGGATGTCCAGGCGGGGCCCGGCCAGGATCGCCCCGGCCAGCACCACCGCGATGACCGGCCCGAACTGGGTGACCGCCGCCAGGTCGCTCTGCACGAGCGAGCCGCTGCCCCAGGCGAACAGCCCGGTCGTCTCCTGCTCGAACAGGATCATGACCAGGTTCGTCAGGGAGCTGAGCGCGAGCGAGGTGGCCGTGCCGGCGAGGATCAGCCGGGTCGTCCCGGTGCGCCCGCCCGCCGACAGCGCCAGCACCAGTGCGGCGGCGGCCAGACCGCCGACCAGCGCCAGCCCGCCCGCCACCGCCACGGGCAGCGCCAGCCCGAACGCCGCGGCCACGACCACCGCCAGGTGCGCTCCCGAGCTGACGGCCAGCGTGTCCGGCGAGGCCATCGCGTTGCGGGCGACCGCCTGGAGCAGCGCGCCCGCCACGCCCAGCGCGACGCCGACGCAGACGCCGGCCAGCAGCCGCGGCAGCCGCGAGGCCAGCAGCACGCGGGCCGCCTCCTCGCCGTTGCCGGAGCCGCCGCCGAACGGCAGCGCCAGCAGGTCGAGCGCGCCGATCGACGAGGTGCCCTGCGTGACGTGCACGGCCGCCACCAGGACGGTGGCGGCCAGCGCGAGCAGGAAGACCCCGGCGGCGCCCAGCCGCCGCAGCGGCGTGGTGGGCGGCGCCGGGGTCAGGACGTGCGTGCTCAACCCGTGAACGCCTTCACCAGCGCGTCGGCGTACTGCTGGCTGGACAGGGGGCCGCCGAACGTCCAGATGCCGTCGGGCAGCTTGGTGACCTGCTGCTTCTCGACGAACGGCAGCGACTTCCAGATGGCGTTGTTCTTGAGCCCGTCGGCGAACACGTCGGTGCCGTCGGAGGCGTTGTAGAAGAAGCGGATGTCGGGGTCCTTCAGCCCGCTCAGGCCCTCGACGTCGGTGCTGCCCAGGCCCCACTCGTCGTCGACCTCGCCGGTCCAGGCGTTCTTCAGGCCGAGCTGCTCGGCCACGTCGGAGACCAGCGCGCCCTTGCCGAACAGGCGGACCGAGATCGTGCTGCCCTGCTTCCACCCGTCGGCCATGATGAACGGCTTGCCGGCCGCGCCCGCGGCGGCGAGCCGCTGCTTGCCGTCGGCCAGCGCGGCGTCGAACGCGGTCAGCAGCTTGCCGGCCTCGTCGGTCTTGCCGACGGCGGTGGCGATCATGTTGAGGTCGTCGCGCATGCGCTTGAGGTTGTCGCTCGCGTCGCTGCCCTTGGCCACCAGCACCGGGACGAACTTCTCGAGCTGCTCCGCCAGCGCGGCGTCGTCGGACTCCATGATCACCAGGTCGGGCTGCAGGGCGCTGATGGAGTCGACGCTGGGCTCCTGCCGGGTGCCGACGTCCTGGACCGAGGAGTCGAGCTTGGCGGCGGTGACCCAGGTGGCGTAGCCCTTCACGTCGGCCGCGCCGACCGGCATGACGCCCAGGGCGGCCAGCATCTCGGTCTCGCCCCACTCCAGGCTGACCACCTTGGTCGCCGGGCGGTCGAGCGTGACCTGCTTGCCGCGGCTGTCGGTCACGGTCACGGGGCCGGCGGCGGCCGAGGCCGTGCCGGACGCGCCCTCGGACGGGGCCGATTCGGTCACGGGGGCCTCGGTCGTGCCGCAGGCGGCGAGGACGACGATGGCGGCGATGGCCGTCAGGGCACTGCGCATGGTGGTTCCTGTCATGTTGTCGCTGAGACGGTTCTGCTGTGCCGGCCGATCGGCCGGGTGCTCACGGTCCCCGTTCCGGGGTCGTGGCTGACCTCGATGCGGAGGCCGTAGGTGTCGCTGAGCAGGTCCTCGGTGAGGACCTCGGCGGGCGGGCCGTCGGCGCGGACGCGGCCCTTGTGCAGGAGCACGACGTGGTCGGCGACCTCGGCGGCCTGGTTGAGGTCGTGCAGGACGACGCCGATCGCCACCCCGTGCTCGTTCGCCAGGTCGCGGACGAGGTCCAGCAGTTCGACCTGGTAACGCAGGTCGAGGAACGTGGTGGGCTCGTCCAGCAGCAGGACGCCGGTGTCCTGGGCCAGGCAGGTGGCCAGCCAGACCCGCTGGAGTTCGCCGCCGGACAGTTCGTCCACGGGACGCTCCGCCATCGCCGTCACGCCGGTCAGGTCCATCGCCCGTTCGACGGCCGCGCCGCCCTCGGGGTCGGCGGCCCGCCAGCGCCGCCGGTAGGGGTGGCGGCCGTATCCGACGACGTCGCGTACGCACACGCCTCCCGGGGTGGGGCGGCTCTGCGCGAGCAGCGTCACCCGGCAGGCGAACTCGCGCGCGGACAGCGCGAGCGCGTCGGCGCCGTCGCCCAGCGTCACGGCACCCCCGTCGGGGCGGTGCAGCCTGGCCAGCGCGCGCAGCAGCGTGGACTTCCCGCTGCCGTTCGGGCCCACCAGGGCGGTCACGTGGCCCGGCCGCAGGGTGATGCGACCGTCCTCGACCACGGGGGTGCCGTGGTAGCTGAGGCGAAGCTCCGCGCCGCGGAGAGAGATCTCCTCGGTCATGGCCATAAGGTTAGGCTAACCTTGCCTAACTCGCCATGCCGGGGGTCGGGTAATCGTCTCGGAGATGCGGATCAGGCCCCGGGCAGCAGCGACAGCGGCTCCGCCGGCCGCGGTCCGGCCAGCTCCGTGGCGGTCCGCCCGACGAAGCGGGACAACGACCGGGCCAGGTGCGGCTGGTCGTAGTAGCCGAGCAGGTGGATCACGTCGTGCACCGGCCTGCCCCGCTGGATCAGCACCGCCGCCTCCCTGGCGCGCCTGATCTGCCGGACGGCGCCCATGGTGAGCCCGGTCGTCGCCAGGAAGCGCCGCTGCACGGTCCGCTCCGAGACCCCCGGTGGCCGGCCGCCGAGCACCGCGGCCACGATCGGGTCGTGGACCAGGACGTCCTCGCGCACGAGCCGCCGCACGAACGCCTCGGCGTCGTCGTAGCCGGGCGTCGGCCACGACGAGCCCTTCAGCGGGAACGACCGGCGCGTGGCGCCGGGGAGCTCCAGGTTGCCGTCGACCAGTAGCCCCATCGGCAGGTGCGGCATCGACGTGCCCAGGGCGAAGGTGATGCCGAAGAACGCGGAGTGCTCCGGGACCGGGGCCGGGCTCGCCCGCCGCTCCGGCCCCTGCACGGCCACGCTGACCTGCCCGCGGTGCTCCCAGAAGACCAGGTCCCAGCTCGCCGCCGCGACCGACGTCATCCGGCCGACGCCGTCGCTGCGGCTGCGCCACACCTGCTCGACGTACGGCGAGTCGGACGGCCGGCTCTCAACCTCCAGGCCCATCGAAGTCCCTCATCGGCTGTTCGGGGTTGTTTGTCACCATTTCACACGATTGCCCGCCCGCCCGCCACCGCCGCCTCGCGCGGCGGGGCCTCGGGGTGCTCTTGACGGTCGCGCTGTTCGCGTTAACACTCGTGCACATCTCCACGTGCTCGGTTGTTACCGGCCCTTTCGCCCGGCCGGATGTTAACGCTAACAAGGGAGCTGTCGTGAACCTCCGCCGAAAAGCGCTCGTCCTGCTGGCCGCGTTATGCGCGGTGCTCGCCGTCAACGTCCCCCCGGCCTCGGCCGCGAACACCGCGTACGTGTTCGCGTACTTCACCGAGTCGCCGAACATGACCGGCGCCAACTACGGCCTGCACCTGGCGGTCAGCCAGGACGGCCTGAACTGGGCCCCGCTCAACCAGAACAACCCGGTCGCCACCCCCACCGCCGGCACGCTGGGCCTGCGTGACCCGTTCATCCTGCGCAAGCAGGACGGCACGTTCGTCATCCTCGCCACCGACCTCAACGGCACCGACTTCGGGCAGAACAACCAGTACCTGCACGTCTGGGACTCCACCGACCTGACCAGCCTCACCGGCTACCGCCGCATCCGCATGCACGGCCTGAGCACCCACACCTGGGCCCCCACCGCCTTCTGGGACGCCTCCCGCGGCCAGTACGGCATCGTCTACTCGGCCAACAACGGCACCGACGTGTTCATGGTCAACTACACCACCGACTTCCGCACCGTCAGCGCCGACCAGGTGTACTTCAGCCCCGGCTTCCCCGTGCTGGACGGCGACATCGTCGTGGACGGCTCGACGTTCTACCTGTACTACAAGAACCTGTCGAACGGCCTGCTGTACGGCGCCCGCTCCACCACCGGCGCGCCCAACAGCTACACCACGTACACCAGCGGCCTGCGCCAGGGCAACGCCATCGAGGCCCCGCTGCTTGTCAAGAACAACAGCGGCAGCGGCTGGTGGTTGTGGGGCGACTCCTTCAGCCCGGTCAACAACGACTACTACGCCTGGTCCTCCGCCAACGTCGGCGGCAACTCCTGGACCGCGCTCGACCAGCGCGCCTACACCCCGCCGCTGAACGCCAAGCACGGCTCGATCGCCGGGATCTCCGCCGCCGAGTACAACGCCCTCGTCTCCCGGTGGGGGCTGCCGGGCTGGACCCGGCTGAAGTCCGCCAACCTCCCCGACCGTTACGTGCGGCACGCCGACTTCGTCGGCCGCGTCGATCCCTACCCCTTCGACCCCTACCAGGACCAGCAGTGGCGGATGGTGCCCGGCCTGGCCGACAGCGCGGGGGTGTCGTTCGAGTCGGTCAACTTCCCCGGCCGCTACCTGCGCCACTACAACTACGAGGTCCGGCTCGACGCCAGTGACAACACCGCCGCCTTCCGCGCCGACGCCACCTTCTACCGGGTCGCCGGGCTCGCGGACTCGGGCTGGTCGTCGTTCCGCTCGTACAACCTGCCCGACCGCTACCTGCGCCACTCCAACTACCTGCTGCGCGTCGATCCGGTCGGCACCGCGACCGACCGGGCCGACGCCACCTTCCGCGTCACCCCGTAGACCCTTGACACGAGGATGTGTATCGATAAAGTTGCCTGGATTTTTTATCGATACACATCTCCCCGAGAGGGTGCCCGGATGAGTGAGAACGTCGTGCCCGCCGTCATCAACCTCGACGTGCCGGGGCCGGTGATCAACCGGCACCTGTACGGGCACTTCGCCGAGCACCTCGGCCGGTGCGTCTACGGCGGCTTCTACGTGGGCGAGGACAGCGAGATCCCCAACGAGGGCGGCATCCGGCTGGACGTCGTGGCGGCGCTGCGGGCCCTGGACATCCCGAACCTGCGCTGGCCGGGTGGCTGCTTCGCCGACGAGTACCACTGGACGGACGGCATCGGGCCCAGGCAGGGGCGTCCGGTGATGGTCAACACCCACTGGGGCAACGTCGAGGAGAACAACCACTTCGGCACGCACGAGTTCATGCTCCTGTGCGAGTTGCTCGGCGCGGAGCCGTACATCAGCGGCAACGTCGGCTCGGGCACGGTCAAGGAGATGAGCGACTGGGTCGAGTACCTCACCCGCGACGGCGACTCGCCGATGGTGCGCTTGCGCAAGGCCAACGGCCGGGACGAGCCGTGGCGGGTGCGTTTCTGGGGCCTCGGCAACGAGGCGTGGGGCTGCGGCGGCAACATGTCGGCCCAGCAGTACGCCGCCGAGGCGCGCCGGTTCGGCACCTACTGCCGCGACCACGGCGACAACAAGCTCTACCGCATCGCCGCCGGGGCCAACGGAGCCGACTACGCCTGGACCGAGACGCTGATGCGGCAGTACGGCGAACTGGGCTGCGCCTACCGGCCGTCGTCGTTCATGCAGGCGCTGTCGTTCCACTTCTACACGCTGTCCGGCCCGTGGCGGGCCAAGGGCAGCGCGACGGCGTTCGACACCGACGACTACTACCGCACGCTGGTCCAGGCCGCCCGCGTGGACGAGCTGATCACCGGCCACTCCAACGTCATGGACTGCTACGACCCCGGCAAGAGCGTCGGCCTGGTGCTGGACGAGTGGGGCACCTGGTACGACGTCGAGCCGGGCACCAACCCCGGCTTCCTCTACCAGCAGAACACCCTGCGCGACGCGCTGGTCGCGGGCGTGCACTTCGACGTCTTCCACCGCCACGCCGACCGCCTGATCATGGCCAACATCGCGCAGACCGTGAACGTGCTGCAGGCCATGATCCTCACCGACCCCGAGTCGAAGGCCCTGGTGCTCACCCCGACCTACCACGTGTTCGAGATGAACAAGGGCCACCAGGACGCCGCCTCGCTGCGCGTGGACCTGCCCGCCGGCCTGCCCGAGCGCGCGGCCGGCGACGCCACGCTGACCACCGTCTCCCTGTCGGCCAGCCGCAAGGACGGCCAGGTGCTCGTCTCCCTGTCCAACCTGGACGCCGAGCAGCCCGCCGACGTCGAACTCGACCTGCGCGGCGGGACCCTGACCGGCGTCCAGGCCCGGATCCTCACCGCCGGCGCGCTCCAGACGCACAACACCCCCGACACGCCCGGAGCGGTCGCCCCGCGCGCCCACGACGGCGTCACCGCCACGGCCAAGGGGCTGCGCGTGCGGCTGCCCGCCCACTCCTTCGTCACGGTCGCGGGCCGGCTCGCCTGATCAGGCCCGCAGGTGCGGCACGATAGGCTCGGCGCGGACGGCGGCCACGGCCGCAGGAGCGGAGCGGTGGGGCACGGCATGGTGACCATGGAAGACGTCGCCCGGCTGGCCGGGGTGTCGAAGATGACCGTCTCCAACGTGGTCAACAACCGGGCCGGGGTCAGCGAGCCGGTCCGCCGCCGCGTGCTGGAGGCCATCCGCCGCTCTGGCTACCGCGTCAACGTCTCCGCCCGGACGCTCAAGTCCGGGCGGACCGGGGTCATCGGCCTGGCCGTGCCGGACGTCGAGAGCGCCTACTTCGGCCACCTCGCCTCCCACGTGATCGCGCAGGCGCGGCGGCGGGGCTTCCACGTCGCGATCGAGGAGACCGGCGCGGGCGCGGCGGGGGAGGCGGGGGCCATCGCCCACTCCCGCACGCTCCAGTTCGACGGGCTGATCCTCAGCGCGGTCGAGCTCGACCGGCTGGAGGAGCCGGCCGACGCCCACTATCCCATCGTGATGCTCGGCGAGCAGGACTTCGGCGGCCGGTTCGACCACGTCGCCATGCCCAACGAGGAGGGCACGAGGGTCGCCACCGCCCACCTGGCCGAACGGGGCTGCCGCCGCATCGCGATCGTCACCGGCGGCGCGCTGGAGGGCGTGAACGTGGTGACCCGCCGCTACCAGGGCTACCGCGCGGCCCTCGCCGAGCGCGGCCTCGACGCCGGCCCGCCGCTGCTGTTCGCCCTCGACGGCATGAGCATGGCGGCGGGACGCGCCGCCGCCCACCGCATCGCCGACTCGGGCCTCGGCGTGGACGGCGTGGTCGCGGTCACCGACACGGTCTGCCTGGGCATCCTGCGCGGCCTGGCCGACCGCGGCCTGCGGGTGCCCGGCGACGTGCGGCTCGCCGGCTTCGACGACATCCCCGAGGCGGCCTTCAGCGTGCCGTCGCTGACCACCGTCGCGCCCGACCACCGGTGGATGGCGGCCAGGGCCGTCGAGCTGGTGACCGCCCGCATCGAGTCCCCGCTGCGCCCGACCGGCCAGTACGTCGCCCCCTTCGAGCTGATGATCAGGGAGTCGAGCGACTGACCGGTCCGGCGCCGATCACGTCCCCGGGCTCACTTCCCCAGCAGCGGGAGCCGCTGCACGCCGCTCATCGTCGGCGTGGGGATGAAGCGCACCGGGTCCTGCGGATCCGTGCGCAGCCGCTCGAACCGGTCGAGCAGGATGCCGAGCGCGACCCGCCCCTCCAGCCGGGCCAGGGGAGCGCCCAGGCAGAAGTGGATGCCCCGCCCGAAGGCGAGGTGCGGGTTGGGGTCGCGATGCGGGTCGAAGGAGTCGGGGTCGGGGAACTGGCGGGGGTCCCGGTTGGCCGCCGCGACCCAGCACAGGACCATCTGGTCGGCCGGGATCGTCACGCCGCCCAGCTCGACCTCGCGCGTGGTGGAGCGGCCGAGCGCGGCGAACGGGGTGAACAGCCGCAGCGACTCCTCGATGACGGCCGGGATCGAGGCGCGGTCGGCCCGCGCCCGGTCCTGCTGCTCGGGGAAGGCGTCCAGGCACAGCACCGTGTTGCCGAGCAGCATCGTGGTGGTGATGTGCCCGGCCAGCAGCAGCAGGATCGCGAAGTTGACCACCTGGTCGTCGGGCAGGCGGTCGCCGTCCACCTCGGCCTCGACCAGCTTGGTGAGCAGGTCGGGGCGGGGCCGGCGGCGGCGTTCCGCGGCGTGCCCGGACAGGTAGTCGGACATCTCCTTCCACGGCTTCATGGCCTCCCGCATGTCTTCTCGCATGCCCGCGTCGAGCTCCGCGGCGGAGGAGTTCATCGAGACCTTGGCGTCCCGCTGGAAGAGCGCGTCGGCCCACTTCTTGAACAGCGCGCGATCGCTGCTGGGCACCCCCAGCAACTCGGCGATGACGATGACGGGCAGGGGATAGGCCAGGTCGGTCACGAGCTCGAACCGCTCCCGATCGCGCGCCGCGTCCAGCAGCTCGTGCGTGAGCGCGGCGATCCTGGGCTCGAGATCCGAGACGACCTTGCGGGTGAAGGCGCTGCTGACGAGCTTGCGAAGCTTGCCGTGCTCCGGCGGGTCGATCTGGGTGATGAAGCCGTCTAGGGAGAAGTCGTCCTTCGACGGCATCAGGTGCTTGGGGACGACCCGCATGGTGTCGGAGGAGAACGTCACCGGGTCGCCGAGCACGTCGAGCAGCTCGGGGTAACCGTAGACGTTCCACATTCCGGCCTCGGGCGAGAACTCGACCGCCGGGCCCGATCGGGGCCCGTGCAGCCAGAAGTGTTGTACGGGGATGTCGTACCGTTCGACGATGTCGGCCATCGCCTCTCCTTGTTGTAGAGATCCCTCTGTGGAGATGTACGTCAGGGTGACGGGTCGCGGTACTGCCGCCAGCGGTGGAACACCTCGTCGGCGTCCTGGACGAGGAAGGCGAAGAAGTCTCTTGTCTCCCCTAATCGGGCGCGCTGGCCGGGCCGGTCGCGGTCGAGGAGCGACAGCCCGAGGTCGAAGGTGTCCAGGCTCTGCCGTACCGCCTCGAACTGGACCCTGAGAATCTGCTCCCACCCGCCGCCGACCGCCCGGTAGCGGTGCTCGCGGGTGGCGGTGGGGACGCGCTCGATGATCGCGCTCGTCTCCAGTTGCCGGGCGACCGTGCTGACGGCGGTCTTGCTCAGGCTCAGCTCCGCCGCCAGATCGGTGAGCGACTGGTCGGCCGGGTCGCAGACCATGAGCCACGCCCACAGGCGGCCCATCGAGCGCGTGCCGCCGAGGCGCTCCATGGTCAGTCCCATCCGATCGACGAACTCGCTCTCCGCAGGGGTCACCGGCGTCAACTCCGCAACGAACGTCAAGTACGTACTTGACGAACTGTACGCCGGAGGCCGCCGGACGGACAGAGCCGGACAGGCAGATCTCACCCCTGGGCCGGGGGCGCGCCTCCCACCTCGTCGAGACGGACGAAGGTGGCCCCCTGGGCGGCGGCGCGGGCGCCGAGGACGTGCCCGTCGCACATCCGGGTGACCGCGCCCGCCTGGTCGATCACCTTCCACGTGGCGGGCTCCGCGCACGGCCGGCGCAGCCGGTCGTGGTCCCAGGTGCGGCGGCAGACCCGGCACTCGGTGACGCCCGCCCGGGACGAGAGCGTGTTGCCGTGCTCCGCGCACACGCCCCACGGCAGGCCGCACGGCTGGACCTGCAGCCTGGCCAGCTCGGCCGCCGCGCGCTGGAGGTCCTCGGCGCCCCTGGCCAGATAGCCCGCGGCCTGCCGCGCCTCGGCGAGGGGATCGGAATGCCCGCCGGAGGGGACGCCGCACAGCGCCCAGACCTCCGCGGTGAGCGCCTCGGCACGGGTGGCCAGGGCGCGGAGCTGCTCGGGAGTGACGGTCATCCAGCCTTCCATCTCGCAGCGGGGCCGCTGTTGACACGGCCCGGGTGACTGGTCGCTGATCTGGACCCTACGTCCTGCCGGTGGCGACCGCGCCACCAGGCCCAGGCACGCCGGAATTTCCGGTGAATCACTATCCCGGACTCTGGTCAGCACGGCGATTTCGTGAGACGAAGACCCCACAACCCGTCACTGACCATCGTCAGGAGCTGAGTCATGCGTGCTTCGCAGTCGTCGAAACGCCCATCCAGCCGCGGATTATCCTTCGCCGTGCAGGCGCTCCTGGGCGCCGTGGTGATCGTCCTGGCCGTGCCGGGCGTCGCGCACGCCGCACCGCCGACGGCGCTCGACGGGGCCGCGCCGTCGAGCGACCGCACGTACCAGCCGGCCTTCGACTACGACGGCGACGGCTGCTACCCGACCCCCGCCATCGGCCGCGACGGCACCATCGCCCCCGGCCTGGCGCTCGGCGGAGCCGTCAACGGGCAGTGCCACGACGCCTCCGACCTCGACAACACCAACTCCTACTCCCGCTCCAAGTGCGACAACGGCTGGTGCGCCTACATCTACGGGCTCTACTTCGAAAAGGACCAGGCGCTGCCGGGCTGCTGCGGGCACCGGCACGACTGGGAGCACGTCGTGGTCTGGGTGCAGAACGGCACCGCCCAGTACGTGGCGGCCTCGGAGCACGGCGACTACAACGTCCGGGCGCGTGCGCAGCTCCAGTGGGACGGCACCCACCCCAAGATCATCTACCACAAGGACGGGCTGACCACGCACGCCTTCCGCTTCGCCAACTCCGGCGAGGAGCCGGAGAACCACAAGGGCACCTGGCAGTTCCCGCCGCTGGTCGGCTGGGACGACTACCCGGCCGGATTCCGCGACCGACTGTCGGCCCACGACTTCGGCTCGGCCAGCTTCGGGCTCAAGGACGCCTCGTTCGCGTCGGAGCTGACGAAGGCCAAGCCGGCCGGCATCACGTTCGACCCGAACGCCTGACCTGACGCCGCCGGCGCGGCCCCCAGCCCGCCGGCGGCCGGTCGCCGCAGACCGAGCCGCGGCTACGAACCCGCGCCGCGGCCGTCCCGTGCGGTCGCCGACGGCCCCCGGACGCCGAACGCGGCCACGAGCGCGACCGCGCCGACCCCGGCCAGCGCCGCCGTCGCGCTCGCGGACCCCAGGTCGAACAGCCGCCCGACCGCCATCTCGCCGCCGAAGGAGAACATCCCCGCGCAGAACGCCAGCACCCCGTAGTACGAGCCGAACCGCTCGGCCGGCGCGTGCCGGGTGACGCGCTGGAAGATCGACGGCTGGATCAGCCCGTTCGCCACGCCGTTCAGCACGGCGGCGAGCAGCAGCGGGCCCAGTTCGGTGCCGTCCAGCGGGGCGAGCACGAAGAACGCCGCCGCGGCGCACAGCAGTCCGGCGCGCAGCACCCAGGGGCGCTCGCCCCGGCGGCCGGCGGCGACGAACGGCTGTGCGGCGGCGGCCACCGCGGCCAGCACGCAGAAGCAGAGCGTGGCCGCGCCGGAGCCGAAGCCGAGCAGCGGCACGGCCGTCATGATGTGGTTGGCCAGCAGCGTCGTGGGCGCGGTCAGCAGCGCGAACAGCAGGAACGTGCGGTCGCCGAGCACCCGTCGCACGCCGGACCACACGCCCAGGAGAGGCCGCGCGACGCGGGCGGCGCCCGATGCGCCGGCGGGCGGGCGCGAGGGCCTGGGCAGCAGCAGGAACAGCGCTCCCGCGACCGCCCACATGACCGCGGCCACCCCCGTCAGCAGCGCGAACCCGGGCCCGAGCCCGATCAGGACGAGCCCCACCGGCGGCCCCGCGACGGTCGCGACGTGCTGCGCGGCGACGTAGGCGGCGAAGCCGCCGGCCCGGTGCGCGGGACCGGCGGCGGCCAGCAGGCTCTGGGCCGCCGGGTTGTAGAGCGCCCCGCCCACGGCGAGCACGACCGCCGCGCACAGCAGCGCGCCCACCCCCTCGGCCACGCCGAGCAGCGCGAAGCCCGCCGCGCGCACGACACAGGCGATCACCCCGGTCCGGCGCGCCCCGAGCAGGTCCGTCAGCGCGCCCACCGGCAGCAGCAGCGCGAACTGCAGCCCGGTCCGCGCCCCGAGGATCAGCCCCACCGTCCCGGCCAGCAGGCCGAGGTCGTGCCGGAGGTGCGCGACCAGGTGCGCCATCACCGAGAAGAAGCCCAGGCAGGCGGCGAGCTGGATCGCCACCACCGTGACGACGACCCGGCGGCCGGAGGGGTCCGCGGCGGGAGGGGACAGGGCGGGGGCGGCGACAGTCACGGCACCGAGGAGACCAGAGTCGCCACCGGCCGGTCCAATATCGATATGAGGCCCGGCCGATACCCGAATCGATATGACCGCCCCGCTGTCGTTTCCGTACAAGACCGGACCGGCCATACGCGATTGGCTGTCAGCCGACGAACTGAGGAGTGAATGATGGCAAGGATCGTTGCGAACTTCTTCATCTCGGTGGACGGCGTCGTGGAAGGGCCGGACCAGTGGCACTTCCCGTACTTCAACGACGAGATGGGCGCCATGGTGGACGCGGGCATGTCGCGCGCGGCCGGGTTCCTGATGGGGCGCAGGATGTACGACGAGTGGTCGGCGTACTGGACGACCACGGACAGCGACCCGGAGATCGGCGAGCGGCTCACCGGGACCAGTAAGTACGTCGTCTCGAACTCGCTGCGGCAGGCCGACTGGGCCAACACCACGATCGTCACCGGCGACGTCGAGGCCCGGCTGCGCGAGATCAAGGAGCAGGTCGAGGGTGACCTGCAGATCTCCGGCTCGGCGACGACCGTGCGGTGGCTGCTGGCGAACGGGCTGCTCGACGAGCTGAACCTGCTCGTCCACCCGATCGTCGTGGGTCACGGCCAGCGCCTGTTCGAGGACACCCCGACCCGCCCGCTGAAGCTGACCGGGAGCGAGACGTTCAAGACGGGCGTGCTGCACCTGACCTACGTGCCGGAGGCCACGAAGGACTGACACCGGTAGAGATCCGTGGGCCCGTGCGGCGATGCGCCGCACGGGCTCACGCCGTGTACGGGAGCTGCTCGGGCAGCACCTCGCCGCGCAGCGGGTCGCCGGACAGGAGGCGTTCCAGCTCGGTGACCGCGAACTCGCCGAGCCGGCGCAGCTCGCGGCCCTGCGCTCCGGCCAGGTGCGGCGTGATGAGCACGTTGGGCAGCGCGAAGAGCGGATGGCCGGCCGGGAGCGGCTCGGGGTCGGTCACGTCGAGCACGGCCGAGACGCGGCCGGAGGCGCACGCGTCGGTGAGGGCCTGGGTGTCCACCAGGGAGCCGCGCGCGGTGTTGACCAGCACCGCGCGGTCGGGGAGCAGGCCGAGGCGGCGGCGGTCGAGCAGGTGGTGCGTCTCGGGCAGCGCGGGCGCGTGCACCGTGACCAGGTCGCTGCGCCGGCACAGGTCGTCGAGGTCCACGAGCTCGGCTCCCAGCAGCGCCGCCTCGGCGGGGGTGAGCGTGGGGTCCGACAGCAGGACGCGCACGTCGAAGGCGCGCAGCCGCTGCAGGACGAGCCGGCCGATACGGGAGGCGCCGATCACGCCCACGGTGCAGTCGTGCAGCCCGGTGCCGTCGCCCGGCTGCCACAGCGCCCTGTCGAGCCCGCCCGCGTAGTGGCGGGCGCGGGTGAAGGCGAGCTTGGCGCCCAGGACGAGCGCGGCGACGGTGTAGTCGGCGACGGGCACGGCGTTGGCCTGCGCCGCCGACGACACGGTGATGCCGCGCTCGAAGACGGCCGGCTCCACCAGCCCCTTGACGCTGCCGGCGGCGTGCAGGACGGCCCGCAGCCGGGGCGCGGCGGCCACGGCCCGCGCGTCGATGCGCGGGCAGCCCCAGCCGGTGAGCAGGATCTCCGCCCCGGCCAGCGCCTCGGCCGCGCCGGGGCGGTCGAAGGAGGTGAGCCGGACCGCGTCGTCCACGTCGGCGGAGCGGCGCAGCCGGGCGATGAGGTCGGGCGGGAAGACACCCGGGAAGGCCCAGGGCGCGATGGCGAAGACCGCGACGGGTCGTCGTGGCACGGGGTGGTCTCCTTCGGCGGGGGAGCGAGAAGCGGTGTAAACGGTTCCGCATATTCTGCCATGCCGTGGGCTCTCCGCATCAGGGCGGCGGATGGGAGATCGTATCGAGATGCTGTTACTTGGACGTTGCCCTTGACCGTCCGAATGTAACCGTTTTATCTTTCGTGAACGCCGTGTTACGACGGACAACCGTCCGGGCCGCGAGAGAGGGCATCGAACGTGATCATGACGCGCGCCCGCGCCACCCCCATCGGCAGCACCGCCACCCCGGCCGCGCACCGATCGCGCAGCCGGCCACGACAGCGGCTCAGAGCCAGCCGGGTGTTCTGGCTGCTCGCGCTGCCGGGCCTGGTGTACTTCCTGGTCTTCCACTACGGCGCGTTGTTCGGGAACGTGCTGGCGTTCATGGACTACGTCCCGTTCCTCGGGATCTCGGGCAGCGAATGGGTGGGCCTGGCGCACTTCGAGCGCATGTTCACCGACCCCGACTTCTGGAACGCGGTCGGCAACACGCTGTTCATCGCCGTGCTGCAACTCGTCTTCTTCTTCCCCGCGCCGCTCGCCCTGGCGCTGCTGCTGCACAGCATCGTCGGCGACACGGTCAGGAAGTTCGTGCAGAGCGTGGTCTACTTGCCGCACTTCCTGTCCTGGGTGATCGTGCTGGCGCTGTTCCAGCAGATGCTCGGCGGGGCGGGCGTGGTCAACGGCTGGCTGACCGGCCTGGGCGCGAACCCGCTGTCGATCATCGGCAACCCCGACGTGTACGGGCCGCTGGTGGTCGCCCAGCTCGTCTGGAAGGAGTGCGGCTGGGCCACGATCATCTTCCTGGCCGCGCTGTCACAGGTGGACGAGCAGCAGTACGAGGCCGCCGCCCTCGACGGCGCGAGCTGGGGCCGCCGCCTGTGGCACGTGACCCTGCCCGCCATCCGCCCCGTCATCGTGCTGCTGCTGGTGCTGCGCCTGGGCGAGTTCCTGTCCATCGGGTTCGAACAGTTCTTCCTGCAACGCCAGTCCGTCGGCCCGGAGACCGGCGAGGTGCTGGAGACGTTCGTCTACTTCACCGCCTTCACCGGCGGCGACTTCGGCTACGCCGCCGCCGTCGGCCTGTTCAAGGGCGTGATCGGCATCGCGCTCATCTACACCGCCAACAAGGTCGCGCACCGGCTCGGCGAGCAAGGGGTATACAAGGCATGAGCAGCACCCAAGCGCCCGCCTGGATGGGCCGGCCGAGCCTCGCCGTCCGCGCGCTCAAAGCGGTCGCGCTGACCGTCGTCGTGCTGCTCGTCCTCTTCCCGATCTGGACGGTGCTGGCCACCAGCCTGGCCGGCCCGCAGAACGTCATCGACAACGGCGGCTGGGTCATCTGGCCCACCGGCTTCTCCTTCGACGCCTACGCCGACATCCTGGCCGGCGGCATCATCACCCGGGCCCTGCTCGTCAGCGCCGGGATCACCCTGATCGGCACCACCCTCAGCCTGGCCTGCACCATCGCCCTGGCCTACACCCTCAGCCGGCCCGAGACCTACGGCGGCAAGCCGATGCTGCTGCTGGTGCTGTTCACGTTCCTGTTCCCGCCCGGCATGGTCCCGCTGTTCCTCGTCGTGCAGAGCGCCGGGCTGGTCGACAACTACGCCGCGCTGATCCTGCCGTTCCTGGTCAACGTGTTCAACCTGGTCGTCATGCGCGGCTTCTTCCAGGCGATCCCCCAGGAGCTGGTGGACGCCGCCCGCATGGACGGGGCCGGCGAGCTGGCGATCCTGCGCAAGGTCGTGCTGCCGCTGTCGAAGGCGGTCATCGCCGTGATCGGGCTGTTCTACGCCGTCTCGTACTGGAACCGGTTCTTCGAGGCGATCATCTACTTCAACGACCAGACCAAGTGGCCGATCGGCACCGTCCTGCGCCAGTACGTCACCGGCGGGGCGTCCATCTCGGAGGCCAGTGGCGAGCTCGCCGTCAGCTCCCCGCAGTCGGTGCAGATGGCCGTCGTCATCCTGGCCACCCTCCCCATCGTGCTGGTCTACCCCTTCCTGCAGCGTTACTTCGCCAAGGGCGTCCTGACCGGCGCGCTCAAAGCCTGACCCCCCTCCACCCCCCACCGGCACTTCCGGCGACACCGCCGCGAGAGGAACCCGCCATGACCCACACCATCGATCGCCGCGGCCTGCTCAGGCTGGCCGGTCTGACCGCGGCGGGAGCCGCCGCGGCCCCGCTGCTCGGCGCGTGCGGAACCGGCTCGGGCGGCGGGACGTCCGGCGGCGTCTCCAACGCCGGCAAGCAGCTCGCCCCCTGGCCGGCGTACGTGCCCTTCGCCGGGCCCACGCCGGACGCGCCCGGCGACGACACCGGCGTGCAGCCCCTCTACCTGAAGTACCCCGAGACCCTCGCCCAGTCGGTCAGCGACACCGTCGGCGACGGCTCCAAGGTGACCGCGGTCGTCGTCACCTACGGCCCGCCGCCCACGCCCGTCACCCAGAACCGGTACTGGCAGGCGATCAACAAGGCGCTCAACGTCGACCTGCAGATCACGGTCGTGCCCGACCCCGAGTACGGCCAGAAGATGACCACCCTGATGGCCTCCGGCGGCGACCTGCCCGACATCATCATGTTCACCAACCTCGCGCTGCCGCACTCCCTGGAGTTCATCCAGGCGCAGTGCGCCGACCTGTCGGAGTTCGTCGCGGGCGACGCCGTCAAGCAGTACCCGAACCTGGCCAACCTCCCCACCTACGCCTGGAAGGGCATGGGCCGCATCAACGGCAAGATCTACGGCGTCCCGCTCGAACGGCCGATGCCGGCCAACAGCCTGTTCGTCAACCGCACCACCATGGACAAGGCGGGCATCCCCAAGACCTGGAACTCCGAGCAGTACCTCGACGCGATGAAGGAGCTGAGCGGCGACCGCAAGTGGGGGCTCGGCTGGTACAAGACGCTCTTCGGCGGGCTGGGGGCCGTCACCTTCCACGCCGGCGCGCTCGGCGCGCCCAACACCTGGTCCGTCTCGGGCGGCCAGTTCGGCTCCACCCTGGCCACGCCCCAGTTCGAGCAGGCCATCGACGTCATGCGCAAGCTCGTCGAGGCCAAGGCGGTCTACCCCGACAGCCTCACCGTCAGCTCCACCGACATGCAGACGCACTTCCACAACGGCACGGTCGCCTCCGTCCAGGACGGCTTCGGCGCGATGGCGCTGACCACCCTCACCAAGATCGACGGCAGGTACGAGCTCGACATGGGCTACCCCTACGGCCCGTCAGCCACGCCGTGGCAGGGCGCCGGCATGTTCGGCTACGTGACGTTCAAGAAGGCCGCGCCCGAGCGGATCAAGCTGCTGCTGCGCATCAGCGACTACCTCAGCGCCCCCTTCGGCACCAAGGAGTACGAGCTGGCCAACTACGGCGTCGAGGGCGTGCACTTCACCAAGGAGGACGGCGGCATCAAGACCCTCGACCTGTACCAGACGGAGAACAACAACTCGCTGCCCTTCCGCTACATCGGCACCGCGCCGTCGGTGCTCTACCTGCCCGGCTACCCCGACACGGCCAAGGCGGTGCACGAGTGGCAGCGGGCGACCCTGCCCAAGAGCGTCGCCAACCCCGGCAACGGCCTGCGCTCGGCCACGGCGGTGAGCAAGGGGGCCCAGCTCGGCCAGATCTCCGGCGACGGCCTCGCGGCGATCGTCTTCGGCCGCAAGCCGCTGTCGGCATGGCAGGACGTCGTCACGCAGTGGCGCAACGCGGGCGGCGACAAGATGGCCGAGGAGCTGGCCACGGAGTACGCGTCGAACCAGTGAGCCCGCGCGCACGGCTCTGACCTGGCGTATCGTGGGAGCCGAGTCCGGCACACCGTTCCTGTGCCGGACTCAACCCACGAGCGCGTCGCGCGGCGTACCGCCGGTCAGCCCTTGCTCCACACGGAGGCGATGACGCCGTCCTCCGCGCTCAGGATCTGCGGCCGGTAGCCCAGCGTCTTGAGCTGCGCGGACTTCAGCGTGTACGTCACCTTCGACAGGCTCAGGTACTCCTTGATCCCGGTCGTGTTCCCCTTGCCCCACGCGGTGGTGTAGAGCTTGCCGGGGCCGACGGCCATGAGGACCGGGCGCAGGCCCTGCCGCGCCTTGGTCAGCAGTTCCGCGCCGCGCTGCTCGACGGTCTGGCCGAGGGTCACCTGCAGCGTGCCCGCGGCGGCGCCGGCCACCCAGACGGCGGCGTAGAGCGGCTTCTCCACGGTGCCGTACACGTCCAGGGAGGCCAGGCTGAAGCCGGCGGCGCCCAGTTCGGCGTTGACCTTGACGAGGGTCTCCTTCGTCAGGGCCAGCTCCGACTTGACGAGCTGCGTGGTCCGCTCGAGGACCACCCCGAAGACCGCGCCCGGCCCGGTGCCCGTGCCGGTGATCAGCTTGGGCTGGTAGCCCAGCTTCACCTGCTCGGCGATGCGCTGCGGCAGGTCGGTGGCCGACAGGCCCTGCAGCACGTTGACCTTGCGGGCGGTGTCCTTGACCCACAGGGACGTGTACTGCGGGTTCGCCGCGTTGGTCACGTTCAGCGCCGTGGGCACGTAGCCCCTGCCCAGCAGCTCCTTGACCTTGGTCAGCAGCTTCGAGCCGCTGAGCGCGTCGAGGGAGAGCCAGTCCAGCACCTGGGTCTGGGTCTGGACGGACTGCGTGGCGGCGGGAGCGGCCACCGCCGGAGAGGCGACGCCCAGCAGGGGCGCCGCGGCGAGCGCCACGGACGCGGCCAGGACGGTCGCCCTCTTCGTGCTCCTCATGTTCCTCCTCAGGAAGTAAAGGTCATCCCATTTACGGACAAGAGGGGACCATAACGGAGCATGAGGGGAAGGCGACCTACCGTCACGGTGATCGTGACAAGACTGTGTCAAAGCTGGTCACAAGTGAGCGAAACTCATGTCCCGGCGAAGTCGTCGTCCAGGGCACGCGTCCACGACGGCCTCGACTCCTCGTAGCCCTTGGCGTGCAGCCGGTACAGCGTGGCGTACAGGCCGCCCAGGGCCATGAGGTCGTCGTGGCCGCCGAGCTCCTTGATCGTGCCGCCGTCCAGCACCACGATGAGGTCGGCCGTACGCACCGTCGCGAAGCGGTGCGAGACGAACACGGTGATGGTGCCGTGGTCCGACCGGCTCGCGGCGAGCTGGAACCGGCGGAAGATCTCGTACTCGCTGGCGGGGTCGAGGTTGGCGGCCGGCTCGTCGAGCACCCGCAGGATCGGCGTGTCCCGCATGATGGACCGGGTCAGCGCGATCTTCTGCCACTGCCCGCCCGACAGGTCGGTGCCGCCGGGGAAGGCGGGGCCGAGCTGCGTCGCCAGGCCGTCGGGGAGCAGGCCGGGCAGGGCGGAGGCGCCCGCGCGCTCCAGCGCCTCCCGCACGGCGGGCTCGTCATGGATGCGGGGCAGGTCGCCGATGCCGGCCGACTCCTGGAGGGTGAACTCCAGACGGCAGAAGTCCTGGAAACACGCCGTCACCTCCGCGCGCCAGGCCCGCACGTCCTGCGCGGCGAGGTCGCCGCCGTCGTGGGTGATCCGGCCCGACGTGGGCTCGTACAGCCGGCACAGCAGCTTGACCAGCGTCGTCTTCCCCGCGCCGTTCTCGCCCACGATGGCCACCGTGCGGCCCGCGGGCAGCCGTACCGACACGTCCCGCAGCACCGGCCGGGCCGCGTCCGGATAGCTGAACGAGACGTCCTCCAGGACGAGGTCCCCGCCGGCGCGCGGCGCGGGCGCGTCCGCGGCGGGCGGCCGGACCCGGGCCCGCGCGTGGTCGTCCAGCCACAGGTAGTGGCCCATGGCACGCAGCGTCTGGAGCATCCAGGCCAGCATCTGGATCAGCCCCGAGACGCTCCCGGTGAGCTGGCCGCCCAGCGCGATCGTCAGGACGACGTCACCCGCGCTCGCCTCCCCCCGCAACGCCGCCATGACGACCAGGAAGAGCGCCCCGGCGAAACCCGCGCCGAAGACCACCCAGCCCGCGGACGTCCACAGGGCCGTGCGCACGTCCGCCCGCCGCCGGGGTGCGTCCACCTGCTCCCACAGGGCGCGGTGCCGGCCCGCGATCTCCTCCTGGAGGCCGAAGACCCGCAACTCCTTCGCCGCGGCCGGCGAGCAGGCGATCGTGAACAGGCCCTGCCGCTGCCGCTGGGGCGCCGCCGTCTCCTGCTCCGCCAGCGCGGCGGCCCGCTCGCCGCGCCGCACGGCGAGCACCGTCGGCAGGGCCAGGAGCAGCAGGAACAGGAACTCCGGGCGCACGCTCACCAGCAGCACGACCGTGGCGCCGAAGGCGACCAGCGCCCGCAGGTTCTCCACCAGCGCGCCGAAGGCCGAGCCCAGCGAGGTGCGGTGGCTGCGCAGCAACTCCAGCCGGTCCTGGTAGGGCGGGTACTCGTGGTGGTCCAGGTGCGGCAGGCCGCTGGTCATCGCCATGATGCGCTGGTCCAGCAGGAGCCCGACCCGCTGCTGCAACCGGATGCGCAGATCGGCGGCGGCCGTGCCGGCGAGCTGGGTCACGACCAGCGCGCCCGCCAGGATCGCCGCGGCGGCCACCATGCCCGCCAGGTCCGCCGCGACCGCCGCGTTCACCATGCGCTGCAGCCCGACCGCCGTCACGGCCGCGGTCACGCCGACCACGGGGGCCAGCGCCAGCACCAGCGCGGCCCGGGGGGCGTCCGCCTTGAAGGCCGCCCCCACCAGCAGGGCGATCGCGCGGACCGCCATCCTCGGGGAGATCCGGTCAGCCATGGGGCGCCTCCCTGAACGGCTCGCTCTGCAGGGTGAACAGGTGGGCGTAGCGGCCACCGAGCGCCATCAGCTCCTCGTGCGAGCCGTACTCGGCCACCTGGCCGTCGTCGATCACGCAGATGCGGTCCGCCAGCCGCACCGTGGCGAAGCGGTGGGAGACCAGGATCGTGGTCAGCCCGCGGGTGATCTCCAGGAAGTGCTCGTAGATCTGCGCCTCGGCCCGTACGTCGAGGTTGGCGGTGGGCTCGTCCAGCACGAGCACCCGGGCGCCGTGCTCGACCGCGAACAGCGCGCGGGCCAGCGCCACCCGCTGCCACTGGCCGCCGGACAGGTCGGTGCCGCCCTCGAACCTGCGGCTCAGCGGCGTGTCCCAGCCGGCGGGCAGCCTGGGCAGGAAGTCGTTGAGCCCGGACAGCTTGGCGGCGCGGTCGAACGCGCCGTTGGCCCGGTCGGCGTCGAGCCGCCCGAACCCCACGTTGTCGCGCAACGGCAGCTCGTAACGGACGAAGTCCTGGAAGACGATCGCGAGCTGCCGCCGCCAGGCGATCGGGTCGAGCGTGCGCAGGTCCGCGCCGTCGATCGTGATCCGCCCCCCGACCGGTTCGTAGAGCCGGGCCAGCAGCTTGATCAGGGTGCTCTTGCCCGCGCCGTTCATGCCGACGACGGCCAGCGACGAACCGGCCGGGATGGTCAGGTCCAGCCCCTTCAGCACGGTCCGGCCGGGGTAGCCGAAGCGCACGTCCTCCAGGCGGATCTCCCGCGCGGGCAGCCGCTCGTCCGCGACGACGACTCCGGCGGACGGGCGGCGGCTGTGCTCGGCCTCCACGTCCAGCCGGCCGATCGCCAGCGCGTGCGGCACGGTGGCGCTCGCCTGGGTCAGCATCCACTGGATGTCCCCGATCCAGCCGAGCGCGGCCATGCCGGCGGTGGCCTGCAGGCCGATCGTGACCGCCGCCACGTCCAGGCCGCCGCCCGCCGTGCTGACGGCCAGGTAGCCGAACACGACGGCGTGCGCGGCGGCCAGCAGGAGCGGGCCGGCGAGCCTGGTCAGCGGGCGGGCCTGGCCGGCCAGCGCGTCCATGCCGGCCAGCCAGGCGCGGGTGAACCGGTCGTGCAGCCAGTCCTGGAAGCCGAAGACCCTGACCTCCTTCGCGGCGGCGTCGCCGATCGCGAGATCGCGGGCGTAGGCGGCGTGCCGCAGGCCCGGCATCGCCTCCTCCTCGGCCGCCACCGCCTTGCGCACCTCGCGCAGCCGCCACCGCGACACGGCGATCCAGGCGGCGGCCAGCGGCAGCGGCAGCCACCACGCGACGGTCGCGAGCAGGATCGCGGCGGCGATCCCGTTCAGCCGGCTGGACGTCAGCCGCGCGAGCGACGTCACGGCCTTGCCCGGGGTGTGGCCCGTCGCCAGGCCCTGCGCGAGCTGGATGCGGTCCGCGACGCCGGGATCGCTCAGGTGGCCGATGCCGACCGGGCGCAGCGCCCCTTCGAGGGTCGTCTGCCCGAGCGCGCCCTCCAGGCGGCGGGCCAGCTCGGCGGAGATCATCCCCGTCAGGGGCGTCAGCGCGAGGCGGGCCACGAAGACGGCGATGAGGATGGTCAGGTGCGCCATCGCGCCGCCGGTCGCGCCGCCCGCCTGGGCGACGTCCGCCACGACGGTGGCGCTGGCCAGCATGAACGCGCTGCTCAGCAGGGCCTGGAGGAGGATGGTCGCCGTCAGCGCGGTGGTCAGCGCGGGCGAGACGCGCGGCAGGACGCGCAGCACCTCCACGACGCCGTTCCGGCCGGTCACCCGCCCGGCCGCCTCGGTCGTGTCGCGGGCCGGTTCGGGGTCGTTCGCGCGGGCCTGGTCGTGGGCGGGTCCATGACCGTTCACCTGAGCCTGGTCGTGGCAGGGTCGGTCGGGTCCGGGGTCGTTCGCCTTGGCCGTGTTGTGGCTCGTCGCCTCGGTCGTGTCGCGGGGCGGGGCGTGGTCGTTCGTCCGGGCCGGGTTGTGGCCGTTCAGCTCAGGGCCATCGTGGCGAGCCATCGCCGGTCACCTCCGCTTCTCGTCAGCAGCGCCGACAGCACGCCGGGCGCGCCTTCCAGCAGCGACCAGCCGGTCCCGGCGAGTGCGCGAGGGTCGTCGAGGCCGTCCATCAGCCGGTCCGTCAGGTGCTCGGCGAGCCGGGCCGCCTCGGGCAGCCCCGCGTGCCGGGCGAAGGCGTCGAACACCGTCATCAGCCCGGCCGCCCCGTGGCACAGGCCCAGGCCGTCCAGATACAGGTCGTCGTCGTAGGCCGCGACGAACGAGCGCGCCGCCTCCAGGGCGAAGGCGGCCAGGTCGCCGTCCCCGAGCACGCGGGCCGCCTCCCACAACGTCCAGGCGTTGCCGGGGCAGCCGTAGCACCACGCCTGCCGCCGCCCGTCGCCCTTGGGGGCGCGATGCCCGTCCGGGCGGGTGGTGCCGAACGGCCAGGTGATCACGTTCCGGCCGTCGACGTACGCCTCGGCGACCAGCCGGGCCGACAGCCGCCGCAGCAGGCCGTCCTGTTCCTCGTCGAGCCCGTCGGCCTCGGCGGCGGCGCGCAGCGCGGCCACGATACCGGGCAGCCCGTGGGCGACGCCGAGATTGACGCGGCCGAAGTTCCAGCCGCGCAGCTTCTCGCCCTCGTACCGGCCGACCCGCAGCCCGGACAGCTCCGGGTCCGCGCAGAGCAGCGCCAGCCGGGACGTCAGCGGCGCCCGCTCGGCGGCGGTGGCGTCGGGGTCGGCGGCGAAGGCCAGCAGCACGCCCGCCGGGCCCACGATGAGGTCGTAGTCCTCCCACCCGACCCCCGTGGTCCGCCAGCGCGGCGCGGCCACGTACTCGACGAGCCTGGCGCGGAGCTTGGCGGCGGGCCCGGCCAGCATCGGCCACGTCCCGGAGGCGATCCGCAGGGCGAACATCCTGGCCGCCGCGCCGCCGCCGAACAGGCCCGGATGGGTCAGCGGGGCACGGGAGCCGCGCAGCCACGCGGCCATGGCGCGGCCGGCCGCCGAATCGTCCGGCGGACGCTCCCGGCCGGTCACCAGCGCGGCCAGGATCGCCGGCCCGGGGTCGGACCCCTGCCCGGCCGCCGAGGCATAGTCATCAAGCAGGGTCTCGGCGACCGCCTGGACGGCGGCCCGCTCGAGCACGGGGGTCGAGGTCACGTCGATGCCTTTCAGCGCGGGAGCCGGCTCAGAGCCGAGCGCCAAGGACGCCGCACGGCCGGGCGTCCTTGGCGATCGAGGGTTCAGCAGGTCGCGGCTTCAGCAGGACCCGGTGCAGTTGCCGCTGCACGCGACGGTGCCGTCCTCAGGGGCGTCGATCGAGTGCGTCTCCAGCTCCTCGACCAGCGACTCGACCTCGTCCTGAGGCTCGGTGCCGTCCTGGGGCTCGGGCGCGGTGTTCTCGGACATTGACTCGCCACCTTCCTTCTCGATCGATCTTCCGAGCTTCGGCCGGTCACGTCGTGCCGGCCGAAATCTGGGCCGCGGTGGCCGCCAGCGCCTCGGGCGCCACCGCGTGCGGGAGCCGGACGAGGACCTCGGCGGCCACCCGTTCGGCGTCGTGATCGCGCACGCTCAGCTCGTCGGCCGCGGGCGCCATCTCGGTGATGGTCAGCTCGGGCGGCTCGTCCTCGGTGAGCGTCCGCATGGCCTGCTCGAACGCGCGCACCGCGCGCAGGCTCTCCAGGTCGCAGGCCAGCGGCCGGTTGCCGGACGGCCCCGCCACGAACACCCACCGGGGCAGCCCCAGCCGCTCGCGCAGCGCCGTCAGCTCCCTGAGCCCGGCCAGGTCCCCGCGCGCGGCCAGGCCCAGCGGGCCGGCGGGCACCCGCCACTGAGCCGGGGAGATCACCAGGCACCCGGCCACGGTGATCCGGGGGACGAAGTCCCGCCCGGGGAACGCGGTGAGCGAGCGGCGCAGCCTGCGGGGCGGCGCGTGGTGCTGGGGGGAGCCGGCACACAGGATGCCGGTCAGCACCGGCCACGGCATCAGCGGGTTGCGGGTCGCGTGGGTGCAGATCCGGACGGGCCGGCCCGCGTGCGCGATCACGACCCGGTCCGCCTCGCGGTGGGCGGTCAGCTCGTTCAGCGGGAGGTGCCGGGCGCTCCCGGGCCGCCACGCCGGGCCGTAGTGGCGCGGGTCGGGGTCGCCGGTCCAGGCGGAGGTGTATCTCGGCCGGCGGATCGCGTTGGCCGCCCGTACGGCCAGCGGCGGGATCAGCAGCTCCACCGACGGGACGCCGGTGAGCCGGTCGAGCTCGGCGAGGAAGGCCCGGTAGGCGTCGGCGGCCGGGACCGTCCCGTGCAGCCGGCGCAGCGTCTCGACGAACCGCGCGTCGAGCACCCCGGCCGGGCCGGCGTTGTCCAGCACCCAGCCGCCGGACGGGAGCGGGCGGAGCACGCAGTCGGTCGGCCAGGTGATCGGCGCGTCCGGCGCTCCGACGGCGTCCAGCAGCTCCGCCGTGAGGTCGATGACCGGCGCGGACCCCGCCGCCGCGGCCATCAGGTCCAGCAGCCGCGCGTAACCGGAGCCGGCGCGGCCCGGGAGCGGCCACGTGTGCTCCCTGGGGTGGCGCCGGGTCAGCTCGCCCTCCTCGACGCGGGCCGCCAGCTCCTCGGCGAACACGTCCATGACGGGACGCGGCCGGGCCCCGATCCGCTCCCGTGTGCGGGCGGGCGGACGGGGGGAGTCGTCCTCGATCAGCCGGTTGATCCTGCGGTACTGCTCGAAGGCGTGCTGCAGGGCCGCCAGGTCGGCGGTGAGGGCGCCGTCGGCCCGCCGGTACACGTCCACGAAGCCGGAGCCGGAGCCGGCGTCCTGGCCGCCCCGGTCGCCCCAGCGGGCGGGACGCTGCCGCAGCGGGGCCGACACCTCCAGCACGCCGAGCCGGACCAGCCCGGCGGTGAAGGACGAGGGCGCGTCCAGCTCCGAGACGGGCCGCGCGCCGGAGCGCAGAGCCTTGACGAGCGAGGCGAGCGCGGGGCTCAGCCGCAGCCGGGAGGTGACCAGCCGCTGCGTCTCGCAGGCGCGGTCGGTCGTCCAGATCGCGAGCCGGTCGCCCTCCACCCGGTGCAGGGGCGTCAGCGACACCAGGTGCTCCGGGCCCGGCTCGGCGGCGCGGGCCGCGTGCTCGCGCCTGCTGTCGTGGACGTTCTCCGTCCAGTCCACGGCGACCTGCCCGGTCACCGACAGGCCCGCGCCCGGCCCGGCGACGGGCACCAGCGACACGTGGCCCAGCCAGGCGCGCGGCGTCGTCTTCACGCCGCCTCTGTCGATCATCCGCCAGAGGTAGTCGCTGCGCCGGCGCAGCCGCTTGGACGTCCACGGCTCGCCCGCGGCCAGCCGCCGCTCGATGTCCGCGACCACCTCGGGCGGCGCGCACGACAGGCCGCCGGGCACCGAGTGCAGCAGGTGCCACGGCGTGGCCAGCAGCCGGTCACGCTCCTTGCCGGCCCGTTCCCGCGCCAGCTCCTCCAGCCGGGCCGTCGCGCCGGACAGCGACGTCACCCGGTCCAGGAGGGCGGCCAGGGCGGAACTCGCGAGGATCTCGCGCAGCCGGGCCGTCTCGCCGGGGGAGAGGGCGAGCCCCTGGTGCAGGCGGCGGCGGGCGGACAGGACCAGCCGCCGCGCCCCCGCGGTCAGCTCCGGCCTCGGCACCACCTCGTCGCCGAGCCGCACGGCGAGGCCGGCCGCCGCCGCGCGGTGGTCGTCGTGCGTGCGGTTCAGCGTGCGCAGGCAGTCGGACAGGCCGGGCGAGGCCGCCGCCAGCCAGAGCCGGACGGGCAGGCCCGCGACGCGGAGCAGCGCGGAAGCGCTCATCGTGCTCACCGGGCCTCCTCGGCGTCACGAACCAGCAGCGCCTCGGCGATCAGCGCCTGGTGCGCCGCGGACAGCCCCGCCCGGTTCCAGTGGAAGATCACCAGGTACGACGCCACCGCGCGCGGCCCCATGCCGGCCGAGCCGCTCTCGAAGTAGTCGCGGAACCAGCGCTCGCCCTCCACGGAGACGATCTCGCGGTACTCCCCGGCCAGCTCCGCCGCCTCCGGCGACACCTTCGCGGCCAGCGCGGCGGGCCTCGGCCAGGCCGCGCGCAGCACCCTGGCCAGCCGCACGAGCCGGGGGTCCGCGCTCACGGACGGGGCCAGCGGGCGATGCCGCCGCACGCGCTCCCAGACACCGAGGTCCTCCCAGCCGGCGATCCGCAGCGTGCCGAACAGGGGCTGGAGCAGCAGCAGCGACATCGCCCACGTCGGGCCGGGCCGCGCGCCGGCCAGGCGGAGCCGGTGGTGCTCCAGCCAGGCCAGCGAGTCGGCGGTGAAGACCCGGTGCACGCTGCGCATCGAGGCCGGCCCGCCGAACAGGTACGTCTCCGGCTCGTACACGCCGGGCCGCCAGCCGGTCAGGACGCCGTCGCCGGTCCACCGGGTCAGCCGCTCGCGCAGCAGGTGATCGAGGCGGGCCTGCTCGCCGTCGCCGGGACGGAACCGGACGCGCAGGCCGGGGGGCTTGTGCATGAAGAAGAAGTCGTGGGCCAGCCCGTCGCGCACGGCCTGCCGGGCCACCAGGGCGAGTCCGGCGTAGAGGTCGCCGGAGCGTTCCCGGTCCGGGGTGAGGCCGTACTGCAGCCAGCGCTCGGCCGGCTCCTCCTGCGGCAGGATCTCGGCCAATCCGGCTGACCACTTCATCGTCCACCTCCTCGGTGTCTGCTTCTCGATCCTCGGGCGGGGGCTTCAGAACCGGTTCATAGTCGGCTCATACCAGCTCGTCGATCGTGCGCAGGGCTCTGACGTCGCGTTTCACCTGGGCGGCGGCCCTGGCTTGGGCGGCGATCCGGTCAGCCACCGCCTGGCCGGTGTCCTGGGTCGCGCAGCGCACGGCC
Source organism: Nonomuraea sp. MG754425 (assembly GCF_021699195.1). Lineage (GTDB taxonomy): Bacteria > Actinomycetota > Actinomycetes > Streptosporangiales > Streptosporangiaceae > Nonomuraea. Next base: position 5,438 of record NZ_SSXE01000046.1, on the reverse strand, counting down.
AGGCGCAGGGACACCAGCAGCGGGGTGATCCGCGCGCCCGCGCCCCGCACCTCGTCCAGCCGCTCGCCGGCGCGCAGCAGGTGCCCGGCCGCGACGTCCGGCCGGCCCGCCCGCAGCGCGTCCGCCGCGGCGGCCTGCTCGGTCAGCACCTCGACGTCCCAGCTCCCGGCCGCCGGTCCCTTCTCCTGCTCGGTCTGGGGGCAGGCGGCCGGGGCGAAGGTCGCGTGCCAGAGCCGGGCCGATCGCGCGCCCGCGCTGAAGCCGATCGTGTCGTAGCGGCGGATGGCCCGCTCCAGGGCGCGGCCGGCCCCGTCGAGGTCGCCGTGCCGCTCCGCGAGCGTGGCCCTGAACAGGTCCAGCCCCGCCAGGCCCGGCTGGTGCCCGATGCCGGACAGGATCGCCAGGCCCTCGTCCAGCAGCGTCGCGGCGGAGGCCGGGTCGCACGTCATGTCCGCGAGCAGGGCGGCCGGACAGCCGACGGCCGCGCGTACGGTGTGGGCGTCCGCCAGCTCGGCGTGCAACTGGGCGCAGATCGCCGTGGCGGCGGGAGCCGGGGTGTTGCCGTAGGCCAGGCAGAGCGCCAGGTTGCCGTGGATCTCGGTGGCGCCGAAGCACCACCGGGCCCGCCGCGCGTGGCCGAACGCCTCCTGCAGCACCGACTCGGCCGTCACGTAGTCGCCGACCTCCATGTGCCCGATGCCGTCGAGCAGCAGCACCCGCGCGTACGCCGCCGGGTCCGCGGCCCGGTGCGCCAGCTCGCGCGCCTGGCCGATCAGCGACCGGTGCCGGCGCCCGGTCATCGTGGAGCGGGCCACCGCCTCGTTGAGGGTGAGCTGCACCGCCGCCGCCAGGTTGCCCTCGGTGTCCCAGCGGCTCCTGGCCGCCGCGATCCGGGCGAGGGTCTCGTCGGCCCGTCCGGCCGCCGCCGTGGCGTACGTCTCGATGGCCGCGATCTCCAGCTCCAGCCCCGGCAGGCCGGCGTCCAGCTTGCCGACCTGGTCCGCGGTCTGCAGCGCCATCGACAGGTCGCCGCGGGAGACCGCGAACTGCGCGGCGGCGCACAGCGCGCGGGCCGCGCGGGCGGCGGCCCGCCGCTCCTCCGGCTCTCCAGGACGCAGCTCCAGCCAGGCCGCGTGCGCGCGCCCGGCGTGCAGCGCGCACAGCTCGATCTCCGCCGGACGCCGCTCGGCCGCGGCCTCCGCCAGGTCGGCCACCTGGGCGTGCACCTGGGCGCGGTCGGCCAGGGGCAGCCTGCCGTACGCGACCTCGGCCACGACCGGCGACTCGACCTCCAGCTCCCGCGCACGGGTGACCAGCAGCCGATGATCGAGGAGCTGCCCGAGCGCCTCGTCGAAGCTCTGCTCCAGCGGCGGGTCCAGGGCGTCGGCGACCCGCTCCAGATCCCCGGCCACGCAGCTCCCGCCCAGCGCGTTGGCGATGGCGAGCAGCCGCTGGGCGTCCGCGCCCAGGTGGTCGAGACGGGCGCCCACCGCGGCCTCGGCGCTCGGGGCGATGAGGTCGGTCCGGCCCTCCGCGTCCACCTGGAGGCAGGCGAGCTGTTCGAGGTGCAGCGGGTTGCCGGCGCTGCGCCGGGCGAGGTCGTCCACGAGGTCGCCGGGCAGGGGCGCGCCGAGCCGGGCGACGACGCTCGCCGCCAGCTTCGCGGTGTCCCCAGGGCCGAGCGGCGCCAGCCGCAGCACACCCGCCGCGTCGCCGGCCTCCCGGCCCGCGTCGCCGGTCGTCCGGGCCGTCCCGTCGGCCGCCCGGCCTGTGTCGCCGGGTGGTCCGGCGGACCCGGCCGGGTCGTCGAGCCGGCCGCTGAGCAGCAGCGCGGCCGGGACGTTCAGGCCGGGGCCGGCGAGGCCGTCCAGGAACTCGCGCATCGCCGGGGACATCCACTGGCAGTCGTCGAGCACGAGGACGACCGGCCGCCGCGCCGCCGCCTCGCGGAGCAACTGCCGCAGGGTCCAGAACAGCTCCTCCTTGCCCTGCGGACCCTGCCCGCGCGGCACGGACGCCCCCTGCCGCGCCCCGGCGTCCGCCGGCGACAGGTCGGCCCCGAGTTCGTCGGCGAGCTGGTAGAGCGGCCAGTAGCCCAGCCGCTGCCCGTCCCGGCGGCAGCGCAGGGTGACGAACCGCGCCTCCGCCCCCATCCGCCGCGCCGCCTCGGCCACCAGCCGGGACTTCCCGACGCCCGGCTCGCCCGTCAGCAGCACCGCGGGCACGCCGGGCCCGAGCAGGCCCGCCCGCAACGCGGCGAGCACCTCGTCCAGCTCGGAGCGCCGGTCCACCATCGGGGTGTCGGCGGGCTCCTCGACCTGGTCGCAGACCTGCCAGGCACGCAGCGGCCGGTTGAAGCCCTTGGCGGTGATCGGTTCGAGCGGGCGGGTGGGGACGGCTCCGCGCACGAGCAGCCACGTCCGCACGTCGATGACGATGCCGTCGGCCGGCGCGGCGGCCTGCAGCCGGGCGGCCCGGTTCATGACCTCGCCGATCGCGAACGAGGAGTCCCGCTCGGAGAGCGCGACCTGCCCCGAGGCGATCCCGAACCGCACGGAGAAGTCCACCCCGCGCGTCCGCCGCAGTTCGGCGGCCTGGCGGGCGATCCGTTCCAGGGACACCCGCGCGCACTCCACCGCGCGCACCGCGTCATCCTCGTGGGTGGCCTCCACCCCGAAGACGGCCACCACCGCGTCGCCGATGAACTTCTCCACCCGGCCGCCGTGCCCGGTCGCCGCCCGGCTGACGTCGGCGAAGTAGGTGGCCAGGGTGCCCTGCCAGACCTCGGGGCTGAGGCTGCCCGCGAGCTGGGTCGAGCCGGCCACGTCACCGAACAGCACGGTCACGAACCGCAGCGTCGTACGGGCTGTGGGCAGCGGGGACAGCGGGCTGCCGCAGGTCATGCAGAAGCGGGCGGCGGGCGGGTTGTCACCGCCGCATCGAGCACAGGGCCGCGTCATCACCGGTCACCAGCACCAGCCGCCGCTCGCGTACGCATGCCCTTCGACGTCCGCGGCCTCCTCCATGCGTTCCCTGATGGAGGCGAGCACGTGGAGTTCCTCGTCGCTGAGCGAGCGCAGCACCGCGAGCTGCTCCTCCGACGCGGTCGTCAGGTCGAAGCCCGCGGCTTCCAGTTGGTCGACGGTCGCCATGTTGTCTCCTTTCGCGCGGCGTTCACGCGCAGTTGCACGGCTTCGACGAGCTGCGCCAGGCCGTGTGCCGTGTTGAGCGCGCTCAGCCCGATCAGCGTCTCGGCCTCGGGGGTGAGCGGGAGCCGGTCGATCGCCTGCCACAACTCCTCGCGATGCCCGTCGTCCAGGACGGCGTGGGTGGCCAGCGTGCGGAACGCGTCCAGCGGCAGGCCGGTGCGCCGGGACAGGAAGGGCGCCAGGCCGGGCGGGGGCGGATGGCCCTCCAGGACGGCGATGTGCCCGAGCAGCGCCACCGGGTGGGCGTGCCTGATCCAGTAGTACTGCGCCCCGACCACGGCGGCCACGCAGGGCGGCGGCGGGTCGGCGAGCAGGGTGGCGGGGTCGCCGCCCGCGCGGGCGTAGTCGGCCAGCACGTCCTGGTCGTGGCCGTACTCCTCGTGCGCGTGCCGGGCCAGGTACGCCGCGACGGCCCGCGACAGGTCGTCGTCGCGGGCCAGGCAGGTCGTGGTGGCGTCGAGGATGAGGGGGACGGTCGCGCGGATCATGCCGTGCAGGGCGCGCAGCCACTCCCGGTACAGCTCGCCCGGCTCGGGGTGCCCCCACATGCGCCGCGTCTCGGCGAGCAGCCCCGGCATGACGAGCCCGAGCTTGGCGGCCAGCCGCCGGCTCGGCGTCCCCCGAACGCCGGTCATCACGGGCCTCCCACACGGGCGGCGATCACGACGGGCCTCCCAGCCGGACGGCGGTCGCGACGGGTCTTTTGGGCCGGGCGGCGGTCATGGCGGGTCTCCCAGGAGGGCCGTCAGCAGGCGGGGGCCGTCGCCGCCGGTCTCGGCCATCTCGTGCAGGCGCCAGCACAGGCCGCAGACGTCCGGGTGCCGCTCGCCGGCGAGCCCGGCGAACGGCGGCAGCCGCACCAGGCCGTCCGCCGGGACCGAGCCGACCGCGCGCAGCAGCGGGTCGGCGCGGAAGGCGGCCAGCGCGTCCCGCAGTTCCGCCGCGCCCGTCACGCGGCGGCGCAGCCCCCGGGGCCCGCCGCCGGTGATGACGCTCTCGTTGCAGCAACCGGTGACCACCCCGTCGTAGCGGACGGTCGGCGACCCGGTCAGCGGGCACGTGCCCAGCTCGGAGACGGCGCGGTGGCGGGCGATCGGGAAGACCTCACGGCCCCGCCCCGCCCGCAGCGGGGTGATCAGGTTGACCTCGGCCTGCCGCTCCCAGTCGCCGCCCAGCGCCTCGGCGAGCACGTCCCGGGCGAACGTGGCCGCGCCGGGCTCGTCCAGGATCTGCGCGATCACGTGGCAGCCCGCGCCCGCCGCGTGCGCGACCGCGCGGCCGAACCGCGTCCGGCCGACGGCCGCCCGGTGGAAGGCGTCGGTGCTCAGGACGATCGTCGAGGACCGTTCCAGCACCCCCGTGATCCAGCCCGGACAGCGGTCCGCCGCCCAGTGGCCGCTGGTGAAGAGCACGACGTCCTTACCGGCGTCCGCGAACGCGTCCACGGCCAGGACGAGCCCGCGCCGCTCCGCGAACGGCTCGCCGCCGGAGACGGCGACGGCCTCGACGCGCGGTTCGGCGGCGATGCCCGCCACGATCTCCTCGAACAGCGCGCGGTCGGTGATGCGCGGCCCGGCCGGCAGCGCGCCGACCGAGCAGTGCGCGCACCCGACCGGGCAGCGGTCGGTGAGGTAGAGCAGCACGGTACGGCCACGCGCGCGGCGCAGCCGTTCGATGTCGGCGAGCCTCAACCGGCGCATGACGGCTCCCAGCCGAGCGTCACCAGGTCGCTGTAGCGGGGGATGCCGTGGCGGCGGGCGAAGGCGTGCGGGCCGCGCTCCTCCACGAGGCCGCGTACGGCGCGCTCCATCGGCGGGCCGGACGGCGAGTCCAGGTAGTCGGCGACCTTCCGGTCCAGGTCGCGGGGCAGGGCGACGCACACCTCGCAGTAGCCCGCGCCGGGGGGAGTCTCCGGCGGGCCGAACCGGGCCAGGGTGTGCCGCGGGCCGAACATCCGGATGGCGCGTGTCAGCGGCCGGTCGAGCTGCCGTCGCCGCAACACCGGCCAGGGGTCCCGGTCGGCGTGCCCGAGGACCAGGTGCGGGGGGCGGGCGGCGGCGACGAGGCTCTCGTTGCAGCAGGCCAGCACCGTCCCGTCGTAGGTGACCAGCGGCCAGGCCGCCATCCCGCACGGAGCGGGCGCGACGACCCCCACCCGGCCACCCGCGTCCGGGGCGGGGCCGGTCGGCGGGCCCGTGGCCGGAGCGGGGCCGGACGACTGACTCGTGG